>JBDHAL010000013.1:0-35752 GCA_039588075.1 Gemmatimonadota bacterium | reverse complement strand
GACACACCTGGAGGCTGGTGACGTGTTGATCGTCCTCGGCGGATCTGACAAGGTTCAGAGCCTCCGAGACTACGCTGAGGTCGAGGTCGAGTTGTAGCGAGCGCAGCCGAGGCTAACCGACGGCGGGCAAGACGCGGTTGGGGTTGGCGAAAATCCAGGGGCGCAGGTTCCAGACGAGGGGACCCAGGCGCAGCGTGTATCTGTAGACCTCGACCCGGTAAGAGCCGGGCTCCGGCACCGGCCAAGCCAACTCGGCGCCGCTGACCCAAGCCGCGGTCGCGCCGTCGCGCATGACCCGGTAAAGCAACCGCTTGGTCGGACCACCCCAGAACCCCGCCCGCAAGACCAGCCCGGATTGCCAGTTCAGCGGCCAACCCGGCCCCAGCGTCCTGCCGCCGGGTGCGGCCAGAAACAGCACGAAGTTCCTCGCCAGCCCGGTGTGGCCGAAGGAGATGAAGACGCTTCCGGCACGAATGCCGGTCGTTATCGCTGCAGCAGCCTCCGCGGCGTCCGGGGGCAGCGGCGCTCTGAGATCCACGTGGTTGACGATGCTCTTGAAGAACGGCTCGTAGGGCGGGACCAGGCCATCGCCGATCCGCGTTTTGGGATGAGCGTCGAGGCCGCCCAGCGCCGTGATCGGACCACTAGCGTAGAGAGAGTCGAATGCCGCCACATGCGGTTGTTCGAACCCTCTGCGATAGAGCCGCAAGAGACTCTGATGCGCGCGACCGATGGGAACGCTGGCCGCGAGCGACAGTAGGTGGTACACGACCCAGTGATCGGCCAGCCGTACGCGGCCGACGTCAGCCAGGTCGAAGACCTCCCAACCCACAATGCCCGGCGTCTCCCCAGGCCGCCAGCTGTCATCCGTCCGCGGGCTCCGCGCGTGGGCAACCACCGCCGTGGCGCCGTTGTTGTAGAGCACCCAACCGAACTCGTCCGGGCTGCCCGTCCAGCCGGTCATGGTCGTGTCGAGACCGAAGGCGAGCACGCGGCCGACCGCATCGCCCAGCGAGATCTCCTGGCCTCGCAACAACAGCACCCCGCCATCCTGGCGCGCCGCAACCTGCCAGTCGCTCTCAGGCGCGGACTGCGGCCGGTGATCAGAGATCATTACGAAATCGAGACCGGCGGCTCGCGCCGCTTCAGCGACTTCTCCTTCGCTGCCCAGCGCGTCGTGCGAGCGCCGGGTATGCACGTGCAGCGCGCCAGCCGCCCGCACCCCAGCCGGCTGAAGCGCCGGCACTTCGCCCATGTCTCTTAGGTCCGACGGCCTGGAGGGTACCCAATGAACTCGTGCGGAGACGTAGCCGGCGGCCAGGTAGATGGCGGCGAGCGCGAGGATAAGACGGGCGATCTTCCGCGGGCGAAGGAACCTGCTCAGCAAGCGAGTACCCAATCCACTTTGCCCGAACTCAGACGTCCAGGTTTTTGACGTACTTCGCGTTCTGCTCGATGAAGGCGCGCCGCGGTTCCACCTCGTCACCCATCAAGAGGGTGAACAGGCGGTCGGCCTCTACGGCGTCATCCATCGTGACCTTGAGAATCGTGCGGTTCTGCGGATCCATCGTCGTTTTCCACAGCTGATCCGGATTCATCTCGCCGAGACCTTTGTAACGCTGAATATCCGCCTTGCCGCCCGCACCGTCGCCAATACCCTTGACGATCTTGTCGCGCTCATCCTCGCTGTACGCGTACATCTCTTTCTTGCCGCGCCGGATCCGGTAGAGCGGAGGCTGCGCGATGTACACGTAGCCCGCTTCGACCAGCTGGCGCATGTGCCGGAAGAAGAACGTCAGCAGCAGGGTTCGGATATGCGCGCCGTCGACGTCCGCGTCCGTCATGATGATGATCCGGTGGTACCTGGCGTTCTCGAGGTTGAACTCGTCATCGCCTATGCCCGTCCCCACCGCGGTGATGATCGTTCGGATCTCTTCGTTGGAAAGGACCTTGTCCAGCCTAGCCTTCTCAACGTTCAGGATCTTGCCCCGCAACGGCAGGATCGCTTGGAAGCTCCGGTCGCGGCCCTGCTTCGCGGAGCCGCCCGCCGAGTCTCCCTCTACGAGGTACAGTTCGCTGACGCTCGGGTCGGTCAACGAGCAATCGGCGAGCTTGCCGGGCAGGATCGAGCCTTCCAGCGCCGACTTGCGGCGCGTCAAGTCGCGCGCCTGGCGCGCCGCCTCCCTGGCCCGCGCCGCCTGCATCATCTTATCGATGATCTTGCGGGCCTCGGACGGGTTCTCCGCCAGGAAGTTTGAGAGCCCCTCATTGACGACGGATTCCACAGCGCCACGTACTTCGCTGTTACCGAGCTTCGTCTTCGTCTGACCCTCGAACTGCGGGTCCATGACGCGCACCGAGAGGATGGCGGTCAGGCCTTCTCTGGAGTCTTCGCCGGTCAGGTTGAAATTCGCCTTCTTGGGCATGCCGCCGCGCCGCGCGTAATCGTTGAGCGTCCGCGTCAGCGCCGCCTTGAACCCGGTGAGGTGAGTGCCGCCCTCGTGAGTATTGATATTGTTGACGAAGGTGAAGGCGTCCTCCTTGTAGCCTTCGTTGTATTGCAGCGCCAGCTCGATCTCGCACTCGGGGCGCTTCGCCTCCATGTAGATGATCTCGTTGTGTAGCGCCTTTCGGTTCCCCCTCAGGTACTTCACGAACTCCTTGATGCCGCCCTCGTACTGGTACTTGCTCTTCTTCTCCCGGTCCGCTCGCTCATCCGCCAACATGATCTTCACACCGCGATTCAAGAACGCCAACTCCCTGAGCCGGGTCGCCAGCGTGTCGAAGTCGTACTCGAGCTCGGTGAAGACTTCGGGATCGGGCCTGAAGGAGACCTTGGTGCCATTTTTGTCCGTCTTGCCGGCGGCTTTGAGTTCCGTGCTCTTCTTGCCGCGGCTGTACTTTTGGCGCCAGATCTTGCCGTCGCGATGGATCTCGACCTCCAGGTACTCAGCGAGCGCGTTGACCACCGACACGCCCACCCCATGCAGGCCGCCCGACACCTTGTAAGAGTCCTTGTCGAACTTCCCGCCGGCGTGCAGAGTGAGCATGGCCAGCTCGACGCCCGGCACCTTCTCGGTCGGGTGGAGGTCGACGGGGATGCCACGGCCGTTGTCGGTGACGGTGACCGAGTTGTCGGGATGAACAACGACGTTGATCTCATCGCAGTATCCCGACATCGCTTCGTCGATAGCGTTATCGACGACCTCGTATACGAGGTGGTGCAGGCCGCGTGCCGACGTCGAACCTATGTACATGCCGGGGCGCCGGCGGACGCCTTCGAGGCCCTTGAGGACCTGGATCTTGCCGGCCGTGTAGCTGCCGCCGCCCTTGCGGCTGGTCGGTTTCTTCCCGGAGGCCTGCTTCGTGCTTGCCTTCGCCTTGGTGGCACGCGCCGTGGGCTTCTTCTTTGCCTGCGCCGTCTTCTTGGCGGGGGCTTTCTTCTTGGGCGACGGTTTCTTCGTCGTCGTCGTCTTCTTCTTCCCGGTCCCCGATCGCTTCGCCATCACTCTTCCTCTTGGTTCTCGACTACCTGCCGGATGTTTCAGTCGCTATCGGCCATCCTGAACACGATCTTGTCGTACTTACCGAATCTGTTTCCCTGGTTGAGCTGCACCAGCAGGCGGCGCTCCATCATCTCCAGCTCCATCAGCCAAGCCGAAGAGCGCACCTCGACGAAGAGCGTCGCTCTCTCGAAGCCCACCGGCGTCGCGACGCGGGCGATCTGCGGTCCGACGAGGTCGGCCCACCCGGGGATCACCGAGGCGCGCTCCACGCCCTCGCTGAGGCCGCGGGCAGCGAGCAGGTTTCCCACCAGCTCGCCGATACGCTGCAGCGAACCGCCGCGTTTCCCGCTCATGCCGCCCGAACCGTCCCGGCGGCGATCTTGTATTTCGCCAGGCTGTCACCCATCAACGCGAACTCGTCCGGTTTCGGCGAGGTCACCAGGATCTGTCCCCATCGCTCGGCGGTCAGCATCTCGACGACCCTCTCGGCGCGCGCCGGATCGAGCTCGGCGAACACGTCGTCGAGCATGACGATGGGTCGCCGGCCCCGGGCGGCGCGCAGAGTCTCGGCCTCTACCATTCGCAGAGCGATCGCCGCGGTGCGCTGCTGACCGGCGGACCCGAAGTTCCGCATGCGGACGGGATCGGCGCCGCCTGCCAACCAGAAAGCGAGATCGTCGCGATGCGGGCCAACCAGAGTCACACCGCGCCGCCGTTCGCGCTCGCCCTGCCGCCCGATCTCGAGCCGAAAAGCCTCCTCCCAAGCTTCGTGACCCGGCGCTTCGGCGTCGCCGCCCTCGAGGGGCACCGAGGGGACGTATTCGAGTCCCGTATCCTGGCCGCCCGAGATCGCCGCGTAGAACCGAGCAAAGCCGGCCCGCCGCGCACCGACCCAGCGGGCCCGGGCCTCGACGACGCGGCTTCCCGCAGTGACAAGACCCGCGTCCCACGCCGCCAGTTCGGGCGGGCTCGCCCCATCGCGCAGCAGCTCGTTTCGCTGGGACAGGACCTGCCGGTAGCGCTGCAGGGCCGGCAGGTAGCCCGGCTCGACCAACGAAAGCATGATGTCGAGGAATCGCCGACGCGCTCCGGGACCGCCGGCGACGATCTCGACGTCGCTGGCGGTGAAGACGATCGCTCCGACGCGCCCGAGGGCATCGGCGACCCGGGCCGGCTCCCTGCCGTCAACGGTGATCTTCTTCCGGCGACCGTCCCTTGCGTAGGCTGCCGCCACCTCCGCCTCCTCACCACCCTCACCGCCGGACAGGAGCGCCTCCACCCGGAAGTGCCCGCTCCCGAAGGTGATCAGTTGTTCGTCCCGCGCGCCCCGGAAAGAGCGAAAAATCTCGAGATAGTAGGCAGCCTCCAGCAGGTTGGTCTTACCCTGACCGTTGTCGCCGATGAAGGCTGCGCCGCGCTCCGGAAACTCGACCGTCTCGCTCTCAAAATTCCGGAAATTCCGGAGGCTGATCCGCTGGAGAAACACCGATGAATAATAAGTAATTTAGCGCCCTTTCTCAAGGTCGCAGAGCCGCCGAAAGAGCGCAATTTTACTGTATTTTTTGCCTCAGAACGACCCGCTTGCCGGACGGCGCAGCCCGGGCCGCTAGCCCCCGATATTCGAGCAGGTGACCGGAAAGATGTCGCATTCGACGGCGGTGACGAAGACCGGTTGCGAGAAGCGCCGCGCCCCGAGAACGTTCTCCGCCACGCCTCTGATCTCGATCGGGGTGCCGGTGACGAGACTGGGGAGCGTGACGGTGAACGCCTCCTCCACGAAGCTTCTGGGGCCCTCGAATTCCATCCGATCGTTGAAGATGGTGTCGACGACGGGGGCGCGGCGGATGACGAGGACCTCGACGGCTTGAAGCAGACCGCTCGCCTCGAGCGCAACGGTGGAGACCGAGTCGGAGGGGAGCTGCGTGTCGTTTGCCGGCGAAACGATGAGAACCGTTGTTTCCGGGATCTCCCCGTCGAGTCCTGTGGGGCGATCGCGCGACCCCTGGCACGCGATCAGGCCTATTCCACCGACTCCTAGTAAGTAAGCAACGGTCCCGAATTTCGTCATCGAGCCTCCGGCTCTCGCACGAGCGGGCAGGTAAAGCGGGAGGATCCTAGTTCAGCAGATCACGCCACGCGGGTCTCTGCTGCTCCAGCGGCTCGTCGTGCTCCAGGCGGTCGAGCATGCCGTCGAGGACCAGTCGCATCTTCTCGACGGCACGGCGGTACCCCTTCCGAGCGAGGGTTAGCGTGACGGCGAATAGCGCAGGTGTGCCCAAGGCGGCGATGTCCGGCGCGCTGGGTAGCCCCACGATCAAGACGCTCGCACCGGCGACGGCGGCTGCGCCCGCTGCAATACCGAGCCCCCAGAACCAGCCCGAGCGTTGGGTCGCGAGATCGCCTGTAATCGTGACATGGCTCGAGTCATCGTCGAGATCAATCACGCCGACCTCGATCGCCTGACTCTTCTTCGCCAACTGATATCCACGTCCGAACAGGTCGACCGAACGCATGATCGTGGCGACTACACCGCGGTCCGGCTCCCATAGCGACGCCGTGCCGGTTCGTCTAACCAGTCGCAGACTCTCGTTCGAGCGGAAGTGCATCTCGAGCTCCGAGCGAAGCTCTTCCGCCGGGCGATCAATACTGCGGCCCGTTCGCACCAGGCCGGGTCCGCAGAGCCGCGAGATCCAGGCCCTGTCGGCCAGCAGGCCGCCCGCCGCGTCGCTGGCGCGATGCTCGGCCAGGGCCCGCCGCATGCTCTCCTCGGACAGTCCGACCTCGTTGGCGATACGGAGGACGTCGGCTTCGCTCAGCTCGGGTACCGCGCTGCCGGCTTCAATCTCCAACTCGGCAGCGCGCCGGATCACGCTCTCGATGTCCCGGCGCGTCAGGAAGCGCCCCTCGGCCGGCTCGCTCATATCAGTCGAGCGCCGCGCTAGGACGGTCCGACGACTTTCTACCGGACACCGGACCGTACCCTACTCGCGCTCGCGCTTCTCGGCGGAGGCCGTTTCGCCCGAAGCCAGCCTGCCGGGCAGGCCTTCGGCCGGCGGCAACTCGCGAATCGCCTCATCATCATCAACATCATCCACGACCTCTTCCTCTGTGTCGTCGGCCGACTCGTGGTGTCGGGCCGTGAGGAACGGCGCAAAAAGATCCATCGGTATGGGGAAGAGAGTCGTCGAGTTGTTCTCGGCGGCGATCTCCGAGACGGTCTGCAGGAAGCGCAGCTGCAGGGCGGCGGGGTCGGCGCTCATAATCTTTGCCGCCGCTACCAGTTTGCGCGAGGCCTGATGCTCGCCCAGAGCGTTGACGACCTTGGCGCGCCGCTCCCGCTCCGCCTCTGCCTGGCGAGCCATGGCTCGCTTCATCTCCTGGGGCAGATCGATATCCTTGACCTCGACGGCCGTAACTTCGATTCCCCAGGCGTCGGTCGACTCGTCGATGATCGTCCGCAACATGTCGTTGTACCTCTCGCGCTCTGCCAGCAGGTCGTCCAGCTCGGCCTGCCCGATCACGGAGCGGAGCGTCGTCTGTGCGAGTTGCGAGGTCGCGAACATGAAGTCCTCGACCTCGACGATCGCTTTGACGGGAACGGAGACTCGGAAGTACAGAACGGCGTTCACCTTCACCGACACGTTGTCGCGGGTGATGACATCCTGCGGTGGGATGTCCATTGCGACGATCCGCAGGCTGACCCGCTGCATACGCTCGATGCCGAACGGGACGAGGAAGATGAGGCCGGGCCCACGTGCGGTGCGCAGGCGGCCGAGCCGGAAGACGACGGCGCGCTCATACTCCCAGAGGATTCTCAGGCTGGTAGCCAGGGCGGTGGCGGCTCCCACGGCAAGTGATGCAAGTAGAATCTCCACGCGACTATCCCTCGGGTTGGGAATGTCAGGGACGAATTCGGAGTCAATGGACTCGATCTGTGAAACCTAAAGTTAGGCTTCTGCGCAGCGCCACGCGAGCGCCGTTGGATATTTCAAAAAGCCCCGGCGGCCGCTCCGATCGAAATCCCGCTTTGCGGCAATCCCGATCGCGGCCGCCGGGGCGGCAGCGCGACGGCGGCTGCGGGCCGCCGAGATCGCTAGTGGCTCAGCGCGTAAACGTACGGGTCGTGGACACGCTCGCGTCGACGCCGTCCATGATGGAGGCAGTCACGCCCTCGAACGAGCCGTCGCTATGGGTCCACTCCCCACTGGTCAGGTCGGCTCCCAGGCCGGGCATGCCCTGACCCTCGGCGCCGTGGCAGACGTAGCACAGGCCGGCGCCGGCGTAGATCTCCTTGCCCTGGCTGACCATCTCGGCGGTCACACCCTCGGGCAACTCGGCCTGCTGCTCCGACCCGGAGCCCTCCGCCATCGCTTCGGACGCCTCCGCCATGCCCGCATCTCCCGAAGCCGCTTCCGTTTCGCCACCCTCGCCGCCTCCACAGGCCACGAGAACGACCAGCCCCAACGCGGCACTGAACGCCGTCAGTCTGCTAAACATCTCATTCCTCCGTCTAAGTTAATGCCGCCCGCCGTGGCGACGCACTGCTGCGCACCAGCCCTGTCGGGTCGCCATTTTGGCGCGCCCACAGCGAGCCTGCATGAGAACTCAATACAAGAGCTGGGAAGATCCGCGGCCAGATAATACCGGGGCCCCCGGTAGGCGTCAAGGCGATTCAGCTTGCCGTCCCTCGCGAGGCGTTCCGCAACCGGCACAGAAGCGCCAGGCCGCGTCCAGGCTCGCTCCGCAGATCCTGCAGGTGCCCGGCGCGAGCCGCGCGCCGCAGAACGGGCAGAAGGCGGCAGCGCCGGGGACCGTCGCCGCACACACCGGGCAAGGCCCGGCCTCCGAGGCCGCCGCTTCTTCGCCGGCCGTTTCCTCGGCGGCGGCTTCCGTACCCTCCGCCGCCGCCTCAGCCGGCTGCCCGGGGTCGACCGGCGGCTCGCTTTCAAGTTCCGGAGTCTCTATCGCCTCCAACCAGTCGGTCCCCTCCCGCACCTCGGGAGGTGCGTAGCGGATGTGGCCCGGTGGTGGGATCTGCTCCGTGTCGAGCCAGATGCGGGCCTCGGGGAAAGCCCGATAGCGGCGAATGTCCGGCAGCGCTTCTTCGAGTCCCGACCTCAACTCGCCCTGTACGACCGCGTCGCCCAGAACGTATCCACGCTCGCCGGAGAGCAGGCGCGACACGACTGCCTCGTAGTCGTCGTTGGAGAGTAGACCGACCGGGTTGCGAACGCGACGATAGGGGATGAGCTGGTCGTGCAACTCGAGTACGGTGAACGGATCCCTCAGGAGGGCCGGCCGCTCCCGTCTGAGAATCTCTACGAATTCGTAGTACAGGCGATCGAGATCGTCCATTGGGAATTCAGCCTGGGATGTGCGGGTCCTTCACCGCTTATCCCTCTCGCTCGAACAGGTAGGCGCTGTCCTCGTGGCGGCTCCCCGCTGAGTCGTTGACCGAGAAACGGGAGCCCGACCATATCGCTGCCGCTCCGTACTCGCCCTGCTTGCTAACGGCATAGAAGTTCACGTTGAAGTTGGGCCGCCCCTCCTCGTCCAGCAGCCGCTTCTCGACCGTGAGGTGTACGATCCTGCGCAGCGCCTCCAGGCAGGCATCCTGCGGCGCCATCCCGCCCCTCATGTTCTCGACGACGAGGTGCGATCCACAGGACTTGATCACGGCCTCGCCGCGCCCGGTGGACCCCGCCGCACCGACGTCGTTGTCGACATAGAGGCCGGCCCCGATGATCGGACTGTCTCCGACGCGACCGGGGACCTTGAACGCCAGGCCCGACGTGGTAGTCACACCGGACAAGTCGCCGGCAGCGTTCAGCGTGCAGCAGTTGATCGTTCCGTGCCGCCGCTCGCCCTCCCAAGCGTCGATTAGCCCGAACTCCGTAATCCCTTCCTCCGACTGGTCCGGTACGAGGTAATCATCTTCCGGGTTGAGATTTGCCCGCCAGCGCAACCAGATCCGCCGGGCCCGGTCGGTAACGAGGGTTTCCGGCCTGAACCCCATCTCGTTCGCGAATGCGGCGGCGCCTTCTCCCACCAGGAACACGTGATCGGTGTACTGCATCACCGCCTGCGCGACCTGGGCCGGGTGCATGAAATCCTCCAGCGCCCCGACCGCACCTGCGCCGCGGGTCGGCCCGTGCATCACGGAGGCATCCAGCTGCACCACGCCCTGGGCGTTGGGGAGCCCGCCGTACCCGACGCTGGTGTCCTCCGGGTCGGCTTCGACGAGGGCGACGCCGGCTACGGCTGCGTCCAGCGTGTCGGCGCCGTCCTGCATCAATTGCATGGCGCGCTCGGTCGCCTGCAGGCCGTTGCGGCTCGAGATGATCAGGGGACCGCCCCGGCTTCCGCTGCTCTGGCTCAACCCGTGGGCAGCCGCCGCCGGGCCGGCTCCGATCAGGTCGCCACCCAGAGCGCCCAGACCCGCCGCCGCTCCGGCCTTCAGAAATTCTCGCCGCGTAGATTTGCCCATCATCATCTCTCCTCCGAGAGCCATCCTGTTTGCAGATCGAACGCCGGCACGTCGAGATGGAAAAGGCCACCGGGGAAGCCCTTGCCCCGAGCTTCGTGGAAGGCCTCGACGATTCTCCGATCGAACTGAGTTCCGGCGCAACGCTCGATCTCGGCCAGCGCCTCAGCTTCGCTGCGCGACCCGCGATAGGGTCGTTCGTCGAGCATCGCCGCGTACGCGTCGGCGATGGCCACGATACAACCCTCCAACGTGATCTCACCGCTGTGCAGACCGTCGGGATAGCCAGATCCGTCCCAGCGCTCGTGGTGCTGAAGGATGCAGGGTCGGGCCGGCTCCAGGAACGGCACGCCTTCGACTATCGCGGCGCCGATCACGGGGTGCCTACGGATCAGCCGCCACTCCTCTTCGCTCAGCGCGCCCTGCTTGTTCAGCACGTTTTCGGGAACCACCAGCATGCCGATGTCGTGCAGGACGGCCCCGAGCCACAGATTCCGCTGCGCCTCGTCCGACAGACCCAACTCGGCGCCGGTCGCAACGGCGTAGCGTCCCACGGACTCGAGATTGCCACGGGCACGCTTGTCGCGCGAGTCTATGGCCGCGGCGAGCGCCGCTATCGCTTGCCGGCAGAACCGGTCGAGCTCCGTCGCCGCAGCGACGCCGCTCCCTTCATCCGCTTCCTGGTAGGCGCGGTTCTCCCGCAACAACCGGCGGTGCTCCAGGGCGCGCGCCACGCTGTGACTGAGTTCCGCCAGGTTGAAGGGCTTGAGCAGATAGTCATCCGCTTTGTGCCGGAGCGCTTCCACCGCGAACCCGATATCGGTATAGGCCGTCATCATGATGACCTGAATGTCCGGGTCGCGGCGCTTGATCTCCTGAAGCAGCTCGATGCCGCTCATCCCGGGCATTCTCACGTCGGTGACGACGAGATCCAGGTTCTCCGTAGCCAACCGCCTCAGCGCCTCTTCGCCGGAACTGGCCGTCAGGCACTCGTAGCCTTCGCGCCGCAGCTTCTTCGCCAGCGCTACGGTGATCGCCGGTTCGTCATCTACGACCAGTATTTTCGCTTCCGGCATCGCTGATCGCTCGCTTCCGACCTTTGACATCTCTCTATTACTCTGCTTTACCCAACTCGTGCAGCCGAGTCAGCAGGTCACGAATGCGCAACGTCATCGCCTGGATGGTCTCAACGCTCTTCCTGTGCTCCGGCGTCAACTGATCGGCGTCCATCAGCACGAGTTCGGCCTCAGCCATTATCGCGGTCAGCGGGCTGTTGACCCCGTCACGTACATCCGTGACGACATCCATCACTTGTTTGAGTCGGTCGGCGCTCTCCTGGTACCTGGCCATCTCCGCTCTGATGCCTTGCAGCACGAGCACCCGCTCCACGGCGGCGACGAGGGCGGAGTCCGCCGCATCGTGAGGAATCTGGGTGAAGGGGCCGTACTCGAACAGATCGACCCGCGGCTCCGGTACCCAGAGCACGGCGCGATCGGGATCGCTGATCACGCCGAGCAGGCCGGTGACTACATCGGCGGGCAACGAGCCATCGATTACGACGATCAGAGGTCGACCGATCGAGATCTCGTCCATCGCGGCGCTCATATCAGCGGTCTGATATACCTGGCAGCTCGGGCTCAACGCGGACGTCGCCCGTTCGCTGCGCACCTCGTCGGCGCTGACGATCAAAACCGCACAGGCCGCAGTGCTAGCCATCGGATCCTGCCGCATCTGGTTTGCTATCGTCGGTCGGTCGCTTTTCGGTCCGAGACGCGGGATCTTCATCGGTCTTTAGGAGTCGCACCAGTCGCACGCGCCGTTCGTCTACTTTCTCGACGACCAGGCGCGCGCCGGGTGCCTGGACGGAATCACCGGGTCGTGGCACGTGCCCGAGCTCGCCGAGAATGTAGCCGCCCAGCGTGTCGTAGTCCTCTTCGGGCAAGGCTAGATCGAACTGTTCGTTGACCTCGTCTATCGCGACACCTCCGTCGATGAGGGGCTCGCCGCGCGCCGTCGTGGTGAACATGGGCCGCGCCTCATCGTACTCGTCGTATATCTCGCCGACTATCTCCTCGATCAGGTCCTCGAGGGTGACCAGCCCATCGGTGCCGCCGAACTCGTCCACGACGATGGCCATGTGAATCTTGAGGCGCCTGAACTCCGCCAACAGGTCATCGACGGACTTCGTGTCGGGCACAAAATAGGGCTCGCGCATGATACGCGACACGTCAAAATCCGCCGCCGGGCCCGAGGCGGCCAGGGGCAGCAGGTCCTTGACGAGGACGATGCCGATGACGCTGTCGAGACTCTCCCGGAAAACCGGCAGGCGCGAGTGGCCGCTTTGGCTCGTGGTCTCCACGAGCTCGTCGAAACCGATGTCGGCGGGCACCGCCACGATGTCCGGCCGCGGGGTCATCACTTCCCGCGCCACCGTGCGCGTCAGGTCGAAGACGCCGGAGATCATCGCGTGCTCGTCGCGGTCCACGACGCCCATCTCCCTGCTGCGCCGCACCAGCATGACAATCTCTTCCGGGCTATGGACCCGCTCGGCCTCGGACGGGAGGCGCACGCCCATGAGCTTCAGCAGCGAATTGGCGGATTCGTTGAGCGCCCAGATGACCGGCGCCCCGAGGCGCGTGAAGATGACCAGGGGGCGGATCGTCCAGCGCGCGACCTGCTCCGGGTGGAAGATGGCCAGCGCCTTCGGCGCCAGCTCCCCGAACACGACATGCATGAATGTGATAGCCGTGAACGCAATAACGACAGCGACGGCATGGCGGGCGACCCAGTCGAAGGGGCCGGGCAGTCCTGAGAACACCAGGACCAGCGTTCGGGCGATCGCCGGCTCGCCGATCCAGCCGAGGCCAAGAGAAGCGAGCGTGATACCGATCTGGCAGGACGAGAGGTGGAGGTTGATGTCCTGCTGGGCGACGCGAACGGTGTTCGCCAGATGGTCTCCCTTCTCCTCCATCCCGGCGAGGCGCGTGTCCTCGGCGCCAACGAGCGCGAATTCCGCCGCAACGAAGAAGCCGTTGGCGCCCACCAGAAGGAGGACAGCCAGCAGCCACCAGACGACCTCAACCGTCGTCATTTAGATAAAGGTCAGCATAGCTAGAAGAAAAAAGCCCTGGCAGGAGGCCAGGGCGGAATCGTGTTGAACTCTCAGCTTGTACCCTCGGATACCGATGCGGTCTCACCGCCGTAGGGAGTAACAGGCTCGCAGTAGCGACGACCGAGCGCGTCCAGCTGAGTCAGCTCCTCCTGCGAGACCGCCGGATACCGCTTGCCCAGATACTCCATAGTGTCCTTGAACCAGGTGTCGCGCTGATCAGCTGTGGCCTGCAAAACGCCGCAATGCCGGATCTGGCTGAACAGCTCGTTTCGCGCTTTGTCAAACACCGTAGGTTCGTCCTTCGCCTCCTTTTTGCGTTTGCTCAAGGTTCCCTCCTGTACCTACAATTACACGCCCGCAACGGGGCTCGAATGTGAGTCCTCCACAGGGGGCAGCTGCTTATCGGACTGGCATAATAATACTGAGCGGCACTCGACATGCAAACGGCACAATCCGGAGGTCCTGAATTGGACCCGATTCAGCTGGAGGTCTACCGCTCGTTGCTCGTGGCGGTGGCGGAGGAAATGGGCGCGGCGCTCCGGCGGAGCGCCTACTCGCCAAACATCAAGGAGAGGCGCGATTACAGCTGCGCGATCTGCGATGCCAGGGCGCGGCCGGTGGCGCTGGGCGACCACATGCCGGTCCACCTGGGCGCCATCCCGCGAAGCGTGGAGGCCGCAATCGCCGCCCGGAGCCTGGCGGACGGGGATGTGGTGCTCCTGAACGACCCGTTCCACGGAGGCACCCACCTGCCGGACCTGACGGCGGTGCGGGGGGTCTGGCTGGAGGGCTCCCCGGGGCCTGCCGCCTACCTGGCCTCACGAGCGCACCACGCGGATGTGGGTGGCATGGCGCCGGGCTCGATGCCGCTCTCGCGGGAAATCTACCAGGAGGGACTGCGCATCCCGCCGGTGCTGCTGGTCCGCGGTGGCGCCGTTCAATCCGACGTCTGGCGCCTGCTCCTGGCCAATGTCCGAACGCCGGGGGAGCGAGAAGGCGACCTGCGCGCCCAGCTTGCCGCCCTGGATGTCGGCGTTCGCCGGCTGCACGAGATCGCTGAGCGGCGCGGCGCAGCCGAGCTCAGAGCCGCGTTCGAGGCGCTGCAGTCGTACGCCGACCGGCTGCTGCGCGCGGTGATCGCGCGCATCCCGGACGGGGAGTATCACGGCGCGGACGTGATGGACGATGACGGGGTCGAACCCGGCGCCGTGGAGATCGCGGTGAAGATCACGGTGAGAGGCGACGAACTGTGCGTCGACTTCAGCGGCTCAGCGCCCCAGAGCGCGGGAAATATCAACGCCGTGGCAGCGATCACCGAATCGGCCGTCCGCTACGTCCTGCGATGCGTGGCGGAGGCGGTACTCGGAACTCCGCTACCCGCCGGCGGCGGTGCAATGCCCGCGGTCAGCATCGTGATGGCACCGGGTTCGGTGGTGAACGCGCGACCGCCGGCCGCCGTCGCGGCGGGGAACGTGGAGACATCGCAACGGATCGTGGACGTCGTCTTCGGAGCGTTGGAAGAAGCCCTACCGGGACTCGTTCCGGCGTGCTCCAGTGGGACGATGAACAATTTCACCGTAGGCGGCCTGGATCCGCACACCGGTGAACCGTTCGCCTACTACGAGACGGTAGCCGGCGGCATGGGTGCGAACCAAGCCCGCCAGGGGTTGTCCGGCGTACACACTCACATGACCAACTCGCTCAACACCCCGGTCGAGGCGCTCGAGCACGCGATACCCGCCCGCGTGCGTCATTACTCCCTGCGCCGCGGAACCGGCGGCGCCGGATTGAAACGCGGCGGTGACGGACTGCGACGCGACATCGAATTGCTGACTGCGGCTCGCATCAACGTCCTTTCCGACCGCCGCCTGCACGCACCCTGCGGAGCCCGCGGCGGCCTGCCGGGAGCGAAGGGAGAGAACTGGATTCGCCGGGCGGGGGAGTGGTCCCGGGTCGCGGGCAAAGCCGCTCTCGACGCCGAGCCGGGCAACGTACTCAGTATCAGAACTCCGGGAGGAGGAGGATGGGGAAGCGCAAAATCCTGAAAGCGAAGGGGCCCAGCAGCGGGCTGCGAACCAGCCGGATGGTCGTGCAGCGGAAGCTGCAGACCGGAGGTGTACAGCTGACCTATTCCGAGTCGGGTATGGGCGCACCCGTGATCATGATACACGGTCTCGGCGCCTCGTCGCGCTGGTGGTTCCCGCTCTTCCCCGAGCTGACCACCGCCCACTTCCGAACGCTGGCCCCCGACCTGCCCGGCTTCGGAGCATCTCCCGGCCCGGCCAATTCAAGTATCGAAGGGGCCGCCAGAGCTGTCGTCGCCATGGCCGACCATCTGAACTTGGGCGAGTTCTTTCTCTGCGGTCACTCCATGGGCGGCGCCGTCGCCGCGCAAATCGCCGCCGACCACGGCGGACGCGTTCGCCGACTGGTCCTCATCGACAGCGCCGGCATCCCCGATAGGGTCAGCGCCCGCTGGGTGGGCCGCCTCCTCCAGCCATGGTCCTGGTGCCCGCCATGGTTCTACACGACCCTCCTCTCCGACCTGTTAAGGGCAGGACCAACCAACATGATGACCGGCATCAAAGCGCTACGGCGCTACGACATCCGGCCGACCCTGCAGCGCATCCGGGTGCCCAGCCTGTTGATCTGGG
Source organism: Gemmatimonadota bacterium (assembly GCA_039588075.1). Taxonomy (GTDB): domain Bacteria; phylum Gemmatimonadota; class Gemmatimonadetes; order Palauibacterales; family KS3-K002; genus JBDHAL01. The sequence continues at coordinate 19,996 of JBDHAL010000013.1, read as the reverse complement.
GCGAGAAGGACACGCTGACCCCGCCGCGGCTGGGCCGTATCATGGCGGAGGCGCTGGGCGACGCGCGCCTCGAGATCGTACCCGGCGTCCGCCACCTGTCGATGGTGAGCAAAGCGGATATCGCCTCGAATCTTGTGGTGAACTTTTTTAAGGAAGAGAATCGGTGAATGTCGAATATCAACATTCAAACATCGAAGGAATGTCGAACACCGCACACCGAACACCGCCTTGAGAAGGGCGCACTACAAGGCCTGATCATTAATCATGAAAACAAAATCAGTAACGGAACAAGTTAGGAGGTCTGAGAGGCGGAAGATCTTCGACATCAATGATTCGGTCTCAATTGATTGATGATTGAAGTGCCCCCTTCTCAAGGCGGAGTTCGGAGTGCGGTGTTCGACATTCCTTCATCATTAGACCTTAGACCTTCGAAGTTCAAAGTTCGTCTAGGGTAAGCCGCTCTCCCAGCGTATACTCGCTGAGTTCGAGGATCACCGATCCCACCTTCAGCCTCGTCACCAGCTTTACCGGAAGCCGGCGCTCATCGTCGGTGATATAGATCTCCGCCTCGCCACCTTCGGAGAAGATGCCGCCTGTCTTGATGATCGGGCGGACGACGATGGTCGAGAACTCTCCCGCCGGCACCTTGACGGTCTCGCGGCGTAAAACCTGCAGGATCACGGGGTTACGATCCCACTGAAAATAATTGTCCCACTCGTAGGTCTCGCCGACTTCTAGCGGGATACTGCGAACGAAGTAGACGAACGAGGCCTCGTCCAGAGCGCCGGGCGGGATCGAATCGGTCACGCCGTCGTTTCGCTCCAGGATTCCGTTCTCCAAATCGAAGTGGTAATTGCGGTACCGCTCGTAACTGCCCTGGTGCGAGTCCTGGACATAACCGCGGCTCGCCAGGATGAACACATCGAGCCAGGACTCCTGCTTGTCTTCCAGCTTGTAGAAGGGAGTCGAACCTTTGATCAGGGACTGCAGGTGGTAGGTTGGGAAGCCGTCGATGGTGTCAACACCAACCACTTCCATGAAAGCACTACCGACCGGGATCGGCCCGAACTTCACGCGGAAGTCGAGTCGCTCTCCGACGCCGAAGGGCACCTCCGCGAGTTCAGCGGGCGCTTCCGGCGTCGCGGCGGTGTCGGCCATCTCCTGGCCGGCGGCCGGCGCGGCGCAAAGCAGGATGAACCCTGCCGCGAGCCAAGTTCTCATCTTTCTTTGAGCAACCCTATGTAGTCACGAGCGGCGCGCCAGATCGAAAGCCGGCTGGCCCTGGCGCGCCTGTCATATCGAGCTTCCGACTGCAGTTCCTCGACACGCCGCGTGTGCGGCGCCACGGCGAGCAGCAACTCGAGGCTCGCCGCCCATCCGTCGCGCCTGATGATCGGCGCCGAGTCCGTTTCCTTGAGTGCACGCTTGAGCAAGCCGACCCGGTAGGCCCGAAGCCCGGAGATCGGATCGGTGACTTGCTCGGGGAAGTTGTACCTGCGATCCAGCCACGGCAGGCCTCTTCTCAACCAGCGAACCGCCAACGGGACCTTGCCGCCGTTGGGATGCTGCGCGGCAACCACGAGGTCCGCCCCGCCCTCGATACGCTTGATCATCGTCGGGATGGCCAGTGGCTCGTCGGTGAAGTCAGCCTGCAGCGTGACGACGGCATCGCGCCGCGGGTAGGAGCAGCGTTTGACCGCCTCTCTCAGCAGCTTCTCGAGCGCTGGGCCGTGCCCCTCGCGACTCTCGTTGCGCAGGATATATACGGGAAGAACCTGGGAGTACGGGGCTACAACCTCGTAGGTACGGTCGGTCGAACCGTCGTCCAGAAGCAGGACTTCGTAGTCGCGCTGGAAGTCCAACATCACCTGCCGGATCTTCCACAGAAGAACGCCCGCCGTGCGCTCTTCGTTGTGCGCCGGTATGCAAATATAGATCAAAGCTTATAGCAACCTGTTCTATTGCTTTCGGCCGCGGCCACCACCTCAATGACCGCCGCTATTCGCTCTCTTCCTGTATTGTAATACCTGCCACCGCCGGGCCTGTTCCCGGGGGCACCGATTTCCACCGCTTATGATGCCAAAAATACTGCTCCGGGTAAAGGCGGACGCGCCGCTCCAGCTCCGCCGTCCAGGCGCGGGTCATCTCCAAAACCTGCTCCCGGGTATCCAGGCCCTCGGGCGGGTCGATCCGCGCGACCCAAGTGTGATACTCCGCATGGCCGGTTCGGTGCACGCCTCCCACCAGAAACGGGGCGCCGGTCCGCAGAGCCAGGAGCGCCGGCGCTCGGTGCGTGGAGGCAGGCCTGCCAAAGAAGGGGACGAACACGCCGCTGCGACGCGCGTCCTGGTCAGCCACGAAAGCCACCACGCGCCGGGCCGCAATGCTCCCCGTCAGAAGATCCCATGCGCCGGCTCGATCGATCAGCCCCATGCCGAGGCGGTTTCGCGTTTCTTTCACGAAGTCGTTCAGGCTCGGGTTCTTGAGCGCCTGCATCACCGCATCCACAGGATACCCGAACGCCACCAGCGCCGAGCCCGCCAGCTCCCAATTCCCGAAGTGCGCGCTGACGACCACAACGCCGCGCCCCTCATCAAAAGCCTCCCGCAAGACCTCCCGCCCGTCGAAAACCACTACGCGCCGGCGTACCTCCTCGAGACCATGTCGGGTCACGTAGGGCACCGTCAGCCATTCCCGGCCCACATGCCGGAAGCAGGCACGCGCCGTCGCCTGCACCCACGTCGCGTCGCTGTCGGGAAAGGCCCGCGCCAGCTGCGACTCCACTACCTCGCGCCGCCAACCGAGGCGCCAGGCGAGGCTGCCAAGCGCCGCGCCGACTCGCTCGCTCAAACGCGCCGGCGCTCGCCCCAACAGGCTGAAGGTGAGACGCGCGAGCCCATACTCTAGTAGGTAACGAAGCCGGGTCAGGGGACCGTCACTCCTCCATGAGTCACTTCATCGTCATGACCGCTGAACTGGAGCTCATAGAGCCGTCGGTAGGTTCCGCGCTGCTGCAACAGCTCCTCGTGACGGCCGGACTCGACGATCACTCCATCGTCGAGGACGATGATCTGGTGGGCACCACGGATGGTCGAGAGGCGGTGGGCGACTACGATGACGGTGCGGTTGGCCAGGAGCCGGTCGATCGCCCCCTGCACCAGGCGCTCCGACTCGGTGTCCAGCGACGACGTGGCCTCGTCGAAGATGAGCAGCGGCGGGTCGCGCAGAATCGCCCGAGCGATCGCAACCCTCTGCCGCTGGCCGCCGGAAAGGCGGACACCGCGGTCGCCCAACACCGTCTCGTAGCCCTCCGGCATCCGTGATATGAACTCGTGGGCGTTGGCCGCACGCGCCGCGCCCTCGACGTCTTCCTGGCTGTAGCTGTCGGGCGCGCCGTAGGCGATGTTCGCTCGAACCGTATCGTTGAAGATCACGGTCTCTTGTGACACCACTCCCAGCAGGTCGCGTAGCGACGCGAGGCGTATCTCACTGACGTCGATCCCGTCGATCGATATGCGACCGCCTTGCGGCTCATAGAAACGCGGTAGCAGGTCGACCACGGTGCTCTTCCCTGCCCCGGATGGCCCGACCAGCGCCACCACTTCGCCCCGTCTCATCTCGAAATTAATGCCTTTGAGGATCGGCTCCTCCCCGTCGTAGGAGAAGTGGACGTCCTCGTAGGCGACCCTATCATGCAACCCGTCGATTTCGCGTCCGTCCGGAACGTCCTGTTCGACGGGCGTGTCGAGTATCTCGAAGAAACGGTCGGCCGCGGCCAACGACGATTGGGCGCGAGCCGGGAACGTCGTCATCGCTTTGATCGGTGACTGCACGCGCAGCGAGATAGTGAGAAACGTCAGAAACGCTTCGGCGGTCATTTCGCCGCTGAAGACGAATTGGGCGCCGACCCACACCAGGACCAGCGTAACGATGCTTCCCAGGATCTCGGAGAGCGGCGAGCTCAAGAGCCGGATGCGTTCGGTGCGAACGAAGCTCTTGTAGTACTTCCGGTTCGTCGCCGCGAATCGCATCTGCTCGTACTCTTCCGCACCGTACGCCTTCACCAGTCGCGCGCCCGATGCCGTCTCCTGCAACATCGCGGTTAAATCGCCCTGCGCGTCGAACGCCTTGCGGAAACCGTGTCGCAGTCGCCACAGCATCGGTTTGAGGAAACCAAGGAACAGTGGCGCAACGATCAGCACCAGGATCGTCAATTTCCAAGAGATAATCAGCAGCATGGTGGCGAAGGCCAGCAACGACACCGCATGCTTGAGCAAGTCAGAGACCGTGTAGCTTATGGCATCCTTCGTCTGCTGGGTGTCGGTGAAGACGCGCGCAACCAGCTGGCCGGTCTTGCTGCGATCGAAGAAGCCGAGCGGTAGTTTCTGAAGGTGCCCGTATAGCTGGTCCCGCATGTCGCGCACGATGCCTTCCCGCACCTTGACGCCCAGGGCTTCCGCCAGGTAGAAGAAGATGTTCTTCAGCAACAGGCCGGCCATCACGACGATGACCACGTTTCGCAGCGCCCCGGCGGGGGTCGCCGAATCGATCAACGGGCCCACCGTCACCGCCAACACCTTTTCCACCAGGCTCGGCGCGCCAGGCAACACCCCGGACTCGCCAAACAGCGAGCGCAGAAACGGGATGAGCAGGACCATCGTGAAGCCATCAAAGAGCGATCCGAGCGTCATCGCCCCCAGGCTGATCAAGAAGACCAACCGGTACGGGCGGAGGTAGCGAATCAGCCTGGGGTAGATACTCAACTGGCCTCGCCGCGCGGCTTGAGGAAGGCTACAGGCAGAACCATCTCGTCCGGGCTGATCCCACCGTGCAAGAAGCTATCCCTGTACCGGGACTGGTATTCTCGCAGCTTGGTCGGATAGACGAAGAAGTAGTCCTCGCAAGCGATGAGGTAATTCGTCTTCAGGCCGCCGCTCGGCAGTCGAAGGCTGGCACCTTTGTCAACCGCGAGTACGGTCTCCGGGGTCTGCGCCCTGAGGTCGTCTCCGTACTTGTAACGCAGGCTCGAGGTCGCGTCACGCTTTGCGTAGACCGTCGTCGGACGGTGACAGTGAACGGAACCATGATCGGTGGTGAGAACGGCCCTGGCCCGCCGCGCGCGGATGATTCGAAGGGCCTTCCGCAGGTCCGACCCCTCGTACCATGTGGTGGTGAGACGGCGGAGCGCCTCGGCATCGCGCGCCATCTCGAATACCAGTTGCGACTCGCCGCGCCCGTGCGTCAGAAGGTCGACGAAGTTGAAGACCAACGCGATGGCGCGCGGCTCGTCGAGCAGAGCCGGCAGTCGCCGGAGCATGGCTTCGCCGTCACTCGCCGTGTGCACCTTCTCGTAGTGGGTCGGCAACGAACCGTCGGTGAGTCGCCCGATGTGCTCTGCAAACAGCTCGCCCTCAAAGGAGTTCAGCCCGGCGTCTTCCCAATCGTTGGGCCAGCCGGGGCGGCTCTTGGCCAAATCGTCGGGGAAGGTTCCGCTGAAGATGGAGTTACGCGAATACGGAGTCGCGGTGGGCAGAATGGAGCAATAGAGGTCGGCTTCGATCTCGAAGTCTTCAGCGAGGATCGGCTCTAGCGAACGCCACTGATCGAGGCGCATGCAGTCGATCACGATGAGCACGGCGGGTTCCTGGTGAGCGAGCAAGGGCAAGAAGAACTGCGGGATGACATCAACGGACAGCGAGGGGCGGTCGTCCTGGTTATTCGCGACCCAGCTCGAGTAGTTCGCAGTTACGAACTGGGAGAACTCGCGGCGCGCGTCGGCCATGAGCGTATGGAGCGAATCGATGAGTCCGCCCTCGTCGGCGGCGCTGAGCGCGAGGTCCCAGTCAACGAGATCTGAGTACAGGTCGCTCCAATCACGCCAGCTCGCGGCGCCATCGATGCGCGCCCGCATCTCCGAGTAGGCGCGAACGAAGTCGCGAGCCATCTGATCGTGGCGCAGGCCCGGCCCCTCCAGGATGCGGGCCACCACCGAAGCCACCTGCCGGGGGCTGGTCGGTTTGACGATGTAGTCGTCAGCCCGGCGAGCGATCGCCTCCTGGAGCGTCGTTTCCTCCTCGCTCTTCGTCACCATCACGACAGCGATTCGAGAATCGACGCCGCGGATCTCCCGCAGCAGGTCGGTTCCGGTCCGGCCGGGCATCTCCTGGTCGAGTAGAATGAGGTCGTAGCTGTGGCGGCGAAGCTGGCTGAGGGCGTCGTCACCATTGGGTTGGGTGTCGACCTCGTAGCCGCGTTGCTCGAGCACGAGCCGATGCGGCAGAAGAAGATCGACCTCGTCGTCAACCCATAGTATGCGTCCCCTCGCGGTCTTTCTATGCTCCATCAGAGCTTCCAGGTGTAGCTGAACCAAGTGGCGACCGCGCGCCCGGCCCGTTCGGCGGGCTCGAACACCCAGTCGCGCGCCTCGCGCATCAGGTCCTCGTTGTACTTCGAGTCCGGCGTCGGCGGTTCCAGCCGCACGCTATCCACGGCGCCCGCCTGATTGATGAAGACCCAGACGGTGACCTCGCGACCGCGCACCGAGGAAGGCCGGCTCAGCGGCGCCATGATCACACCTCGCGGCACGGGTGGAATCAAGCGGCGAAGGCCCGACATGGCGTTCCCAGCGTCGCCGCCACCCTCAGCGCCCGGGAGGCCGGGGCCGGACTCGGGGCCCTCGCGATTCCCCTCCCCCGGGTCGCGGAGCTCGACCTCGTTCAGGGCGAGAACCATCTCCTCGACCGGCGGATTCACCTGCACGGGTTCGATGATAAAAGATTCCGGGCGCGGCGGTATCTCTATGGGCACAGGAGGCTGGAGCACGATGGCCCGCATGCCGCCGCCACCGGGAGCTGCCACCGGGTCGCCGGCAGCGGGCCCGGCCGCGGCGTACGGGCTCAGGCGCTCCGCCCTGGTCTGGAAGAAAACGAGCAGGAGCAGATGAAAGAGCAGGGAGCTGAGCAACCCAATGCGCCAGACCCTGCGCTCGCGGCGCACTCGCTGTTCAACCTGCTCCACGACCATCGATCCACTTTCCTCTTCAGCGGCCCGACTCCGCCGCCGCCTCGTTACCAAAGGTGGCGATCTGAACGGCGTGTCCGTCGCGGTCGAGGATCCACGCCTTGCCGCTGCCGGCCGTCACCACGTCGTTCGCGAACTGAACGTCGCGAGCCACACCCACAACAGTCGGCGAGCTGCCGCTGATGTCAACCACAGCCAACCCTTCGGGCCCTGCCGCGACGTAAAGCCGGTCACCGTCCAGGTCGGCTGCGTAGGCGAAACGTACCCCAGTGTAGTGTTGTACCACCCTGGGAGCTCGCGGGTCCGTCGCGTTCAGCACGTATACGCCCTCCGTCCCGGCCGCCACGACTAGCCGGTCACCTCGAGCCCGCACGGTGCGACCCGCAGCCGGAAGCTGCAGGTCGGCCACCTTCTCCAGGTCGGAGGTGTAGGCGACGACCCGATCCTCCAGCAAGATCCAGGCGGTGCGCTGGAACGGGTTGAACGTCATGTCTGTGACGAACTCGACGTTCTCCATAGCGGCGAGGGTCTCGACGGAGAAACCCTGGGTGGTCTGCCGCACCCGAAACACGCGGATCGAATCGAACCCGGCGATGGCCAGTCGATCCTGGAACACTTCCATGGCGCCGCCGCCCCGCTCGTCGATCACCTGGCCCGGTGCCGTGTCCGCATCGATGGAGAACCCGATCAAGCTCGAGAACGTGCTGAGAACCAGCAGGTTGAGCTCGGGCAGGACGGCCAGGTCCTCCAGGCCGCGGACCCCTACTCCACGTTCCGTGATCGTGCCGTCCGTGCTCACGATGCGCGCACCCTGCAACCCGATCACGGCGGCGCCGTTCGGGAAGGCGGTCATGCGATCCGGCATCATGCCGAGCGGGAAGGTCTGTTGATCATAATCGAGGGTCGGGCCGGCGGCCATGCGGCGCTCATACTTGGCATCCATCTCGGACCCAATCAGGTAGCCGACCCCGGCACCGGCGGCCCCGGCTATGAACGCCAGGCACTCGTCGTTGCTGCAAAGGTTGTCGAACTGATCGTCCTGAGCGAGCAGGTAGGTGGGGACCGCGGCGACAAGCGCACCGATCACCATGTAGAGGTACTTCTTCGTGCCCCTCGTTTCTTGGGTCAACCCGACGGAGGGCACACAGATGATCAGCAGCAGCGCCAGGGCCAGCGCGCGCTTGGGACCGACCCGACGAACGACGCCTGGCGTCACTGCTCTACTCCTTTCCAGAGACCTCGAAGACGCGCAGCTGTCTCGCCATCTGCTCGCCAAGCCGGTCCCAGACCCGTAACCTGATCTCGTATTCTCCCGCCGGCACGTCCTGAGGATCCAGCGACAGATACTCGGTCACCCGATCGCGGCCCTCCATCTTCACTTCACGGCTGAAGCGCAGCTCGATACGGTCGTCGCCCAAGATGGTGAAGCCCCAGGAGTCGGCGATCGCACCTATCAGAGCGCCGATCCCGCCGCCGTGCTCCAAGCTCTTGACGCGCACCTGGATGGAGACATCGTATGAAGCGAAGTCTTCAGCGTCCTCATTCAGCCCATAGACTTCGTAGTAGATGTGGATGGGCTCGCCGGACCGGAACTCGAGGGCGGCGTTCGGCATGATCTCGTAGTCGGCGCGACTGGCCGGCTCTTCGATCCGCGGCCAGATCGCGTCGGCAACCAGAATATCGCTCAGCGCCAGCGAGTCGGCCGGATACCGCGAGGGGGTGAACGTCTCGCGCGAGGCCGCGGCACGCCAGGTCACCTGATCACGCGCCTCCACTGCGGCGATCAACATGCCGGACGGCGGCAAGACCAAACGCCAACTCCTGTACTCGTTCGTCTCCTCGCTCTCAGCGTAGGTCAGCACCTGGCTCTCGACCTGGCTAACGATCTTGTCGCCGGCGCTGTTGAGGATAAAGAGACCGGTCTCGAAGTCGCCCTTCGCCATGTCGAGGTTTTCAGCAAGATCGCTCAAGGGCAGCGCGGCGTGAACCTCGACCGCGATCTCATCCTCCGTCGGGCCTCGGAAGCGTGCGATCTGGACCGGCAGTTCGAGCATCTCAGGTATGGACGGGATGTTGTCGTACTTCGCAGGCTGGTGGTAGCGGTATTCATTGGCGATGAACTTGTAGTCGCCGGCGAACTGCGCCCCCAGGTAACCCGGCATCTGCCGGAAGATGAATACGGGACCGCTCGTGCCGTAGCTCCAGATGATCGAGCGGCGACCTACAGCGTATGGGCTTCCGTAGTCAGTGGTCGCGGCAGCGAAGCTCGCGATGGATAGTGGCGGACCGTACCGCATGAATATGACGCCCTGGTCCGTCTGCCAGCCCCTCAGCCCGCTCTCCGGCGCCGCGAAACGCAGATCGGCATACGCCGCCCGAGCCACGTGCTCCAACCGCCGCTCGTTCGCCTCGGTCAGGTACAGCGGATCGGAGAACAGCCAGTAGCGATCGTTGAACTCGTCCCGCTCCTCCGCGTCCATCGCCAGGTACTCCTGTGCATCCCTCCTCCGCATCACCTCGGCCACGCTCTCGATGCCCGTTCGAGACTCGTCCGGCAGTCGCGCCAGACCGTCACCGAACGCTTCAGCGGCTTCGTCCTCGCGGCCGGCGTAGTGCATGCCCAGGCCATAGTAGAGGTGCGGCTCCGGCCGCTCGGGGTTCGCCAGCCGCAGCTGGCGCGCCAGCGACAGGTACTCGCCCAGCCGGTACTCGTCCAGCAGCTGGCCCATCAGGCGAACGGACGCGCCGATGTGTGTCGGGTTGTACCGCAAGGCCGCCCGGTAGTGCTCGAACATCTCTTCCTTCGGCATCTGGCCCGCATCGCTAACCGTCGCCGACTCGCCGATGTACTCGTTCCCATATCGCGCGATCCGCGGATCCACCGGCGCCGTTATCTCCGCCCGGGGCGGACCTCTCATGATCGGCGGCAGCCGTCGATGCCGGACAGACTGGAATTCCAGCTCTTTCAGGTAGCCGAGGTTGAAATGAATGTCCGCCAGAACATTCGGGTCGCCCCGCTTCTCGGCCTCCGATAGCGCTCGCCCGAACAACCGCCCGGCGTCCACTTTCATGTGCTGCTTCAGCCGCAGCCGGGCCAGTTCCAGCAGGTAGCGCGGGTCCGATGGGCTCAGCCGGAGAGCCTCGAGCAGCGACTCCTCCGCCTTCAGTCGGTCTTTGAAGTCGGTCTCTACCGACGATGCCCGGTCCGTGTACAGCCGGCCGAGATAGTAGTGCGTGTCCGCTAATTTCGGGGCCGCCTTGATAGCCGCCTCCAGCTCGGCAAACGCCTGCAACGTGTCGCCCGCCGACGCCAGGGTGAGGCTGCGCTGGATGTGCCGGCGCGCTACATTTTCTTGGGCTGCCTCGGCTTGAGAAGACACCAACACCAGAGCCGATAGCAGGATTGGGACAAGGTGCTTCACGGCTGCGGTCCTTTGTTTGACACTGTCGAGAACCCACGCACTTCAAAGTTAGGGGGCGGGCGGAGTTTGGAAAAGGGCCGGCCGCCGTCGAGTCCTGTAACGTTAGTACTAGCAATTACTTAGAGTGATGGGCGGATTCGACAGCCGACAGCCGACCCTTAAGTATTATTGTACTTTCGACTTTCGACTTTCGACTTCCGATGTTCGACTCTGCTGCTGCGGCGCATAGCCGAGCGTCGCGAATCGGGCGGCGGGCGGCGAGAATCCAATAATACTTAAGGGTCGGCTGTCGGAGTGTGTTCGCGGCTCTTGCCGCTGCCGGGGGCGGCGGCCAACTTAGCCAGCGCTAGGGAGCACCGACGAGGAAGGAGGGCAACAATGACCGGACTGGAAGGAGCCATTCTGATACCGATCCTCATACTGGGATGTGCGGCGATCATCTATTTCGGCCTGATCCACGTGCGGGATCGCCAGGTCGAGCGGAGCGGCGAGTCAACCGGCGAGTGATGGGGGCCGGTCGATCAAACGAGGAGGCGAGATGAGCGGGCTGTTCGAGCGGCTACGGACCGAGCTTCGCGAGATGCAGGAGCAGGGAGTTTACAAGCGACTCATCCACCTTGATTCCCCCCAGGACGCCGTTGTGAAGATAGAAGAGACCGGTAGTGAGGTGATAAACCTGTGCTCCAACAACTACCTGGGTCTATGCAATACGCCGGAAGTAGTGGCAGCGGGGCGGGCGGCGTACGAGGAGTACGGAGCGGGGACTTCGTCGGTCCGATTCATCTGCGGGACCTTCACGCTGCACAAGCAACTGGAGCGGAAGATCGCCGACTTCTTGGGCCTGGAGTCGGCGCTGACCTACGTATCGTGCTGGACCGCGAACACGGGATTGACGCCGACGTTCCTGGAGGAGGAAGACGCTCTAATCTCGGACGAATTGAACCACGCATCCATCATAGACGGCGTGCGGATGACGCGCGCTCAGAGAAAGATCTACAAGCACTCGGACATGGCGGAGCTGGAGCAAGCGTTGAAGGACTCGGCCGATGCCAGGCACCGTTTCATCATCACCGACGGCGTGTTCTCGATGGAGGGCGACATCTGCAAGCTGCCCGACATCCTGGAGCTGGCCGAGAAATACGATGCCGTGGTGACCGTCGACGACTCGCACGCCACAGGAGTTTTAGGCGCGACCGGCCGCGGCACTCCGGAACACTACGGTCTTCACGGAGCGGTCCCGATCATCACCAGCACGCTGGGCAAAGCGCTGGGTGGAGCGGCCGGCGGCTTCACCGCGGGACCGGAAGAGTTCACCGACTACCTGACGCAGCGATCGCGGCCGATGCTATTCTCGAACGCCCTGCCACCTGCGACGACGGCGCACTCGCTGGCGGCGATCCAATACCTGGAAGAACATCCGGAGCGGGTTCAAAAGCTGCGCACGAACACGGCCTACTTCCGGGAGAAGCTTCTGGAGGCGGGTTTCAAGCCGATCGAAGGCGACACTCCGATCGTGCCGATCATCATCGGCGAGACCGCCGAGGCCATACGGATGAGCCAGATGCTGCTGGACGAGGGCGTGTTCGTGATCGGCTTCGGCTTCCCGGTGGTACCGCACGGGACGGCGCGGATCCGCTGCCAGGTCTCGGCCGCTCACGAGATCGAGCATCTCGACGCCGTGATCGATGCCATGAAGAAAGTGGGAGCCAAACTGGGGGTCGTCTGAACTCGAGATAAGAATGGCACGAATCGCACCGAGCATTTTGAGCGCTGATTTCGCGCGCCTCGGCGACCAGATCAGCGAAGCGGCGACCGGCGGCGCGGATTGGATTCATGTCGACGTGATGGACGGCCACTTCGTGCCCAGCATCACGATCGGTCCACTCATCGTACAGGCGGCGCGCCGCTCCACCGAGCTTCCCCTCGACGTACACTTGATGATCGAGAGCCCGGACCGCTACCTGGAGGACTTCGTGAAAGCCGGGGCCGATTGGCTCACCGTCCACCAGGAAGCATGCCCGCACCTGCACCGAACGGTTCAGAAGATCAGGGAGCTGGGCGCGCGGCCTGGGGTGGCGGTGAATCCGGCGACGCCGGTCGAGACGCTGATCGACATCCTGCCCTTCGTCGACCTCGTGCTGGTGATGAGCGTGAACCCCGGTTTCGGCGGCCAGAGCTTCATACCGGAGAGCCTGGCAAAGCTGGACCGTCTCGGTCAACTACTCGACGCGCAGGGTCTCGCTCACATCGAGGTCGAAGTGGACGGCGGAATCGATCAGAAGACGGCGCCGGCCGTCGCCACAGCAGGCGCCAGCGTGCTGGTCGCCGGTTCGGCCGTGTTCTCACGAGGAAAGATCGCCGAGAACATCACGGCGCTGCGCCGTAGCCTGGCGATCGAAGACTGAGCGGGAGGAACCGCGGCGGCGGCGGTGGTGTTGATGAATCAGGGCAGGGACTGACGCTGGCCAGAACAATTTCGGAGAGCATGGGGAAAATGATCCGTACCGGCTGCATCTGTACACACCGTCACGGCGACTCGGTCGCCGTGCCGGAGGGCATCCGGTGCTCGGGAGGCGGATAGCGACGCCGCCTCATACACGACACCACCTCCGGCCGCGGCCATTCGTTACAACGCCGCGGCCGGTTTGTTTTTTGAGGCCTATGATCAAAGTAGCCGGACTTTTGGCCGGGCGGCCCGCGCCGGCGGCGCCCGCAACGCCTCGCGGGCGGGAATCGATACTCGGCATCTGGGACCTCGTCGGCAACACGCCTCTCGTGCCGCTGGCGCTGCCGGGCCTGGCAGCCGGCGTACGGGTCCTGGCAAAGGCCGAGTGGCTGAACCCCGGTGGTTCGGTAAAGGACCGGGCAGCGTGGGCGATAGTACGGGACGCGGAACGTGCCGGGTTACTGCCCGGCCTTCGACTGTTGGACGCCAGTTCCGGAAACACGGCCATCGCCTACGCGATGCTGGGCGCCGCCCGTGGATTCGGCGTCACGATCTGCCTGCCAGCCAACGCCAGCGCGGAGCGAAAAGCGCTGCTGCGGGCGTACGGAGCGGAGGTGATCGAAACCGACGCGCTGGAGGGCTCTGACGGCGCGATCCGCCGAGCCCGGGAGCTGGCTGCGGAGGGGAGCGACCAGTATTTCTATGCGGACCAGTACAACAACCCGGCGAACGCCAGGGCGCACTATGAGACGACCGGGCCGGAGATCTGGCGCGACAGCGCTGGCAGCGTCACGCACCTGGTGGCGGGGTTGGGGACGACCGGTACGCTGATCGGTAGCGGTCGCTACCTCGCGGAACGACGCGCCGGAGTCGAGATCATCGCCGTCGAGCCCGACGACGGCTTCCATGGAATCGAGGGGCTCAAGCACCTGCCGACTTCCATCGTCCCCGGGATCTACGACGCGGCTCTCCCAACCCGAACCTTGCGGGTGAAGACGGAGGAGGCCTACGACATGACACGCTGGCTGGCCCGCGAGCGCGGACTGCTGGTCGGACTCTCGTCCGGCGCCGCAGCCGTCGCGGCCGCGGCCGTCGCCTCTCCTCTCGAGGCCGGTTGCATCGTCGTCATCTTCCCCGATGCCGCCGACCGCTACCTGAGCCTGGAACTGTGGGGAAGAACTTCATGAGCCTTGAGCGCCGGGATGGCGTCACGGCCAGGGGGCTTCTACACCTGAACCAGCGACTGCTCTCGCGGATCGGTGAATTCGTCGAGACGGACTATCCCGAGGAAGCCTGCGGCGGTCTCCTGGGAGTGGTGCGCGATGACGGGGCCGTAGAGGTCGTGGATGCGCTGCCGCTCTCCAATCGCCGCGAAGACGGACGTCGCCGCCGCTACCTCATCGGACCCGACGACGTCCTCGAGCTGGAGCGCCGCGCGACGGCGGCCGACCTTCTCGTGGTCGGCTACTACCACTCCCACCCCGATGCGCCGGCCGTACCATCGACCTTCGACCGGGATAACGCCTGGCCCTGGTACGTCTACCTGATCCTGAGCGTCGAAGCCGGAAAGTGGATGAACGCGAAAGCCTGGCGGCTGTCGGCGAAGCGTGACGCCTTTGAACCCGTGATGACAGAGACGGATTCAACATGATCAAGATCATCGTGCCCACACCGCTGCGGGGCTACACGTCCGATGCGGAAGCGGTAGAGATCGAAGCGGGAACTGTGGGCGAGGCGCTCGAACAGCTCGCGGAGCGCTACACGGAGCTCAGGCGGCATCTGTTCGCCGACGACGGGCGACTGCGCAGTTTCGTCAACATCTACCTAAATGACGAGGACATCCGCTACCTTGAGGGTGGCGAGAGCACCGGCGTACGAACCGGCGACGAGATCCGGATCATTCCCTCGATCGCCGGCGGCGCCACCACACTGCTGGGAACCGAGAACGTGGAGCTTACACAGGACGAAATCCGGCGTTACGCCCGGCACCTGATCATGCCCGAAGTCGGGATGGAGGGCCAGCTCAAGCTCAAGCAGGCCCGCGTCCTCCTCGTCGGAGCCGGCGGCCTCGGCTCGCCCGCTTCGCTCTACCTGGCCGCCGCCGGCGTCGGGACCCTGGGGCTCGTGGACTTCGATGTGGTCGAGCACAGCAACCTGCAGCGCCAGATCATCCACGGAACCAGCGACGTGGGGCGGCCAAAGCTCGAATCGGCCCGCGACCGCCTGCTCGATGTGAACCCTGAGATCTCGATCGAGACCCATGCGGTCCGCCTCGCCTCCGACAACGCGCTGGAGATCCTCGACCAATACGACATCATCGTAGATGGGACCGACAACTTCCCGACCCGTTACCTGGTCAACGACGCCTGCGTCCTGCTCGGGAAGCCCAACGTGTACGGCTCCATCTTTCGCTTCGAGGGACAGGCCTCGGTCTTCTTCGCCAAGCAGGGACCCTGCTACCGTTGCCTCTACCAGGAACCTCCACCGCCCGGGCTCGTTCCTTCTTGTGCGGAGGGTGGCGTGCTTGGCGTCCTTCCGGGCATCATTGGCGCCCTACAGGCCAACGAGGCCATCAAGCTGATCCTCGGCGCCGGCGATTCGCTCATCGGGCGCCTCTTGCTCTTCGACGCGATGCGCATGAGGTTCCGCGAATTGCGCCTCCGCAAGGATCCCGATTGTCCCATCTGCGGGGACAATCCGACGATCAGCGAACTGATCGACTACGAGGCGTTTTGCGGCCTGGGAGAACCTGAAGTGGACCATCAAAGCGAAGGCGGCATCCCCGAGATCACCGCTATCCAGCTCAAGGCGCGCCTCGATGCCGGCGACTCGATTCGCGTCATCGACGTGCGAGAGCCGTACGAGTTGAGCATCTGCGGCCTCGAGGCCGCCGTGCCTATTCCGCTCCGCTCGCTTCCCAACTCGCTCGACGCGCTGGACAGCGCGGACGAGATCGTAGTGATCTGCCGCAGCGGCCGCCGCAGCGCCGACGCCGTGCGCTTCCTCCAGCAGGCAGGCTTTGCCAGGTCAATCAACTTGGTCGGCGGACTGCTTGCTTGGTCGGACGAGGTCGATCCATCGATGCCGAAATACTGATATTAGATGAACATCGAACATCGAGCACGGAACATCGTACATTGATCTAAGACACCGACGCCTAACATCGAACGTCGTACGTTGAACATCGGACATCGCAGCGATGTTCATGTCAAACGTCCAACGTGCTATGTTAAGCGTCGGGAAGTATTCTCGACGTTCGATGAACGATGGACGATGTTCAATGTTCGTCTTTTGACTCCTCGCCATGCCCCATAAGTACTTTTCAACAGAGCCCATGATCCTGGCTCACCGCGGTGCCTCGGCCTACGCGCCCGACCATACGCTGGAAGCGATGCGTATCGCCATCGACCAGGGAGCCGACGCGATCGAGGCCGACGTGCATTTATCGCGCGATGGCCACCCGGTATTGCATCACGGAGGCGATCTATCGGAGAACACGGAGGCGACAGGGCCGGTCGGCCGGTACACGCTGAGCGAGCTACGCGGCTTCGATGCCGGCTACCGCTTCACGTCGGACGGCGAAACGTTTCCCTATCGCGGAACGGGCCAGGCGGTGACCACGCTGGCCGAAGCGCTGGAGGCATTCCCCGAGGCGCGGTTCAACCTGGACATCAAAGAGCGGCGGGCGGCGGAGTCGACGCGGCGCTTGATCGACGAGTTCGGAGCCGGCGACCGGGTACTACTGGCCTCGTTCTATTCGTGGCAACGGGCCCCGGCACTGCGCGGCTATCCGGGTCCGCGCAGCATCACCCTCGATCAGATGCTGGCATTCATGGCGCTCTACTGGACCGGGCTCGACGGCCTCTGGTGGAAGCGGGTCGACGCTCTGCAGATACCCGAGGAGTACTGGGGCGTCCGGGTCGTGACCCCGCGATTGATCGAGCGAGCCCACAAGCGAGGGCTGCGCGTCCACGTTTGGACGGTGGATAGCGAGTCCGACATGGACCGGTTGCTCGACTGGGGTGTAGACGGCATCATCACGAAGAAGCCCGACATCGGGGTGCGAGCCCGGACCCGCCATCTCAACGGTTGATCGAAATCTGAACAGAGCGCAGCAGACGGACCGGCGACCGGCAACCCGCCGCCAGGTGGGCGGGGCGAGGCTCGCGCGCGCCGTGGCGCTCCTGGTGTTGGCGACGCTGATGGCAAAAGAAACGGCAGCCCAGAACGACCGGCCCCGTGCGCGCGACATCGGAGTCGCGCCGGGGATCTTCCAGCCGGGAGCCTACAACGCGATCACCGACGTCGGCGGCGTCCGGGTGGGGCAGACCACGGTGTGGGAGGGCGACTCGATCCGCACCGGGGTCACGGTGATCGTGCCGCACCCAGGCAACCTGTTCCGGGAGCGGGTGCCCGCGGCGATTCACGTGATCAACGGATTCGGCAAGCTCCTGGGGATCAGCCAGGTGCGGGAACTGGGAGAGATCGAGACACCGATAGCCCTGACCTGCACCTTGTGTGTCTGGCGCGTCGCCGACGCGCTGGTCGAGTACTTGACCGACCAGCCGGGCATGGAGGAGGTGAGGTCCATCAACCCTGTCGTCGGCGAGACGAACGACGGGTTCCTGAACGACATCAGGGCCCGCCCGGTCCGGCCCGAGCACGTGGTAGCCGCCCTCGAGTCGGCCCGATCCGGTCCAGTTGAGGAAGGCGTCGTCGGTGCCGGCACCGGCACCCGTGCCTTCGGCTGGAAAGGTGGCATCGGAACCAGCTCGCGGGTCCTGCCGGAGGCGCTGGGCGGCTGGACGGTGGGTGTCCTGGTGCAGACGAATTTCGGCGGCATTCTCCAGGTGGCCGGCGCGCCGGTAGGCATCGAGCTGGGCCGCTACCTATTCGAGCAGTACGTGGGCGACCCGGGCGACGACCGCGGGGAAGACCCCGGGGACGGTTCGATCATGGTCGTGATCGCCACCGACGCCCCTCTCTCGGCGCGGAACCTGGAGCGTTTGGCCGTTCGCGCGACCCACGGGCTGGCTCGCACCGGCATGCCGAGCACCAACGGAAGCGGAGACTATGTCATCGCCTTCTCGGCGGCCGAATCGGTCAGGCGACCCCCCGGCGACCGGGAACCGCTCGACGTCGCCGACCTGCCAAACGACGCCATGTCGCCGATATTCCAGGCGGTGGTAGAAGCGACGGAAGAAGCGATATACAATTCCATATTCAAGGCCGTTACGGTGACCGGACATCGAGGCACCGTCGAGGCCCTGCCCATCGACCGCACCCTGGAGATACTCGAGAAGTACGGGGTGTCGAGGAGGTAAGCCCATGGCTCGCAAGCCAGCCCGGAGGGACAAGCCGGAGGAGCGGCGCCGCAACTTCGAGCTCAGGGACCGGCTGGACGAGATGATTGAGCTCGCCAGAGAGTTGAGCCGCGAAAGCTCCAATATGTCGCAGGAAGAACTGGACGACGCCCGCCAGCGGGTGGAGTGGCTGGCCGAAGAGATATGGGGCGCCGCCGTCTACGGGCCGCTCGAGGAACGCAGCCGCCGCAAGTCTACGCCCGACCCGGGAAAGACAAGCGAGTAGTAGGACTCAACACCGTCAGCCGCCGAAGCACCCACTCGCCTTGACCGCCGGTTCACATACCATCTTCCCCTCCTCCGTGGCCGGTTCGAACGCCGTCACACCGCCGCCCACGTATAGCGCACACCGCCACGTGTCCCTCACGGCATGCGCCGCGCGACCGGACCAGCCCGTCTCACCGCCGCGCAGCCGTACGCTGATGTTGACGCTGTTCGAAAAGTTCAGGTCGGCCGTGTTGTCGGCGTAGGTCAGGTAGGTCGAATAGTAGGCTTCCTGCGCCGTCGCGATGTTCCGCAGATCGGACTTCATCACCGCCATGCTCGCCGCGGCTTTGCTGCTGCTCGCCCGCGTCGACAACGCGGCCAGGATGCCGATGAGGACGAGAACGGTCATGACTTCGATGAGTGTGTAACCCCTCTGAGACATGCATCCCTCCCAGCCGGACTACCGTCCAGGGCGGGCAAGAACTCTCAGAGGGAAGGCAGGCAAGGAGCCGCCTATCGGGAGAATTGGCAACTAGCGTGCCGGAGCGAACGCTGCAGAAATGGGCCCCGGGCGGCCTTATCACCCGAGGCCTGTGGCGTGCACGCAACATGTCGATCGAACACCACTCAGGGGATGGGCCCGAGAGCTTCGACATTCGCATCAGGCGAGGGTGAGGAAGCCGGGACATCCGGGAGTTGAATCTGCCACACGCCGGCAATCTCCTCCATGGCGGCCAGCCGATCGATGACCCGACGCTCGACCGTTCCGTCGAGGGCGATGGTCGCCAGGGCCTGGCCCCCGGCCTCGAGGCGGGCCTGGTGGTACTCCGCGATGTTGACGCCGGCTTCGCCCAACACGGTCCCCACCTTGCCGATCACGCCGGGTACGTCGCTGTTACGCAGGACCAGGATCGTACCGCGCGGTTGAATGTCGACGTGATAATCGCCGATCATGGTGACCCGCGCGTGATCGTCGGCCAGCGAAACTCCGGCGACGCGCAGCGAATCATCGGCGGTCCGCAACCGGAGCTCGACCGTTTCGCCCGCCGTGCCGGAGCCCAACCAGGCGCGCGTCACGGATACGCCGCGGTCGGCGGCTACGTGCAAGGCGTTGACGAGCGAGAGCGGCGCCTCGACGATGTCGCCGAGGAGTCCCTGCGCCGCCGCGGCGGCCACCGCCCGCAGCGTCTGTTCGTGTTCGCCGCCGTAGCGGACCTCCAGCGCCTTGTAGCTACCCCGGGTGAGACCGCAGAGCAACCGGCCCAGCCGGTGTGCCAGGTTGATCAGCGGCGCCAGATCCGCGTAGCGCTGGTCGGACAGCTCGGGCACGTTGACGGCGGAGCGGTATTCGCTGGAGATGAGAGCGTCGCGCACGGCTTCACAAATCTCGATCGCCACGTTGGCCTGGGCCTCGACGGTGGCGGCGCCCAGGTGAGGGACGGCGACAACGTTGTCCAGCGCGAGCAGCGGGTGGTCCGCCGCACCCGGTTCCGCTCCGAACACGTCCAGAGCCGCGCCGGCCAGTTTCCCTGCCTTCA
>JBDHAL010000012.1:0-32072 GCA_039588075.1 Gemmatimonadota bacterium | reverse complement strand
TCCGAGGCATTCTGGCGGGGTCGTTTCGGCTCGGACCCCGAGATAGTAGGACGATCTTTAGTCCTCAACGATACAGCCCACGTTGTGGTCGGAGTACTGCCGGCGAGGTTTCAGCGGCTGTTCGAAGTGGGCCTCTTCTCGGGAGAGACGAGACAGGTAATGGTCCCGCTCTCGGTGGACGCGACCTATGAGGCGGGCGGGCCTGCCGTTCTTGCGCGCCTCAGCCCGGGGGTCACGGCGAACGAGGCTCAGTCCGAGCTGGACGTGCTCCACTCGCAGATGGTCAATGCGGGCCTCGCCGATAACGAGTGGATCCCAAGTTTGACCCGGCTCACGGACATGGGAGATCGAAAGGTCCGGACCGGACTCTGGGTGCTGCTCGCCGCCGTAGGGTTCGTGACGCTGATTGCGTGCGCGAACCTCGCCAACATGCTGTTGGCGCGCGGCGCAACTCGTGGCCACGAGTTTGGCATTCGTGCTGCCCTCGGCGCCGGCCGGCTGCGCCTGACCCGGCAACTGATGACTGAGAGCATGGTGCTGAGCATGCTCGGCGGAGCCGTCGGACTGCTGCTGGCGATTTGGGCTGTCGACGCTGTAGTGGGTATCGTCTCGGACGATCTCGTCGAGCTCCGAAACGCCCGGCTCGAGATGGTCGTCCTGGGCTACACGCTTGGCCTGTCGGTTGTGACCGGGTTGCTCTTTGGTCTCGCTCCGGCGATGCAGATCGGATCACAGGACGTCAACGAAAAGCTCAAGCAAGGGACGAGGACGAGCACGGGTGGCTCGGATCGTTCGATTCTCCGCCAGGCGCTGATCACCGCCGAAGTGGCGCTGGCGCTGGTCATGCTGCTCGGAGCCGGGTTGATGGTGAACAGCTTCGTTCGACTGTACAAAGTCGATCCGGGCTTTGAGCCTGCGAACCTGGTGTCGATGGCGTTGTCCCTCCCTGAGGAGCGTTATCCCGATGCCCCACTCCGATCGGTGTTCTTTCAGGATGTTGCCGATCGATTGGCACAGCTACCGGATGTGAAAGATGTGGCATGGGGCAACGCCGTGCCGCCGCGGTTGCCTGGACTGTTTGGGACTATCGAGGTCGCTGGGCTGGAGTCCGGCAGCACCGAAGGGTCGCCGCTCCACACAGGTAACTGGGTATCGGCGGACTACTTCAAGACGATTGGAGAGCCGATCAAGCAGGGGCGCGAACCCAACGGCGCGATCGACGCGAGCCGGCCCGTGGTTGTAAACGAGTCCTTTGCTCGTCGGTACTGGCCCGCAGGAGAGGCGATCGGGAAACGGTTTCGTTTGAGCTCGGTTTTCAGGTCAGAGTCGAGTGAGTCGGCCGGAGATTGGCGGACTATAGTAGGTGTGACGAATGACGTGAAGGCATTCTGGCTGGGTGATGACCCGGATCGTCTGCAAATGTACTTCCCCTTCGACGAGCGCGCGCCGGCGGAGGCCGTGGTCATTGTTCGGACGGAAGGTGATCCGCGGCCCCTGATCAAAACGCTGAAGGAGCAAGTGTGGGCGGTTGACCCGAGCCTGCCGGTGGACGAGGTGACATTTGTGAACGAGGCGATGTCGCGCACGATAGCACGCCCACGTTTCAACGCTACCCTCCTTGCATCGTTCGCCGCCATCGCATTGTTCTTAGCGGTCATCGGCGTTTATGGAGTGATATCGCTGTCTGTGACTCAGCGCCGGCGCGAGATCGGCGTGCGGGTTGCCCTCGGCGCGCAACGCCGCGACATCATCAGGTTGATTGTTGGCAACGGAGTGAAGCCCATCTTGATCGGTGCCGTCATAGGGTTGGCCGCTTCGCTGGCGCTCTCACGCGTGCTCCAGAGCCTTCTTTTCGAGGTACGGCCCACCGATCCCGCGACCTACGCGGCCGCCGCCGTCATGCTGACGGTGGTTGGGGCACTCGCGTGCTACGTGCCTTCGAGGCGCGCCACCGCCGTGGATCCTGTGGAAGTGTTGCGGCAGGAATAGGCGGCCGCGCCGGCGCTACCTGGTTTGGCCTCCGCCTAGCGAAGCACGAGCCTGGTGTCTGTAAAAGAGCGGAATCAGGTGAAGCGAGGCGAGCAGGCAAACGAAGATTCCGACGGCTCCCACCAGGCCGATGTCGCGCATTCCATCGAACGTGGCGAGGCCGAGGCAGGCGAACGCCGCCACGGTCGTCAGCGTCGTCATCGTCATCGCGGAGCCCGCCTCGCGGACCACGTTTCCGACCTCCTCACCGGTCTGCAGGCGCTCCACCATGTGAATGCCATCGTCGACCCCGATACCCACGAGCAAGGGTGCGATGGCCAGTGTCAACATGTTGAGCTCGACATTGAATACGGCCATGACGAGGAGAGCCGCGCTGACGCCGCAAGCGAGAGGGAGCAGGCAAAGCGCGGCGGCGGCGAAATCGCGGAAGGCGACCCAGAGGACCGCGGCCACGAGGGCAAGTGCAAGAAGCGTGGCCAGCAGGGCATCCCGGCGGAGGATGCTGGCGTGCGACGCTGAGCGAAGCGCCTCTCCAAGTATCTGCACCCCGGTGAGGTCGCTGCGCCCCGCCGCGTCGAATACCTCAAGGAAACGGCTCACCGAGCCTTCGGCCCACGGGAACTTCCGTAGATAGATGTAGGAGATCGCCAGGTGCTGGCCGCCCTGGCTCACCAGGTGTCGATCGATCTCCGAATCCAACCCGAGGCCGCGGAGATCGTCCAGGTTAAATTCCCGCTGATCGGGTCGCAGGAATCGCGTTACTAGTGGCAGGTACTCCTCGGTTAGATAGGGATCCGGGGCGTCCATCATCGAGACGACGTCCTGGAAATCGCGACGGAATCGGGCGGCTGAAAACAGCTCTCGATTGTCACGGATGAATTCGATGTTCGCAACCTGATTCTCGCGAGCGGGCAGCCAGCGAGACGGCGACTCGATCGATGTCACTCCCGCCTTCAACGCCACTCGCTGCAGCATATGTGTGGCTTGCCTGTCTCGGGCGATCGCTTCATCGACAGTTCTCCCTTGCGAGACCATGAGCAGTGGAGTGAAGGCCGAACCCAGTTCGTTGTTGAGCCTCTCGAGCTCAGCAGACTTGGGGTTGCCTCTCAAGGCCAGCTTCCAAGGATGAGGCTCGAAGGGAATGGAGCGTGCGGCGAAAAGGGATGCTGCGATCAGCACGATCCAGGGCGCCGAACCGCGAAGCAGGCTGGTGCGACTCGCCCGATCGAAGAACTCGCACCACTTCGACCAGCGGGTCTTCTCTTGCCCGCTCGCCGGGAAGTAAGAGAGCCCGATGGGAAGGACGGTGAAGCTGCTCGCCAGGATCGCCAGAAGGCCGATGCCGGTCAGCCAGGCCACCTCCCTCATGACGGGGTACGAGGCGATCTGAAGAGAGAAGAACGCGGCCGCGCTCGTGAGGCCTCCGAAGATGATGCCACGCCCCGGGCGAAGTAGTGCTGATGAAAGGGCATCCGCCCGACCGTCACGCGGCTCGCCATAGATCCAGTAGTGGGTCGTGACATGAAGGCCGAAATCGACACCGAGGCCCACCAACACGCCGACGAAGATCCAGGCGATGAGGCTCATCGACCCGAACAGCAAGTACCCAATCGCCGCGGCCAGCGCGAACCCTGTGGCGATGGGCAACAGCAAGACGAAAGGGGCGAGCGGCCTGCGGAAGAAGAGCGCCAGGAGCGCGATTACGACGAGAGTCGCGGCGAGCGCGATTCGGCGAATGTCTCTGTAAACCGTATCGAAGGCGTACACGTAGCTCACCGGGCGGCCGACGGCGAACAGTCGTTTCCCGTCCAGCAGTCCGCCGATCGACTCTGCCGATTGGGCATCCCGCAACACCCGCTCGATGCCGCGGACGAGAACGGTCGCCCTTTCGATGTCATCGATGCCGGGCTCGGGTTGAACGGTCAAGAAATACTTGCGACCCCCGGGCAGCGAGTAATAGCCGCCGGCGAGGCGTACCCGTGACGTCCCCGTCGCTCGTTCAACGGTCCAAGCCGCCAGGCCGATCAGCGCTCAGACTATTGGCACGGGGACATTTCAATTTTTGGGGTCGGCGAGCTTTGACAGCGAAGCCGGTCCAACGGTCGACTTTCCGGACTTCGCGTTGGTGATAACGCCGTTCGCCAACTTCGTCGAAGGATACGTCGACATCGAGGTGGCCGACTTCTCGGCCACGGCCTTTTTCGAGGCCGATGGGCTGGGCGGCTGGCAGACGCGGGTCGTGGGAGACGACTTCGAGTTTGTGGTTCCCTGATTCGTGTTCGACATGGCGCCTGCGTCGCTAGAGCGCTGAGGTCGAATCGGCCAGCACGACCTTCCCTAGGTTTCGCCTAGCATGAAGATAGGCGTGGGCGTCGGCGGCGCCGTCGGCGTCCAAGGGGAAGACCCTGTCCACGATCGGCTTCAAGTTGCCGGCGGTCACGCCGGCGAAGATATCCGCGAGAGCCGGTCGGAGGATCGGTTCCTTCGTGCCCAGGTGCAGAAGGTGAACGCCGAACACGCCGATGTTCGGCTCGACGAGAGACAGCGGATGGATGAGCGGAGTGCGCAACCAGGCGCGGGCGACTTTCAGCCAACTGCGTTTCTTCTCAGGCATCGCGTCGCTCAACCCGTAGAAGACCAGGCGGCCTAGCGGAGCGAGTAGCCGGCGGCAGGCGGCGGTCGCTCGACCGCCGACGGGGTCGAGGGCGAGGTCGATGCCTCGCGGCCCTACCAATTCTCTCACGTCCTCCTCCCACGCACCCCTCGAGTCGTAGCAGGCGTCAGCGCCCAGCTCTTCGGTGACGAAGTTCCGCTTGCGTTCGTCGCCCGCCGTTCCGATGGCGCGCAGCCCGCGCCGCAGCGCCAGCTGCACCGCCGCGGTTCCGACGCCACCCCCCGCGCCCAGGATCAGCGCCGTCTCGCCCTTGCGGGCGTTCGCGGCGTCGAACAAGCAGACCCACGCCGTGAGGAAGACGACCGGGATCGCCGCCGCCTCGATTGGAGTGAGAGAGTCGGGATAAGCGAACAGGTTGTCGGCCGGAACCACGACATCGTGGGCGTATCCGCCATAGCGCATGAGCGTGACCGCCCTGTCTCCCGTTCGCCAGCCGCCCACTTCGGATCCGGCGCGGACCACCACGCCGGCGACCTCGAAGCCCGGGCTGTAGGGGCGCGGGGGAACCGTGCCATAGAGCCCGGCCCGCATCAGCAGGTCGGCGAAGTTCACCCCGGCGGCGTGAACCTCGAGATGCACTTCCTTGGGGCCCGGCTCGCCGAGAGGCACGTCCCTGTCGGCCAGGACTTCCGGCGGGCCGTGGCGCTCGATCATTACTGCGCGCGTCCTCAGCGGGGCCATGCATTCCTCCGGGTAGAAGCTGCGTGGTGGGGATCGCCGGGACATCGTGGTGATAGCCGTGCGGGATGGCAACCGCGCAAGGCCGCAACACTCCCACCGGGTGTTGCCGGCCCCGGCTCTTAATGGCTAGTCTTTCAAAAGTGAACGACACAGAAACCTCCGAAGCACCGAAGAGCCCGGCGAGAATCGGAGCGGTCTTCCTGAGGGCAAGCTCGGGTCGATACCCATCCTGATCGAGACCGTACCGGCCAGCCGCTGGGTAGTGACCATTCCGATCGGGATGCTGCTGGCGGCGCTGGTCATCCGCGCCGGGCAGAGCCTGAGCGCTCGGACCGGGCTCGGGCTACCGTTCATCGAAGGCTGGCTGGAGGGGCGGTCCGAGTGGCAAAAGCTTCCCCGCGCGGCCAGCCTGTCGTTCATCATCGCCATCTTGCTGGGCTCGGCGGCGGTCGGAGTGCTGTTTCTGACGTGGAAGCTCGATCCAGAGGTCGCCGACATGCGGGCGCGCCTCGACGAGTTGGCGTTAACGTATCCTGCGGCGTGGAAGTGGTTGCTCGCCTCGCTGGATGCCGGAATCTCCGAGGAGGTATTCTACCGCTACGTGCTGGTATCATTGGTCGTGTGGCTCGGACTGCGCCTGCGCGGCGAACAGGGTGGTCAAGCGTCCGCGGCGTTGATCTGGCTCGCGATCGTCTTGCCGGGACTTTTGTTCGGGTGGGCCCACGTGGACGACCGGTTGGGGAGTGCTAGTTCGGGATTCGCGCCGCTCGGCGTAATGGTCTTCACGAGCGTCGCCGGCATCGTGCTCGGGTGGTTGTATTGGAAGTATGGGCTCGAGACCGCCATGCTCACACACTTCCTGACCGACACGGTGTACCTGGTCGTGCTGGTACCCTCGCTCCTGTCTGGCAGCCTGCCACTCATTGCAGGTGTCTCAATCGGAACGCTGCTGATCCTGGCGCTTTCTTGCGTTGCCTTCGCTCGTAGCGGCGCCGCCGTGACGGCGGGCTCTCCCTAGTGCACAACCACGTCGCTATCGTCGGTGGCGGGATATTCGGATTGACCGCCGCGTTGGAGCTGAAGGCGCGGGGGCATCGAGTGAGCCTGTTCGATCCCGGTCCGCTACCTCATCCCCTGGCTGCCAGCACCGACATCAGTAAGGTCCTGCGCATGGAGTACGGCGCCGACCGGAGCTACACGGAGCTCATGGAGTTGGCCCGCGAAGGTTGGCTGGCGTGGAACGAGGAGTGGATCGACGAAGGCAAAGGGCCACTGTATCACGAGACCGGCGTTCTGGCCTGCTGCCTGGATCCGATGACGGAGGGCGGGTTCGAGTACGAGAGTTTGGCATCGCTGAGCGAGCGAGGTCATGAGCCGGAGCGCCTGGACGCGGAGGCTATCGCGCGTCGTTACCCGGCGTGGAGCACGAAGCGGTACGTGGACGGACTCTTTCAGCCGAAGGGCGGCTACGCCGAGAGCGGACGCGTGGTGGAGGCGCTGGCGGGCAAGGCGAGGAGGCGCGGCGTTGAACTGTTCGACAGGCACGGCATCGCGGCTCTGGTGGAGGAGGGCGGACGAGTCGTGGGTGTGCGAGATCGCTCGGGTTCGGAAGTGCTATCCGATGAGGTCGTGGTGGCGGCCGGCGCCTGGACGGGCAAGCTGCTGCCGGAGCTGGAGCGATCCATCGTAGCCACGGGTCATCCCGTCTTTCATCTAAAGCCGAAGGACCCGGAGCTGTTCGCGGCAGAGCGTTTTCCAACTTTCATGGCGGACGTGGCGCGAACGGGCTACTACGGATTCCCGCTGCACCGTGACGGTGTTGTGAAGATAGCGAACCACGGGTTGGGGTCCCCGGTCGACCCCGACGCAAAGCGGGCGGTGGATCAAGAAGAAGAGGTGAGGCTTGGCAGGTTTCTCGAAGGCACGTTCCCGGCGCTGCTCGATGCAGAGATCGTCGACCGGCGGCTGTGTCTGTACGCCGACACGCAAGATGAGGATTTCTGGATCGCGCGGCACCCGACACGCAGTGGGCTAACGGTGGCGAGCGGGGGCAGCGGGCACGGTTTCAAGTTCGGTCCGCTGCTGGGGGGCCTGGTCGCCGATGCGGTTGAGGGTCGTTCGAACCGCTGGTCGGAGAAGTTTCGCTGGCGCCCCGAGGTTCGACTCGATCGTGGTCGGGAAGCGGCGCGCTGTCATACGAGGGAGTGGGCCTCATAGGAGTCAACTGCAATTTCGAACACCGCACACCGAACACCGCCTTTCGAAGGGCGCACGGCAATCCCAAATCACAAATCAACAAATCGCCAATCCTTAAGACCGATGGGGATTTGGTCTTCGGGCTCAATGATTTGGCCTTGAAGTGCCACCTTCGAAAGGCGGTGTTCGGTGTGCGGTGTTCGACATTGCAGTACTCTGCCGCGTGGACTAGGACCGTGCCTTTTGCTCGATGGTCCCGCGGGGAGAAGAGCTCGAGAGTTCCTGGTCGATGATCGCGGCGAGCCTCTCGGCTCCGTGCCACGCCGCATCGATGGCGGCGCCCTCCAGGGCCAGCTGCCTGCGCTCGACGTTCTCGTTGACCGAGATCTCGAGGGCGAGCGACTGCGTCCGATCTAGGCCGTAGAGCGGGACCTGCCCAGCGGCGAGGCTCTGGACTAGCTGCTGCGCCGAGCCGGCCTCCTCGACCGCTTCTACGGCGTTGGCCAACTCGCCTTTTGAAGCGCCCCCGATATTCTGGTAGGCGAGCACGCGGCGCAGTACGTACTCGGCGGCGCGTCCCTCGAGGCGATGGACCTTGTCGACGGTCCAGGGATCGCAGCGGGCGCACGGGAAGCCGACGGTCAGCTGCTCATCGTCTCCAGGTATGACTCTCAGGAAACGCGCTCTGAAGAAGAAGAGCTTGATGAGAACGCTCTGGCATTGAGGGCAGGGCGCCCGGCCGCTCCACACGGTTCGACCGAACGTCCGCCAGCGCATCACGTCGGCGTAGACGTCGTCTTCCAAGGAAAACTCTCCGGTGATCCCTTCGAATCCGAGATTGACTCCGACGTACGACACGGCGGCGTAGGTGGCTGCCCCCACTTTCGACAGCCGGCTCTGATAGCGGTCGCGACGGCGCCGCAACTCGCGGCCGTACCTCCACCACGCCTCTTCCGGAAGCTCGGTCTTCCCGACCCGGATGAGTTCGAGGCCCGGCGCCTCCAGCAGCGCGATGTTCTCGGTACGATAAAGCAGCCGGGCGCGTGAAGCGGAGCGCTCCAGGTGGTAGAGCGCGGGGAGCCGGTCCTCCAGCGGCCAGAGGTTCCAGCCGTGGCAGCGGTCGCAGACGGCCCAGATACGCCCGCGCTCCGGGTCGAACGCGATGCGCACGCCGGCCCGCAGGCTATCGGCCCCATCATCAGGCGAAAACGCCTGGCCGCAAAAAAGACAGTACCCTAGCATGACAATTCCAAGATGCGCCGAACGCCGCTCTTTCAGCAAGCGAGCCTGGTGCGTCCCACAACTAGAACTACGAGGCTGCTAGAAATGTGCCCGTGCATCCGCCGCCGGCATCCCGCTACAAGGCCTTAGAGACCGTTCGCATTTGGGACGTCGCTTCTCGTAATCGAACAAGCAGGCAGTCCGCGTCGAGCGGACCGGAGCTTCGGTCAAGTTGACCGGGGACAGGGTCGCCGTCAGAAAGCAAGAGCGAAGTTTGGAACTGTAAGTTGATGTGTTTCAACAAGTTAGTGGGCTGGGCAGGAGTCACATCTGGCACGTCGATTGCTGTGGGGAGGCGGCGCCGTCTGGGTCGATGAGAGGTGTTTTGCGTGAAGGGCCTCGCGGTACCGGTGGCCCTGTTCGCCCTGGCGATCATGAGCGTGCTGATTGTGGCGATGATGACGTCGAGCGCCGATGAGTTGAGCTCGTCGCAGGCGCACCGCGAATCGGCCATAGCCTTCTACGCGGCGGAGGCCGGGCTTCACGAGGCCCGGGAAGCTGCCCGTACGAACTCGGGGAGTGCTGTAAGGCGGCGGTGACGACGCGTTCCGAGGTCGACATCAACGAGGCGCTGATCAGCGGGATCGACCGCCTGCCGTCGGCGACGTGGGAAGGCCAGCCACCGCTGGTCCTCGACCCGACGACGACCGACTCTACGTTCTCCAACTTCGGCGAACTTAACTACGACCGGCTGCGTGAGATGGCCACCACGCACCTGGAGAGATGGAGCGGGCCGACGGGCAACTTGAAATATGGAGGCGACCCGGCGCCGGATGGCTGCCGTGTCTTCCCGGTGACCGAGGGCTCGGGCGGCGGGTGCTATTTTGGGCCGCGGTATAATACGGACGGGACGTGCGACACCGGCCACCCGCTGAACTTCGGCGCGCCGAGCGGCCCCTGCGCGGACCATTTTCCCATCGTACGGGTCAGCGGCGACTGGGCGATCCGGGGCGAACTTGGCGGCTACGCCCAGGGTATCTTCGTGATGGACACGAGCGCGGCCGGCGTCGGCAGCGAGTTCGACATCGAGAAGGGTGATCCTGGAGCGGTGGTTGCAGGACTCATCATCGGCAAGGGCTGCGTCGAGGTCGACGACGGCATGTTCTACGGCGCCATGTTCATCGATGGCAGCATGATTCCTCACCCGTCCTGTACTACTGACGAGCCGCTCTTCCTGCACAAGGACACTGGGGTTCAGTACAGCTCATGCGTGCTGAACGCCGCACTGGGAGGATTGGGGACTGTTCGACGACGATTACGACAACGACAAAGACAAAGACAACGACAGCGAGAATCGAGAAGCAGGCCTCGGTTCTCGCTTCTCATTGTCGCTGTCGTTGTCTTTGTCGTTGTCGCTATCGATACAGTTCGGTGCGATTCGCCTAGGGCTGCTCCTGGTAATTCGCGGCGGCTGCCAGAATTCGCTCGAACGACTCCCGCAGCTGGGCTTTCGTCTCGTGGATAGCCGCGCTGTCGCCGTTGGTCCTACCGGAGTACAGCTTGCGGACCAGCCGGGTGAAATCGTCGATCTCTTTGCGGAGGATCCTGTTGGCGCGCCGATTCAGCAGCTGTCCGGTTTGGCGCCAGCCGCCCACGTAGATCATCATCGTGCCGATGGCGACAAAGAGGGTCTGCAAAGGTGAGTAGTCGAACCTGTAGATCAGCACGAGGACCAGGATGATGCCACCCAGGGCCAGCAGCTTGTCGATCGAAGAGCGTGAGAGCACAGACGACTTCATCATTCCTTCCCCCTTACTCCTGAATGCAAGGAGATACTGGGATGGGACAAAGGAGGGTGGCGAGGCTCACATCCCGGACCCAATATACGCGCCGCCCCCGCATTTGTTCCAGATTCTCTGATCGGCCAATTTGACCGGCCCGATTCGGTAATTTCGCACGAATCTGGGCCGCCACAACCGCCGATTCCTCCCGATAACCCTTGTTATTCCTGACACGCGGGCCCTCGGAAGCATGGCGCTGGCTGGCATAGGTTCTGCAAAAGTCTCGCTCGAGTATTGAGCCCACCAGCTCAGCAACAATAGCAACAATCATAAGAACAGGTAGCCCGCAGTGAAAGAAGACTATTCAATACCGAAACACCCGGTGCCGATCAGGCTCGCCCTGGCGTGGCAAGAGCCAAGAGAGCTGTCGCTCTACCTCGGCGAGCACGCGGAGAAACATACCGGCGCGGAGTATCCCAGCGACCTGCTGAACGCCGGAGACAGCTTCCTACCGGCCATCGAATCGGATGGTAGCCTGCTGCTGTTCAACAGGATCGCCGTGATGGTCCTCTCCGTGAGCGCCAAGTACGAGGAGAGGCCGGCGGCCGCCAGGGTGGAAGAGGAGGGCGACCGGACCGTAGCCGATGTGGAGCTTGTCCTGGAGGACGGCAAGCGCGTCGCGGGTGTCGTCACGTACTGGCGGCCTCGCGGCCAGCGACGGCTGCAGGATTACCTGAATAGTGCCGATCATTTTATCCCCGTAAGGGACGGCGAGATCATCCACCTGGTGAACCGGGACAGGATCGTCTCGGTGTCAACGAGATAACCGAGTACGGAGATCATGGCCCAACTCGACAAGTTTATCGAAGCCCTGCATCGCCACAAAGCAGAGAAACTCGAGGTAGCGGCGGGCAAGCCGATCACGATCGGCGTCAACGGCGCGTCCCAGCCGGCGACGACACAGCCGCTGACCGAAGAGCAGGTCACAAGTCTTCTCCAGGAGATCGTGCCGGCTCCGAACGCCGAGGACTTCATATATGATGCTCCGACAGGAACCGTCCGTGTCGTCATCTCGCGCCCGGGCGGCGCCTTGCGACTGGAGATAGTCCCGCTGAGCGAAAAGGAAGCGACGCCAACACCGGCCGCCGAAGACGACCCGAGCCCGAACGGTGCGGTTGCGGAGAAGGATTCCGGGGTGGTAGTGGGCGGCAGCCGGAGTCGCGAGCGAATCGAGCGGCTGTTCAGGGAGATGATCGAGCAGGGTTGCTCGGACCTTCACATATCAACCGGGTCGCCACCAATGTTCCGGAAGAACGGTGACATCGTGTTGCTGAACGAGGAGGAGCCGTTGACGGAATCGGAGGCCAGGGAGACGCTGCTCTCGATCACGCCGCCACACAAATTCGAAGAGTTCGAGGAGCTTCACGACACCGATTTCGCGTACGAGATAGAGAATCTTGGCCGTTTCCGCTGCAACCTGTTCATGGACCGCAAGGGGATGGGCGGCGTCTTCCGCGTGATCCCGACCCATATCAAGACGGCGCAAGAGCTGGGGTTATCGAAGCAGATGATAGATCTTTGCAACCTGAGCAAGGGCCTCGTGGTGGTGACGGGTCCGACCGGCTCAGGCAAGTCGACGACGCTTGCGGCGTTGCTCGATCACATCAACCGCAATCGCTGCGACCACGTGATAACGATCGAAGACCCGATCGAGTTTGTCCACCCGAACCAGAAGTGCCTGATCAACCAGCGCGAGGTAGGAGTCCACACCCAGGGCTTCAAGGTCGCGCTAAGGGCGGCACTGCGTGAGGACCCGGACGTGGTCCTGGTCGGCGAGATGCGCGACCTGGAGACGGTTGAAATCGCCATCGAGACCGCGGAGACGGGCCACCTCGTTTTCGGCACGCTTCACACGAACACGGCACCGTCTACGGTGGATCGCATCATCGATCAGTTCCCGGCGGGGCAGCAGGGCCAGATCCGGACCATGTTGTCCGAGAGCCTGAAGGGCGTGATCTCGCAGACGCTGATCAAGGCGAAGAAGGGCGGGCTGGTGGCCGCGCTGGAGTTCCTGGTCATAACGCCGGCGGTCTCCAACCTCATACGTGAGGGTAAGACCTACCAGATACCATCGGTGATGCAGACAGCGAAGAACGTAGGTATGGTCACGCTGAACGATGCGCTGTACGAGCTTGTTCTAAACGGTGTGGTCGCTCCGGAAGAGGCCTACAAGAAAGCCGTGGACAGGTCCGAGCTGGAGAACATTTTCTCCAGGAACGGGATCGATTTGTAAGTAGCGTCCCAGCCGGGCTTCACAGGGCGGTCGGTTCGTCGCGGAGTCACTCCGCCTCGTCCGGTCGCCCTTTCTCTTGTATTGTACCATGCCACCTTATAGGATCGGTGTGCATCCTACTAATATGAGGGGTACCTGCTGAAGGCCTGGGGGAGATGAACGAGAAGCCGTCGCGACTTGGATTATTCCTAACGGAGCTGAAACGGCGCCACGTCTGGCGGGCCGTCATCGCATACGGGGCGGTGACCTTTGTCCTGCTGCAGGCGGGTGAGATCATCTTGCCGGCCTTCGGGGCCCCGGAGTGGGGGCTTCGCTTGCTGGTGGTCGTTACGCTGCTCGGGTTTCCCGTAGCGCTGGCGCTGGCCTGGATCTACGAGATCACGCCTCAGGGGATCCGGCGAACCGACGACGTGACGGGCGGGCCGTACGGACAGGGCCGCCCCGGGAGTTTGTTGCCGCGCCTGGCTTTCCTTGGTCTCACGCTGGTGACGGCGGGGGCGATCGGCTGGTGGCTGATGAGCTCGACGATGTCGCCGGGTGGCGGGGGGCCGGACTCATTCATGGCCGGCCAGATGGCGGCAGCCTATGAGCCGGGCACACCGGTCCGCTCGGTGGCCGTCCTGCCGTTCGAGAATTTCTCGGAGGACGGGCAGCCCGACTACTTCTCCGCCGGGATGCACGAAGCGGTAGTGTTGCAGCTGAGCCAGATCTCGGCGCTGCGGGTCGTGTCTCGCACATCGGTCATGCAGTACGCGGACGCGACCAAGCCGCTGCCGCGGATCGCTCGGGAGCTGGGCGTGGAGGCGATAGTCGAGGGCTCGGTGTTGCGGGCCGACGATCGCGTGCGGATCACGGTCCAGTTGATCCATGGTCCATCGGACACTCACATCTGGTCGCAGAGCTACGAGCGTGACTTCAACGACATCATCGCGCTACAGGGCGAGGTGGCGAAAGCCATAGCGGCCGAGATACAAGCGGAGCTGACTCCCGAGGAGGAGACGATGCTGGCGTCCGGACCGCCGGTCGATCCAGAGGCCCAGGACGCGTACATGCGGGGGCGCTTCGAGCAGGCGAAAGACACGCCGGAAGGCTTCGAGGGCGCGATAGGGCATTACCGTGAGGCGGTTCAAATGGATTCGAGCTTCGCGGATGCCTACACGGGCCTCGCCGGCGCGCAGCTGCTGCTCACGATGAGCGAGCCGGATAGCGCTCCCGATGCACCCCCGGTAGAGGTCCACGTAGCCGTCGAGAGAGCGCTGGCCCTGGAGCCGGGATCTCCGGAGGCGCAGGCGGTTCTGGCCGAGCTCAACAGGCAGATCGTCGAACTGAGCGACTCGCTGAGGGAAGAGTTGATCATCGTGGGTATCGATGCGGACTCGCTGATTGGCTCCAGCGACGACTGGGCGGCCTCGTTCACCGAGTTTGGCCGGCAGGCGCAGCGGGTCGCGCTGGCGCGGGGGGCCAGAGCGCACGAGGTAGAATCGGCGGATCGGCAGGTGGCGATCGCTCGGCGTCTGGCCGTAATTGGCCAGAGCGAAGAGGCCGAGGGCATGCTGCGAGAGGCGATCGAGCTTGATCCGTCGCGGTCGGACGCGTGGGACGCGCTCGAGCACCTATATGTGATCCGCGGTGACTTCGAGGAAGTGGTCGAGCTGCGCCGGGAGCGGGTGGCGGCTGGCGGAGGCGACCCGGAAGACCGCGAGGCGTTGGCATCGCTGGCTCGAGCGGTAGCCGATCAGGGCTCGGTGGGCTACTGGGAGTGGAGGTATCGGCAACTCGAGGAAGCCGAGCGACGCGGTGATGAACTCTCACAGGTAGACTTCGCCGCAGCCGCCGTTGCCATCGGTCGTCACGACGAAGCGCTGGAGCGGCTGGATCGGGCGTTCGAAGGGCGAGACCGCAGACTTGCCACCCTCGGCAACGATCCCGTGTGGGATCCGATCCGCGGCGATCCTCGCTTCAGAGACTTGATGCGCCGGGTTCGACGCGTTCCGGTCGCGCCGCGGATGCCCGACGGGAACTGATCGGCCGGGCTACTCCGGCGTGAGCGCCAGGACCGGATCCACTCGCGTTACGCGGCATGCCGGGACGAAGCTTGCCAGCAGGCCGGTGAAGGCCAGGGCGAGCACGACCAGTCCGAAGACCAGCGGATCCCTGGCGTCCACATCGTAGAGGATGATCTGCAGCGGGGCGGCAGCCAGGGCGGCTAGACCGATCCCGAGCACGAGCCCGACTGCCAACTGTACTATCCCACGCTTCATGACGAGGCGCACCAGGCTGGGGCCGTTGGCGCCCAGCGCCATGCGTATGCCCATCTCCTGGGTGCGCCGGCTGACGGCGAACGACATGACGCCGTAGAGACCGATGGCAGCCAGGAAGAGGGCGACGAAGCCGAACACCATGAACAGACCGCCGAACACCCAGTAGAACCAGGTCTCCGCGGCGATCACACGTTCCATCGACATGACTTCGTAGATCGGGAGATTAGGGTCCAGAGACTCCACAGCCGTTCTCACGTCGGATGTCTTTCTCATCGGTGCACTGCGAGTGCGTATCGCGATGCTGACGAACGTGCCGACCCCGCTTTGGGCGATCGGGATGTAGAAGCCGGCGGGGCTCGCTTCGTCGTTCGCCATACCCTCCATGCGGAGATCGGGTACTACGCCGACCACAATGAGCCAGTGTGCGGTCGTATCGTTCCGACCCATCCGGATGCGCCGGCCTAGCGGATCGCCGTCCGGGAAGAAGTTGCGCGCGAACGTCTGATTGATCACCGCCACACGCAGGTTCTCCATTCTGTCCATCACGCTGAAGGCCCTGCCCTGGAGAACCGGCGTCTGGAAGGTCTCGAAGTAGCCGGGCGTGACGATCCCCTCCCGGGCGATCGGGTAGTCCTCCTCTGTTTCATAAGTGGCGCCCTCCACCTCGAAGACTCGCGATCCGTTACCTGAAGCCGGCAGTCCGTCCGACAGCGTGGCGGCCTCGGCGCCCGGTATCGCCGCCAGCCTCGGCAACAGTTGCTCGTAGAATCCCACGGTGCTCGCCGTATCGGGGTACTCCTCGGCGGGTAGCCTGAGTCGCGCCGTGAAGATGTTGTCCGTGGCGAACGGCAGATCCTGCGTCTTCAACTGGGCGACGCTCTTGATCATGAGCCCGGCGACGATCAACAGTCCGCAGGAGATGGCGACCTCGGCGATCACGAGGCCGGCGCTGAACCGTCCCATACGCGAGCTCGAAGATCCTCTGCCCTCGTCTTTGAGCGCCTCGCTCACGTTCCCACCTGTGGCCTTCAACGCGGGAACGAGACCAGAGAAGAGGCCGGAGAGCAGGATCATGGACACGACGAAGAGAACCACCCTCAAATCGATGTCGAAGACCATCCAGAACGGGGGCGGATCGATCTCGATGACCCGGCTAAACCATTCGATTCCGGCGTAGCCGATGGCCAGCCCCAAAGCACCGCCGACGATCGAGAGCAGAAGCACCTCGGTCATGAGCTGAGCAACGACCCGGCCGCGGCTGGCGCCCAGCGCCGTCCTGACGGCGACCTCCCTGGTGCGAACCGAAGCGCGGGAGAGCAGCAGGTTGGCGACGTTCGAGCAAGCGATGAGCAGCACGCCAATGACGGCGCCGAGCATAGTGAAGAGGAGCGCGTAGGCCTGCGAGCCCATGGCCATCTCGGTGAAGGGGGTGACGGCGGCGCCGATGCCCTCGTTGATCTCGGGGTACTCGAGCTCGATCTGGCGGGCGATGGTCGCGAGCTGGGCGGTCGCCTCATCCACGGAAACGTCATCCTCGAGTCGTCCGACGACGAAGTATCCCGGCCCCTCACCCCGCTCGCTGGCGGTGGGGTTCATCTCCAGGGGCATCCATATTTCCTCCCTGAACGGGAACTTGAATCCCTCAGGCGCCACGCCGACGATCGTCCGCGCCTGCCCGTTGGTCCGCACCGTTCGGCCGAGGACATCCAACGAGCCGAGGAATCGATCCTGCCAGACATCGTACGCGATGATCATCACCGGCTCGGCCCCCGGCAGGTCCTCTCCCTCGCGGAACCCGCGTCCAAGGATGGGCTGGACGCGCAGAACGTCGAAGAGGTTGGCGGAAACGAAGGCTCCGGTGAAGCGTTCGGGACGCCCTTCCGCTCCGGCCAGGTTCACCGTACCGAAGGTCATACCGACCATGCCCTCGAGGACGGTCTGCTGATCGCGCCAGTCGACGAAGTCATGAACGCTGACGTTCATGCCCTGGATGTTGCGGGACGGATTGGTCCGGCTCACGGACACGATTTGGTCCGCTTCGTCGAACGGGAGCCCCTTGTAAAGGGCGCCGTTGACGATGCTGAAGATGGTGGTCGTGAGCCCGATTCCCAGGCCGAACGTCACTATGATGATGAGGGAGAGCCCCGGGTTCTTGAACAGCATCCGGAGAGCGAAAGTGAGGTCCTTGCGAATATTATCCATGATGTCGGTCACGGTGGCTGGACAGGTCGTGGCCCGGCGGTTCCCAACGCCGGTAACGATGCCGCACATCGTGCCCTACGTATGGACCGAAGCTCCGGTTTCCGCCGGCGGGCCGGCGACGTTGGCCAGGTGGCGTATTGGACCTCATCGGATAATATTGGTGTACCGGAAGGCGCAGCGGCCCGGGCGCCGGTGCGCGGCCCCACCCCCGTCACTCCAATGTGGTCCAGGATCTATTCACTCACCGCTTCACCGGCGTGGCTGTGGCGGGAGCGGTCAAGGCAGGGTTGAACATTCGCACCAACCGACGCTTGTACCGGCGCCGGCAAGACGGAGGGGGATATTGTGGCGAGTACGGGACAGAAGTTCGCGATTGGCTGTGGCGGGGCGGTGGCCCTGGTGGTCGTTGGCCTGGTTATTCTCGGGATCATGGCAGCGCCGCCGGACGACGTCGAGGTCTATATCGATGCGCCGGTCGAGGTGGCGAACGGCCAGCAATTCGTCATAGAAGCCCGGGTCACGAACCTGGCGAACGAGCGGCAGATCCTCGTCGACCTGGACGTCGCCGACGCCTACCTGGAGGGCATCGTCATCGAGCGGACGGATCCGCCGTTCACGGAGGCCTTCCACGTTCCGATCGACAACACGTTCAGCTACAGCGTGGATGTGCCGATCCCGGCGGGCGAAGAAGTCACGGTCAGGCTCTATGCTTATGCGGCGCGCCCCGGGGATTTCAACGGCTACATCGATTTCTGCATCAACTCAGAGATCAAGTGTGTCCAGTATCCCATGCGGACCATCGTGAAGTGATGCGACTGCGCTAGAAGAAGAACTCGACATCCGACAGCCTTCGCTCGAGCATCAACTCACTCGAGCGAAGGAACCCCGCAGTGCCGCCAACCGTTTTCTACTATCGGCAGTCCCCCCGCCGCTAAATGCAATCATTTGCCTCAAAATAAGATCGGACCCTGTGTGTCCGAGCCGCCGCCTGCGCGACGTATGTGTCGCGAGCGCAAGTAATTAACGGTTCCGAGCCGGCCGCGGCACGGACCTCGCATGAGGGCAGCCTCATCTCGGAAGGATGACGGAAGACGGAAGGAGAACCGTGCGACGGCTGACAGTATCACTCGCATGCGTCGCTGTCCTGGCCTCCATCGCCGAGCCGGCGGCGGCCCAGAACGCGGACCGTCGTAACGGGTTCTGGTGGGGTCTTGGCGTCGGCTACGGTTGGGTGCACGTCTCGTGCGACATCTGCGTCGCGGACCGTGACGCCTCGTTCTCGGGCAGCGTCAGGGCCGGAGGGAAGATCGGGCGGAGCGTGACGATAGGCGGAGAGGCCAACGCTTGGATGCGGAACGAGGAAAGCGTGGACGAGTACCTGGGGTCCCTCAGCGTGATCGCCCAGTGGTATCCGAGCGCCGAGGGCGCGCTATACCTGAAAGGCGGCTTTGCGTACGTGGGGTACCGAATCGACGACGCTGACAACGTGCTGACAACGAGCGGGTTCGGTCCCGAGCTTGGCGCCGGCTACGAGTTCGGTATCGGTCGCCGCCTGACCATAGAGCCGTACCTGAGCGCGATCATCACGCTGCCGACGGGTAACCTGACGTTCAACGGGGACAGGCAGGCGGAGGGCGTGAACGTCTCGTTGCTTCAGGTGGGGTTGGGAGTTACTTGGCATTGAGAGAACTGCAATGTCGAACACCGCACACCGAACACCGCCTTTCGAAGGTGGCACTGCAAGGGTGAATCACTGAGCCCGAAGACCAAATGCATTGAGGCTTAGGGGATTGGTGATCTGTGATTAGTGATCAAGGATTGCCGTGCCACCTTCGGTGTGCGGTGTTCGGTGTGCGGTGTTCGACATTACGATCGGACTTCAAGAGGAGCGTCCTAGCTATGACACGCCCAAAGATCTTCCACGTGGTTGCACCGCTGGCGCTCGTGTTGGCAGCGGCTTGCGAGGAGAACCCGCACGGGCTGGAACGCGTAGCCGAGATCGGTCTCAGCGCCGCCTACGACAAGTGGCTTCCCGGTCCTGACGATACCTGCAGTCGCGAGGTGCACAACAGTTACTCCGTGGTCGGGCCGGACGGCCTGCGCTATCCGACGTGGCATCCGCCGGTCGACGCGGCCAGCGGCTGCACGTTCGGTCACGAGCACGGTCGCGACCCGCGCGGCTCGGATCTCTACGGGGAGGTGGGCGAGCTTCCATTCGGTCTCGCGTTGCCTGCCGACCACGTCGGCTACAAGCTCGAGTGGGAGAACGACGTCGCGTTTCGTTTCTCCGGCGATGCCGCGTCATCGCTGTTGGAAGTGACGTGCGACGTGATGGTGGAGTTGCACCAGGGCTCACATGGGCCCGGCGCATTCAGGATCAACACGCACGAGGTAGCGATTCATGCGCATTGCAGCGACAGGACCCACGTGCACGTCACGATGACAGCCACGATCGGCACGCCGGGCGAGTTCGAGAGCGCGTGTGACCGAGAGCGAACGATCACTGTCGGGCCTGCGCCGGATGCGCCGGACGGAGGAGGCAGGCGATTGATACCTGACCGGTCGTGCATCGAGGAGTTCATCCTGATGCCCGAAGGCGAGCGGTCGAGTTTCAACCAGGGAGTGCGAGAGAGCTGGGAAGTATCGGATCGGGTCAGGACCGAAGAAGGAAAGACACTCATGTCGTTCAATCCTTACTTCCAAGTACTCTTCCCGGCCCGCTACTACGATCCGGCCGCCGAGAACGGGTTGGCCCGAACGATAGATGTGTGCTTCGAGGTGGACGCCAACGGCGAGCGGGCGGAGGGCGGACCGTGTGAGGAGTCGAACCCGGACGGGACAATCATCGGCCTGGCCTACGACGACCCGCGCTCCGCGTTCGATGGAGCCCGACGCTTCGTAGACATAAACAGCATCCGCATTTCGAATGCCGACGGGCCGGAGATCTGGTACACCGACGCGTATGGCAAGAACGCGCGCAGGGAACCGTTCCCGGGTTCGATAAGACAATTCATCGCGAAGGTAGACAACTCGCGGGCGACCCAGCCATCCGGGCCGGCCATCGGCAGGAATCGTGACTACGGCGGCCAGGGGGTCCACGCCCCGAACTGAGGAGGTCTCGGGCTTCGCACCGGGCGCGGCGTACGCTTTCGGCGGCGCGCCTATTCGCCTACCCTCTACCGGATGTCCGAACTTCCGAAGGCCAACGTAATCCGAAAGATCACCGCGTCACCGGCTCGACTGGGACTCACGGTCGGCGGCGTTCTTCTCGTCGCACTGTTCGCCAGCGAGTACGCTTTGGGGCGGCTGGAGACCGTCCTGGGGCCCGAGGGCGAACTGCGGGACCTGCGGATCGCCGTGGTGCATTGCTTGGGACTCGGCTACTTGCTGGCCGCGTACCTGTATGTCGTGCGGGGCGTGCGGGCGACGTTCAAGACGCTGCGACCGTGGCTGGACTGCAGCGAGGCCGAGTTCGATCGGGTGCATGACGCCGTGGGGCGGTATCGCGGGACGGCGTTGCTGGCGGCGGCACTCATCGGGTCGCTGGCCGCTTTTGCAGGACCCTACATAACGCTACCCGTACCCGAGGCGCCCTGGGATCCCAGGACCTGGTCACCGGAAGTCTTCTGGCACCGTACCCTCGGACCTGTTCTGGGTGTTTTGATTTCCTGGTTCATCTTAGCGCTGTACTCGGAGTCGAAGAGACTGTCGCGGCTGGCAGGATTGTTGGGGCCCATCGACCTTCTCGATCTGAGGCCGCTCGCGCCGTTCGCTCGTCAGGGCCTCGCGAACGCGTTGGCTGCCATCGGAGGCTTTGCCGTGTGGAGCCTCGTTTTGTTGGATGAGGGTTTTGCCCTTCTTATGGTCCTGACCGCCGTTTGGACCTTGTCCTCCGCAGCCCTGGCGCTCGTGATGCCGTTGCAGGGAGTTCACGTTCGGATCCGGGATGCGAAACAAGCCGAGCTGGACTGGGCGCGTGACGGGATCCGG
Source organism: Gemmatimonadota bacterium (assembly GCA_039588075.1). Lineage (GTDB taxonomy): Bacteria > Gemmatimonadota > Gemmatimonadetes > Palauibacterales > KS3-K002 > JBDHAL01. Next base: position 10,784 of record JBDHAL010000012.1, on the reverse strand, counting down.
CGCGCCAGGCAGGCCGTTGATGGGGAGGGGGACGGCGAGCGCGGCGAACTGGCGGACCTGGCCGCCTACGAGGCGCTGATCGAGCGCGTGCGGGAATGGCCCTTCGACATCTCCATCTACGTGCGGCTGGCCTTTTTCCTCCTGCTGCCGTTGGCCGCGTGGATAGCCGGCGGCCTCGTCGAGGGCCTGGTGGAAGTCCTCTTCTTCTAGCTTGAACCCACCGGTCTGAGGTGCTAAGCTTGGGCCGAATCTTTTGCCGAAAAGGAAGAGGATGTCTACGGTGCCCGCGCTGGGCGAGCTGACCTTCCGTCGAACGCCCGACGCCGAGCTTGTTATAGAGATCTCGGGCGACTGGCGCCTGCATGAAGCTTTGCCTGATCTCGCTCCCGTGGAAGCCGAGCTTGTGGGAGCCGCTCCGCCACGCGCGGTCGTCGTAGACGCGGGCGGCCTCGGCGAGTGGGACAGTTCGGTTCTGGTGTTCCTGAGCAGCATCAGCGCGCTGGCCGGCGAGCGGGGCGTTCCAGTGGATCGGCGAGCGTTGCCGGTCGGCATTCAGCGGCTGCTGGAGTTGGCGGAAGCGGTCCCCGAGAAGGAGGGCGCGCGGCAGGCCGAGGCGGAGGCGTCGCTGCTCGAGCGGATCGGTACTCGAACGATCTCGGCCCAGGAGTCGTTCGTCGAGATGCTGCATTTCCTCGGCGATGCGACCCTCACCTTTGGAAAGATGCTGCGCCGCGCCGCGCGGTTCAGGCGCTCCGACCTCTTGATGCTGATGCAACAGGTTGGCGCGGAGGCCGTGGGGATCGTCACGCTGATAAGCTTCCTGGTCGGCCTCATCCTCGCTTTCATTGGCGCGGCTCAACTCCAGCAGTTCGGGGCGGCGATCTACGTCGCGGACCTCGTGGGGATCGGCATGGTGCGCGACGTCGCCGCGTTGATGACCGCCATCGTCATGGCCGGCCGGACCGGGGCGGCCTACGCAGCCGAGCTCGGCAGCATGAAGGTGACGCAGGAAATCGATGCCCTCACGACCATGGGGATATCGCCGCTGGAGTTCCTGGTGCTCCCGCGCATCGTCGCCCTCGTACTCATGATGCCGCTGCTCACGCTGTACGCCGACCTCGTAGGTGTCCTCGGCGGTGCGTTCGTCGGCGTCACGATGCTCGACTTGTCGATCTCGGCCTACATGCAGGAGACGGCCAGCGCCGTCAGCGTCCTCGATCTGGTGGGCGGCATGTTCAAGGGCACCGTGTACGGAGCCCTGATCGCTGTCGCCGGGTGTCTGCGCGGCATGCAGTCGGGCACGAGCTCGTCGGCGGTGGGTGTCGCGACCACGTCGGCTGTAGTGACCGCCATCGTTTGGATTATCAGCGCCTGCGGCGCTTTCGCGGTCCTGTTCTACGCTCTGGGCATTTAGGTGACTGGGATGACGGAACGCCGGCCCGACTCTGATACGCACATCACCGTTCGCGATCTGACGATGGCCTACGGTGACTTCGTTCTAATGCGGGACCTGAACTTCGAGGTGAAGCGCGGCGAGATCTTCATCATCATGGGAGGCAGCGGTTGCGGAAAAAGCACTCTGTTGCGTCACATGATCGGGCTCATCGAGCCGGCGAAGGGCGAGATCTTCTACGAGGATGAGAACTTCACGCTGGCCGATGCCGCGCGGAAGGAAGAGATGTTGCGCCGGTTCGGCATTCTCTATCAGAGCGGCGCCCTCTGGAGCTCGATGACGCTCGCCGAAAACGTCTCGTTGCCGCTGGGGGAATTCACTGGGTTGAACGAGAAGGAAAGACGCGAAGTGGCGTCGCTGAAGTTGGCGCTGGTCGGTCTCAAAGGATTCGAGGACTATTACCCGTACCAGATCAGCGGTGGGATGCAGAAGCGGGCAGGCCTGGCGCGTGCGATGGCGCTGGATCCCGAGGTCCTCTTCTTCGACGAGCCATCCGCCGGCCTGGACCCCATCAGCTCCAAGCTCTTGGACGATCTCATTAAGGAGCTGGCGGACAGTCTCGGGTCCACGGTTGTAGTGGTAACGCACGAGCTGGCGAGCATATTCGCGATCGGACAAAACAGCGTTTTCCTGGATGTTGAAACTCGCAGCATGGCGGCTAGCGGGCCGCCGAAGGAACTGCGGGATCAGTCTGATAATCCGACCGTGCGCCGCTTTCTCCTGCGGGGAGGCAACGGTGCACCGGGAGAAGCGTTATGAGCAGGAAGGTGAACCCCGCCGTGGTCGGGGCGTTCGTCGTTGGGGCCATCGCCATTGCCGTAGTTTCGGTGATGGTTTTCAGCTCCGGCAAGCTGTTCGCCCGGACGCACAAGTTCGTGCTGTCGTTCGACCAGTCGGTCGCCGGGCTGCGGACGGGCGCGCCGGTGAAGTTCCGGGGTGTGGAGGTCGGTACGGTGGTCGGAATCTATTTTGACCTCGGCACCGGGCATCCCAGCGAGGACAACAGCATACCGGTGATCATCGAGATGAACGAGACGTTGATCCGGGAACGCGGAAGTGACGCGCAGCTAGACGATCCGGAGTGGATTCAACGCGTCATCGACGCGGGGATGCGTGCGCAACTGCGATCCGAGAGCATGGTGACCGGCAGGTTGTACGTTGCCCTCGACCTCCAGCCGGGAACGCCGGCGACGTTTCGGCTGGGGACCGGCGCGCCGTATCCGGAGATACCGACGATCCCGACGGCGATGGCGGCAATCGAGCAGAATGCGGCCGCTTTCATCTCGGAGCTGGAGGAGATTCCACTGGACTCGATCGGCCGGTCGGTGGCCGAGATGCTGGACGGGCTGAACCGGCTCGTGAACTCGCCGCACGTGGCCGATGCAATAGTGTCGCTCGACGTCACGCTTCGAGACATGAGCGAGACGGCGGCCAGCCTGCGTGACCTGCTCGAAGCCGTCGACCAGAGGGTTGTGCCGGTGGCGGAGAAGATGGACTCGACGCGCATTCATGCGACGGCGACCCTCGACGAGATGCGGGCTACGCTGGCGGCGATCCGCGTCGTTCTCGAGCCCGGTTCGCCGATGACGGTTCAGTTGGAGAGGGCGCTGGACGATATTGGTGCAACGGCGCGAGCGTTGGAAGAGCTGATGGCATACCTGGAGCGAAATCCCGCAGCGCTGGTGCGCGGCAGGTCCACGGAGGAGAACCAATGAACGTTGTCGTAAGGCCGGTCATATCGCTGGGCGCCGCGCTGCTGTTGCTCGGCGGCTGCTCGCCGCTCAGCCCACGGCCGGACACCTCCCGGTTCTTCGTGCTGACCACGCTGGCGGATTCGGTTTCCGGGGAGGTAGACCCGCAATCGGGGCTGGCGCTCGGCCTCGGCCCGATCACGGTCGCCGCGTACCTGGACAAGCCCCATCTCGTGACCCGCGTGGGGGCCAATCAGGTCGAGTTCTCGTCGAACGACCGCTGGGCCGAACCAGTGCCGGACCACATCGCCCATATCCTGATGCTCGACCTCGTCGTTCTGCTGGGCACGGATGAGATCGAGTCGTACCCATGGTATAGCTCGGCGGAGCTGGACTACGTCGTGGAGGTCGCCGTGCTTCGTTTCGAGCGCGATCCGCAGGGGGGCGCCGTGCTGGTCGCGATGTGGGTTCTCCAGGATGGCGAGAGCAGGGAAAATCTGGTATTCCGAGAGACACGGATCGAGGAACCGTCCGCGACCAATACGACCGAATCCTCGGTCGCGGCCTTGAGTCGGGCGCTGGTTGAGCTGAGTCGAGAGATCGCTGATGCCATCCGCGAGCAGGAGCGAGTCGCGGCGTCGGCGCGATAGTGGTCTAACAACAAGGAAAGTTTATGGACACCTATAATAGAACGTTCGGTACGCGGACCTCACAGAGCAGCCGCTCGAGGGCGACGACCTGGTGGTTCGCCTTCGGTTTATTGGTGTCGCTAGCCGCGTGTACCAGTGCGACCATGACCCTCCCGCCGGTGACGCCGACGCCCACGGGGACCTATCACGTCGGCAAGATCGTGTGGTACGATCTGCTCACCGAAGACGTGACGGCCGTGAAGCAGTTCTACGGCGAGCTGTTCGGCTGGGAGTTCGTGGATGATAGCGCCGGCGTATACACGACGATCGTCCATGGGGGCACGCCGATCGGCGGCATCGTCTCGATCGATGAGGCGGAGAACGTGAGCGCCTCTCGTTGGCTGAGCGCGCTGTCGGTCGCCGATGTCCAGGAGGCTGTGAGCCAGGTGGAGAGTAGCGGTGGCGAGGTTCTGAGCGGGCCGCGCGACGTTCCCGATAGGGGCGTCATGGCGCTGGTCGAGGACCCGCAGGGCGCGATGGTGGTTCTGATTCGGGCGAGCGGCGGCGATCCGGCGGACGGTGAGCTGGTGACGAACCGCTGGATGTGGACCGAGCTTTGGACGCGCGACCCTGCTGCTGCCTCCTCTTTCTATCGTTCGCTGGTGAGCTACGAGCAACGGACGTTCGAGGTGGCTGACGACAGTGATTACCTGGTATTCATCGGCGAGAGCCTCCCGCGAGCGGGCGTGATCAAGCTATCCTGGGAGGAAGTGATACCGAACTGGGTGCCGTACGTACGGGTCGAGAGCGCCTTCGCCATCGCGGAGCGCGCGGAGTCCTTGGGTGGCAAACTGATTATTCCGCCCGATCCAAGTGTTCGAGCGGGCAGCGCCGCTCTGATAGCGGATCCGTCCGGCGCCGTGTTTGCCGTCCAGGTTTGGCCGATCCCCGAACAGGAGTAATCAGATGAAAAATAGACTATCGATGCTGGCAATCGCTGCCGTGCTGGCGGCCGCGGGCCTCGCGGTTTCCGCATGCGGCCCCTCGAGCAGCGTTTACGTGGGGGTCGCGGCCACCCCCAGTCCCTGGGGCGGCTACGGCGGTTACGGTCGCCCGGGCTATTGGGGTCCGCCGGTCGTCTATGGTGGCGCGCGGGTGTGCTGCATGGACGCGATGCTCGACATTGCGGGTCGCGATCTGTACGCGCTTTGGGAGGCGCAGCAAGACACCTCCAAGAAGCCTGCCGAGGCTGGCGAGCAGTAAGAGCGTGTAGTCGCAGCAACTGGAGGTCAATCGGATAGCAGGGAGAACACGTGGTGTCATCACGGCGGCTGGGTCCTGTCGACAGAATGCTGCGGCCGTTCACCGATGTGCGGGCCGGAGAGAGCGGTACCGTTCTCCTGCTCACCTTCAACATATTCCTCATCCTCGCCGCGTACTATTTCATCAAGCCGGTCAGGGACGCGCTGATCCTGAGTGGCTCCGGCGCCGAGTGGAAGAGCTACTTGTCGGCCGGCCAGATCGTCCTGTTGCTGGGCGCCGTTCCACTATATGGTGCGCTGGCCAGCCGGATGCCGAGGCGGCGGCTGATCAATGTCGTTACGACGTTCTTCGCCGCTTGCCTGGCCTTATTCTTCATCGCCTTCCAGTTCGAGGTCCCGCTCGCGGTTCAGGGAACCGTGTTTTTCCTGTGGAGCGGGATTTTCAACTTGATGGTTGTGGCCCAGTTCTGGTCGTTTGCCAACGATATATATTCGAGAGATCAGGGGGAGCGCCTCTTCCCGATCGTCGGGTTCGGCGCCTCTTTCGGCGCCGTGTTCGGCAGCTTCGCCTTGAGCGGCGTGATCGAGATCGCCGGATTGTACGTGCCGATGATCGTGGCCGGCGGCCTTCTCATGGCCAGCCTTCTGATCACCAATTACGTGGACGCCCGTGAACGCCGCGTGCAGGAGTCTGATCTTCCCAACAGTTTGACCACCGGGGCGCTGCCCGCCGCCTCTCAAGAGATTCCGCTGGACGAAGTCCGCAAAGCTCTGACGGGCGAGATCCCTCTGGAGGAGGTCAAGCGAGCGTTGACCGGCGAGATCGACATAGAGGATATCCGGAAGGCGCTGGAGACAGATGAGCCGCCCGCGCCGGAGGATGCCAAGGAGAGCTTGGAGCAGACGCTCGGCGATATCGACCTCGGCGGGGAGGAGGGACCCTACCGGATGGTCCTACGGTGCTCCTACCTGCTGATGATCGCGCTCCTCGTGCTCGTACTCACCTGGGTGAACACGAACGGTCAGTACATCCTTGACAAGCTTGTGGAGGTCGCGGCCAGCGACGCCGTGACGACGGGACAGGTCGGCGGCCTTAGCGAGGGAGAGTACATCGCCAGCTTCTACTCACGGTTCTTCGGGGTCGTCAACGCTCTCGGCCTCTTCATCCAACTGTTCCTCGTTTCGCGCGCGATCAAGTACCTGGGTGTGCAGGGATCGCTGCTCGTCCTACCGCTGATCGCCTTGGGCTCGAACGCGCTCATCGTACTCTACCCCGTTCTGTCGGTCGTTCGTTGGGGTAAGACCATGGAGAATGCCACCGACTACTCGCTTCAGAACACGGTGCGCAACGTGCTCTTCCTACCCTGCACGCGCGAGCAGAAGTACAAGGCAAAACAGGCCATCGATTCGTTTTTCGCGCGCTCGGGAGACGTTCTATCGGCCGCCGTGGTCTACGTGGGGACTGTCTTCCTGGCGCTGGGTCCAAAGGGGTTCGCGGCCTTCAACGTGATATTGGTGGCCGTGGCGATCGTGCTCGCCGTTGGCATCGGCAGGCAGTACCGGCGGCTGGTAGCGTCGGGGCAGCCGCCCTGTCAGTAGCGTTCGTCGAAGCTTGTGGCTAGGGCGCCGCGATGGCTGTGGCCCACTGCCAGATGAGGCCGATGTTTCCGATGGCCGCGGCAACGAGAACCACAGATAGAACAAATCCGACTGTTGCCCGCATGCGGGCCTCGCGGCCGGTGACGATGGTGGTGTTGCGGATCACGGGCATGTTCGGGGGAGGGAATCGCTCCGCCCGGAGCGTGAGTACGGAGGTGCGGATGACCCAAGCGGCGATTGAAACCAGCAAGATACTCGTGCCGGCCGCGACCACTATGACCGCCAGTGAGAGCTGCCTGACGGATTCGTCGAGATCCGTTTTGGAGAGTTCCAGCACTTCGCCTATGAAGCGCTGAGTGGTCAGGTAGGTGAGAATCCCGAAGATCAGGACCGCCAAGCCCAAAACGACTGCTTTCCGTCGGGTCGTGGGATCGGCCGGCTGAATCTCTGAGGGCAGGTCGTTCATAGGGTCAACTCCAGCGAATCGTGCAGGTCTTCCGGGCGCGCAGGTCTACTTCCCCTTGCCTTTCCCCTTGTTTTGCTTCGGCTCGCACTCGATGACTCCTTCTTCGATCGCCGGCTCGTAGGGCTGAATACCGGCCTTGATCTCCCCGAGGTAGAGCGCGCAGCGGAAATCGGTCCGCTTGTCGTGCGTCGCGCGGACGGTGTAGGCGTCCTTCTGCCCGACCATTTGGAGGCTCACGTTCGGGCTGATCACCAGGTTCAGGTCCGAGATGTTGTTGGCGTAGCGGGCCCCGCTCGGGTCGTTGCGGCTTTCCTCGTAGTAGACCTCTTGGGCCGTGGCCACGTTTCTCAGGTCGGACTGCAAAACCGCCAGGTAGGCCCGCTTCCGAGCATCCGTGATCTTGAGGCTGATGGCGGCCAGGATGCTCAGGATGACCATGGCTACCAGGAGTTCGATTAGCGAGAATCCAAGTTGATTCATCACAGACTTTCGTGGCTATTGCGGGCTGGGGGCGGGAGCCTGAGGCTTCGGTCCAGCCTGTTGTACTCACCCTGCCTGCTGGTGTTCCCCTCCCCCTCCTTCTGCTAACTCGTACTCGTACTCGAGGGTCTTGCCGTCGAAGATGATTACGAGTAGGAGTACGAGTACGATTAAGAATAGGAGTAGGAGCTAATGCAAGCATGAAAATACAGTTTTGGGGGGCGGCCAGGACGGTTACGGGGTCGATGCACCTGCTCGAGGTGAATGGGTCGAGGGTGCTGCTCGACTGCGGGTTGTACCAGGGGCGCCGGAAGGAGGCGTTCGAACGGAACCGCGACATGCCGTTCGATGCCGCGGGGATCGATGCGGTGGTCCTTTCGCATGCTCATATCGACCACAGCGGGAATTTGCCGTCACTGGTGCGGGCCGGGTTCACGGGCTGCATCTACTCGACGTCGGCAACGCGTGACCTGTGCGCGTACATGCTAATCGACTCGGCGCACATTCAAGAGAATGACGTGAAGTACGTGAACCGGCGACGCAAGAAACAGAAGAAAAAGTTGTTCGAGCCGCTGTACACCAAGAACGATGCCCTGGAGACGCTAAAGCTGTTCCACGCTGTAGACTACGATCACCCATTCCAGCCCGTTCCGGGAGTCAGTGTGCGGTTCCGCGACGCGGGGCACATCTTGGGCTCGGCGATCGTGGTGGTCGACGCTGAAGAGAATGGCCGTTCCTCGCGATTGGTCTTCAGTGGAGATGTAGGGAGAAGAGGGCTCCCCATCCTGCGGGATCCGCAGGTAGCGGAAGGTGCGGACTATATAATAATGGAGAGCACCTACGGTAACCGACTGCACGAGGCGGACGGCGATGCGGGTGAACTGCTGCGCTCCACGGTCACGGAAGTCTGCGGGCGCGGCGGGAAGCTGTTGATCCCGGCATTTGCGGTGGGACGGACGCAGGAGATCGTGTATCGCCTCAACCATCTTTCCGAGGCGGGCGAGCTTCCTTCGATCGATGTGTTCGTCGACAGCCCGCTTGCGGTCAACGCCACGGAAGTGTTCAGGCTGCACCCCGAGTGCTTCGACGCCGAGTACGTTGAGACGATGCTCTCCGACAAGGACGAAGACCCGCTGCGCTTCTCTCGACTGCGATACCTCCGTGCCGCGGAGGACTCGAAGAAGCTGAACGACCGGGAGGAGCCGGCGGTCATCATCTCCGCATCGGGCATGTGCGAGGGCGGTCGAATCCTGCACCACCTGCGGAATCACGCGGTGGAGTCTGGCTCGGTGGTGCTGTTCGTCAGCTTCCAGGCGCAGCACACACTGGGACGCAAGATCCTCGAAGGACAGAACCCGGTATCGATCTACGGCGAAGAAGTCGAGATCCAGGCCGGAATCCGCAAGGCGGAGGGCTACAGCGCCCACGCCGATCGCAACGGCCTGCTGCGCTGGGCGTCCCGCGTGCAGGAGGGTGGCGACGTGAAGCGCATCTTCCTGGTCCACGGCGAGGAGGAGGCGCAGTCGTCGCTGGCCGCCGGCCTCAGGGAAACGGGCGCGCCCGACGTGCAGATCCCCGAACGCGGCCAGAAGTTCGAGTTGTAGAACCGGCCGGCGACCCGGCGGTACCGCCGGCCGGTTCGGGCGGCGTTACTTGGCGCGCAGGACCCTGGCCGCCCGGGCGAAGTCCTTGGGCCTCACCCAGACGATCATCCCATAGCGGTTTTTGCCGGCCGCCACCGCGTCCGCCGCGACGATGTTGATCTTGGCGGCGGCGAGCCTGTCGATGTGACGGTGCACCGCGCCGAGGTCGTCGTTACCCTGGATGTGGAAGCCCTTCTTCACCTTGCTCAGCCGCCAGCCGTTCTTCCTCGCCACTCGCTTGAGGGCCGCCATGTCCTCGGGCACGAAGTCGAGCTGGGACTTCCCTCCCTTGACGGGGAAGCCCGAGTAGACGAGCAGAGTGACTCCGGCGTCCTTCAACTCGCCGAGAATTTTCGCGCCGTTACCGGCGCGGTTCGGAACGGTCACGTAGCAGTAGTTGACCTTCTTGACTCGATCCGCCATGACAACCTCCTTGGGGGGTAAAAGGAAACAGTCCTCGCATCAGGCCGTGCTGGGAAGATGGAATTTCGGTCGCTCTCGATAAAAATGGGGCGGATAGCAGCGAAACGCGAGCGCAGCGGCGGGACTTCAGCGGCGGACCTTCTCTCGTCGTCGTCTTCGCCCCGTCGTCGCCCGCGCGCGCGCCCCGCGCCCGCGGATTCTGATACTGTTTCTTGTTGGAGTCGCGGGCGCTGGGCGTGGGGCGCGGGCGACGACGGGGCGACGACGACGACGTTTGGATGGTGGATTGAGATTGAGTTGTTGATTGGCGGAGGAGGTTGCTGCATACTTAAAAGAAGAGCGGACGGAGTTTCTTTGTCGAAGACCTCGTGCCAGCCGCCGTATTCCACAACGCCCCAGCCCAAACGACGTGTGCCCGGCGACTTGCGTAGTTGAGTCGGCTTTGCCGGGTTCGGGTGTTCCATGGGCGACCCTCACGCGCTTGCAGACTTTTCGGCACGGGCGTCGGCTATCCAGACCCGGGCTCTTCGGGGTGCCCTAGGGGCCGCCATTGTCTTCACTCTCCTCCTTGGCATTGCCTGCGGTGATGATCCGTTCGAGCCCGAGGGCCCGCGGATCGAGATCGTCGCCGAGCCCGACCTCGACACTCTGCGCCTATTCGATTCCGTCGCGCTTAGCGTGCGAGCCCTGTACGGACCGGATCCGGCTGCGGTGCGTTGGATCGTGCCGCCGGATCGGGACACGATCGCTGCGGACACGCTGGCCTACGAGCCGAGACGAGCGGGAGAGGATACGGTTTACGCCGTGGCCGAGTTCGCCGACGGCGATACGGTCACCGCCGAGCGCCGTTTCGTTGTGAGGACGAACTCGCCGCCGGGAGTATCCATCCAGCCAAACAGCGATGACCACTTCAGCCGCGTGCCGCTGGGCGAGACGGTGAACCTGGCAGCGGTTATCGAGGACCCGGACGGGGACACGATCGCCGAGACGAGCATCGAGTGGTTCTTGGAGTGGCCGACGGGAGTCGAGCTATTGGGGACCGGACCAACCTTGAATTGGGCTCCTGACAGCCTCGGAGAATACCGAGTGGCGGTGAAGGTCGCCGATCCCAGCTCGGCATACACGATAGCCCGCTATC
>JBDHAL010000011.1:0-58214 GCA_039588075.1 Gemmatimonadota bacterium | reverse complement strand
AGGCGGACAAGCATCGGGATGGTGCCCGCCGCGATCCACGTGCTGATCAGCGCACCTACGCTCACCAGGATCATCACGGCCGGCAGGGCCTTGGCGATCCCTTCGATGATGCCGGCCTGAAGCTCGGCCCAGTCGTAGCCCAGGCGTGAAGCGACAAGGCCGGCCACCGCCGCCGCCACGATGAGCAGTACCTCGATGCGCAGTCGATAGACGCCGTAGCCCACCCCCAGAAGCACGGCCATCACCACGAAGGGGAGCAACGCTTCCAGGATCGTTGGCTCTCGCTTGCTCACAGATCGCCACCCTGGGGCGCGTCGGAGGACTTCATCCGTGCCTCACCCAGCGGATCAGCTCCGGCAGGCTCGGCCGCTTGCCGGTCATCAGCAGACCGACCCGGTAGATGCGGCCGCCGATCCAGGCGACGAACAAGATCGCCAGGACCTGGGTGGCGAACACCAGCGGGATCTCCCAGGCCGCGACGGCGCCGAGCACGTAGCGCGCCAGGAACAGCACGGGCGTGAATGTCGGTATCCATGACAGTACCCTGCTCGCCGTGCTGGCCGGCGCCTCCAGCACGATTGGTATCACGAGGATGGGAATGATCGCCAGAAGGGTGACGGGGAGCTGGAGCTGCGCGGCCTCCTGTTCCGTGCTGGCTATGGCGCCCGTCGATGCGTACATGCCGGCGAATAAGAAATATCCGGTCAGGAACAGCCCGAGGAAGATGTACAGCGTGTCGAATCCAAGAGGTAGGTTCTCCAGGAAGTTCATTTCTGTGAAGGTCTGAGCGCTGGCCGCGTAGAGCAAAAGGATACCGATGAAGACGAGCCACACCCCGATCTGCGTCAGCCCCACCGCCCCGACGCCCAGCGTCTTGCCAAGCATCAGTTGCCACGGCCGCACGCTCGACAGGATGATCTCCACCGTCTTGCTCGCCTTCTCGGCCACCGCGGCCCGCAGCATCATCGCTCCATACAGCAGCACGACCGTGTATATCAATAGGCTGAGCACGTGCGCGAGAATGACCGTCTTGCCCTGCTCCCGCGCCGCACCTTCATCGGTCACGCGGTAGCTCTCCAACCTTATCGTCCGGGATAGCCGCTCCGCCGCCTCGGGCTCGAGGCCCAGTTGCCGCGCCTGTAATCTGCGGACTGCCGTGTTGATCGCCGATCCGAGGTTTGCCCGTACGGCGGATTGAGCGCCTTCGCGGCCCCAATATTCGCAACGCGCGCCTTCCTCCACGTCGGCCGGCACGTATAGGTATCCGGCGATCTCCTGGTTGAGCACCTTTTGGCGCAGCGCCTCCCGCACGGTCTCGGCGTCGCCGCGCGGTGGTGGTCGGTACAAGAGGCGACCTTCCTCGAACGGCTCCGTCTGCAATAGTTCTTGTGTGAGGAGTCCGGTCTCGTCCACCACGCTGATCTCGGTCGCCCGCTGCACCTGGCGTGTGGCGAGCAGCACCGGCAACGCCATCGCGCCGACGAGAAGCACGGGCGCCAGTATCGTTGTGATGATGAACCACTTGCTTCGCACTCGAGCGACGTACTCGCGACGGATGATGGCGACGAGCTTATTCACTTGCACGAGTCACGAATATGTCGTGAAGTGAGGGTTCGCTGACCTCGAATCGGTGGACGATGACACCCGCTCGAACCGCCGCTTCCAGTAGTTGCTGTGGCTCGACTCCATCCCTCAATGACACGGCGACGTGTGTGCCGCGATCCTCGACGCTCTCGATCAGGGAGCGATCCTCCAGCAGGCTGCCATTCCCTTCGATCGACAACAGGATCTGGCGGTGGCCTTCCAGCCATGCCTCCCGCTTTATCTCGGTCAGCAAACCATCCAGCACTTTGCGGGCGTCCTTTATCATCACCACCCGTTCACAAAGCCGCTCCGCCTGATCCATGTTGTGCGTCGAAAAGAGCACCGTCGCGCCTCGGCTGTGCTGCTCGATCACAATTTGCTTCAAAGTGTCCACGTTCAGCGGATCGAGACCGGAGAAGGGCTCGTCCAGGATGAGCAACTCCGGCTCGTGCAGCACCGTGGCGATAAACTGCACCTTCTGCTGCATTCCCCGCGATAGCTCGTCCACCCGCTTTTCCGCCCAGTCGCTCAAATCGAGACGGTCGAGCCATCCGGAAGCGCGCTCCCTAGCCACGCGCCGCGGCGTTCCCTTGATCTCTCCCAAGAATGTCAGGTGCTCCAGCACCTTCATCTTGCTGTAGAGACCGCGCTCTTCCGGCAGGTAGCCGATGCGATCGCGCAGTTCATCGGTCAGCGATCCGCCCAGAACTTCCACCGCGCCCCGATCGGGTCCTATGATGTCGAGGATGATTCGGATCGTCGTCGTCTTGCCGGCTCCGTTCGGCCCCAGCATCCCGCAGATCGTCGCCCGCGGAATCTCCAGGTCGAGCCCGTCCACGGCCAGCTTGCCCCCGTAGCTCTTGGAGATGCCGGCGAGCCTGATCGCGAGAGAATCCGAATCGTTCATGGCTGCGATGCTATTCCAGCGGATAAAACACCGCAAGGGGAACATCGAATGTTGAATGGTAAATGGTGATTGTTGAAGGAACAGCCATCAGCGGTCAGCCGTCGCTCGACGGCCGAGTTGGACTCTTCGCTCGTCGCTCGACGGCCGATCTTCGACGTACAGCGAGGAGGGGAGATTGGGCGAATCGACGAGGTGGCGCGACACCCATGATTTGCAGGATCGGCTGATCGATCTGGCGGTTCCGATCACGAGCGTCGAAACTCGAACGTCGTACGTCGACCGCCGAGCGAAGAGTCCAACTCGACAATCGAGCGACGGCTGACCGCTGTCCGATGTCCCATCAACATTCGGCGTTAGCTGTCGAACGTCGACGTTCAGCGTCGAAAGCCCTAGCTTAGGCAAATGAGCCAGACAATCCTGATCGTAGAACTGCTGCTTCTCGCCATCATCGTCGCAATCGTCGTCAAATATGTGCGCTTGCCCTACACGATCGCGCTGGTCATCGCCGGCGTCGGCGTGGGATTGCTACCCGATGTCGCCGCCCCGCCGGTGGCTCCCACGCTGTGGCTGTTTCTGTTTCTGCCGCCGCTGCTCTTCGAGGGCGCCATCGACATGGACCTCGAGGTGCTGCGAAAGTACGCCACGCCGGTCGGGCTGCTGGCGCTGGTCGGCACGCTGGTCTCGGTCACGCTCTTGACGCTGGCGTTCAACAGGTTTCTCGGCCTGCCCGTTCCACTGGCCGCACTGCTCGGCGTCATGCTCAGCCCCACCGACCCCGTGTCGGTACTGTCTCTCTTCAAGGAGTACGGAGTAGCGCGCGGCCTCCGCACGATCGTCGAGGGCGAGTCGGTCTTCAATGACGGGATCGCCGTGGTCCTCTACCTGATCGTCCTCGAGGTGCTGCACGGGGAGCCGGTCACGGTCGTGAGCGCATCGATCGAGTTCGTGAAGGTCGTCGCCGGCGGCGCGCTGGTAGGCGCGGCGCTGGGATATCTGACGCACCGGCTGTACAGCGTCATCGATGACAACCTGATCGAGGTGGGGCTCTCCGTCGTACTCGCGTACGGCTCCTACTTGTTGGCAGAACGGCTGGAAGTGTCCGGCGTCATCGCCACCGTAGTCGCCGGCCTGATCATCGGCAACTACGGCCGCGTCTTCTCGATGAGCCCCAGCACGCGTCTCAGCCTCAATCACTTCTGGGAGGTGGGGACGTTTCTCCTCAACGGGCTGCTCTTCCTGCTCATCGGGTTGACCCTCGAGCGCGGCCACCTGCTGAGCTACGGCGGGCAAATTGCTCTCGTGTTCGCCGTCATGCTCGTTGCTCGGGCGATCGCGGTGTACGGGATTCTCGGGATATACAAGCTGCGGTCAAATCGCTACATGCCGACGAGCTGGCTACACGTCGCCAACTGGGGCGGCGTGCGCGGTAGCATCCCGGTGGCGCTCGCCCTTGGCCTGTCTTCGAGTGTCCCGCAGGTCACGCGACTGCAGTCGGTCACGCTGGGCGCCGTGTTTTTGTCTCTGATCCTCCAGGGACTGACGATCAAGCCGCTGCTCCGCTCCCTGGGCCTGGTTAGCCGGTCGGACGAGCAGGGCGAGTTCGAGAAGGCCCAGGGCCAGGTGATCGCCGCCCGGGCGGCCCTGGTCGAGCTGAACGAGCTTTACAGCCGGGGCGAAATGTCGGAGCTTTTGTACGGAAGGCTGAGGGAGTACTTCGAGGGCGCGCTCGGCGAGGGTTCGGCGGCGCTGGCCGGGCTGACCGAGGACCACAGAGCCGTGGCCGGCCGCCAGCTAGCGCGGGTTAGCGCGCAGGTGTTCGCCGCTGAGCGTACCGCGCTGGACGAAGCCTTGCGCCGCGGCCTGCTGAGCGAAGAGGTCTGGCGCGAGCTCAAGCAAGAGGTCGACTCCCGGCTGGTTGAAGGCGAGGAAGCTGGCTGGGATCGGTTGTGGCATGAAGAGCGGGTCGACGTCGACGAGGAAGCCCGCCAGCCGGACGAGCAGGTGGACTGATGAATAGCAGGGGTTGAGCTATGTCGGAGAGAAGAAGAAGTTTTGCCAGGTGGCTAATGCCGCGACTCGTTATCTTCGTGGCCGGTATCGCGCTGGGCTACTACGTTCGCGACCAGCAATACCGGGATCTCAAGCAGGCGTACGAGGAGATCGTGGCCGATGTCGAGTCGCTGCGCGAAGCGGGCGAGGAAGTGATCGATCGCGGCCGGCGCGCCGGGGACAACCTGCGGTCGGCGGCGGATAGCACGAAGGCGGCGGTAGAGGAGATCGTAGGCGAGGGGAACTGATTCGACATCGGACAGCGGTCAGCCGTCGCTCGACGTCCGAGTTGGACTCTTCGCTCGACGTGCGTCGCTCGACTTGCGACTCTCCCCACTTGGATAGGACCTCCCCATCCCTTCGGCGCTGTACGTCGAGCATCGACGGTCGGGCGTCGAGCGAAGAGTCCAACTCGACAATCGAGCGACGGCTGACCGCTGTCCGATGTCGAATCAGTCTCCCCCTAGGCGCGGCCCATGAGTATGACGCCGACGAGTCCGGCAAGCACCGTAAACAGGAACCAGAAGACCAACCGGCCGCGGGTAGCGCCACCGATCGCGACGGTCGGCGCCTCCGCGACGGCGCTGCGGATCGGCGTGACCTCGCTTGCCTGAACGATCTCCTGCGCGGTGGCCGGTCTGCGTAGAAACGTGAATTCGTAGCTCCCTATCTGAATCACGTCCCCGACACGAAGTTTGTACGGTTCATCCAGCGCGCGCCCGTTGACCTTGGTCGAAGTGCGGCCGAGGCAGCGCAACAAGAATTGGCCGCCGCTGAACGCGATCTCGGCGTGCAGCCGCGAGACCGACCTGTCCGGAATGATCAAGTCACAGCGCTTCTCTCGTCCGATCCGGAACCCGGTCCGGCCCACGATGTACGCTTGATTGTTATCGGCCCGGCGCAGCACGGCAACGACTCTTCGCTTTTGCGTCGGTGGTGTCATCCGCGACAGCAAGTGCGGCTCCACGGCCGCTGTTCCCTGCGGTGATTCCGCCACGGTGCTGGCCACGGCGGCCGGCGCCGGTCGTTGCATATGAACGGTGGGTTCTCCGTCGTCATCGATGAAGACCAGCGTCGAGCCGTTCAACGAGAGGCGATCGCCGTGAAATAGCGGGATCGGCTCCTTGTTGAGCGGGCTCCCGTTGATCGCGATCTCGCGGCTATCGCCCTTGGCCCAGGCGAACGAACCGAGCATCTCGACGCTGATCGCCAGTTCGATGTCGGCCTGCAGGTCGGGGATCCGCACGTTGGCGTTCGGGTCGGCCCCGAGGCGGTTCTCACCCTCCTTGAGCGGGTACAATCGGCTCTGATACTCTATGAACGGCACGGTTGATCATACTCCTGGCGGGACACTTGGGGTGGGAGGTGCTGCTGAATGGGGCTCTCGCGCCCAATCATGAGACGCGCCCGAGGCGCGCTTCGTTAAACGGATGTATTTGCAAAGGCGGTGCCGCGCTGGGCCGTAAACCCAAAGCGTTGCATTGAAACACGTTGTGGCGATCGCGCGCGAGTGACTCGAGGCGCGGCGGTCTGGCTTTCTGCAAGCTCGTTTGCATCCGCCAATACTCCACCCGGACTCAGCATTGACCGCCCCGTCCGGGTCGCCCATCTTGTCTGGGTCTCCCCCAGCTGTGTCCCGCGGCGCTTCCTTCTTCTGCGCTTGAAATGCCGGGCGCAAGGCTACAATTGTTGCCGGCTGGGTGCTCACCCCCCGAGCGGTCAGGTTGACCGGAGAGCCGCGAGGGCGGCTTCGTTGGATTGACAAACGCCTACCCGGCCAAGGGGCGGATGAGGTCTATGTTGCGAAACAGGTGGGGCTTCACGCTTATCGAAATCGTCGTGGTCATGATCATCCTGGTGGTCGTCGCCACGATCGCCTTGCCGCGTGCCATCCGTTCGACTCCCAATCAACAGGTCGATCGCGCCGCCCGTTCGCTCGTCCGTGACCTCGAGCAGGCTCGCACGCGTGCGCTCGCCGCCAAGCGCCAGGTCCGGGTCCGCTTCTACGATGCCGGGAATTTCTATACCGCCTTCATGGATGTGTCGGGTCAGCGACTCGGCACCGTGTCCGAGACCGTCGAAGAAGTGCGCGAGGGAGGGTTGGTCGTGCGCGGGTCCCTCGCCGGCATCCCCGGTGTCGAGCTTCCCAGAAAGATCGAGTTCGGCGCCGGCGGCGCGTCCAGCGGACCGCTGGGGATTTCGGCCGCCGAGTCGATAGCCCTGGGCTACAACGGGGAGAGTACCTGGGTGGAGTTCGGCGCTCGTGGACTGGTGGACCCTGCCGGGTACGGCGGCGTTATATATCTGGTTCATCAAGATGACCCGTCCGCGGTGGCCGCCGTAACGATCTCGGGAGCCAGCGCGTTGCGTCTTTGGCGCTACCGCGGCGGAACGTGGATCAACTGATGCGTACCGCGGCGATTGAACGATCGCAGGCCGGCTTCGGCATCGTCTCGGTGCTCGTGGCCATAGTGTTGATCGCGATAGGCGTGGTCGCGCTGTCCAGCTCCAGCGCCTTCATGGTCTCGCTTCAGACCGATGCCGCCGAACGTACCCGGGCCAGCGCCATCGCCCTCGCTTACATGGAGCAAGTCAAGACCCGGCTCCCGACTTCCATCGCGACCGAAGCCGAGGTTGCCGTGAACGAGACGGGTACCGAGGCCACCGGCGGCCGTTTCCTGCGCAGCCTGACGGTCGTCGAAGAGCCGGACACGCCCGATGCGGTCAGGGCGACGGTCGAGGTTCAGTATCCGTCGGGCTTCGGTCGCCGCAGGACCCTGGAGTTGGTGACGGTCATTTACGTGGGGAATGAGTAGATGCGAGCTATGAGACACGAAGCGCCGGCTCGGCGGCGCAGGCTTCGCGGCTTCACCTTCGTGGAGCTGATCATCGCCCTCGCCATGGGCGTCCTCGTCCTGAGCGCGGCGATCGCTTACGTCATCCGGGAGATGCGCACGCTGGCCGGAAGCGAGATCCGTCAGAGCTTGAGCCGCAACGCGCGGTACATCGGCTCATCGCTTCGCCACGATGTGCAGCGGGCCGGCATCGAGATCACCAGTACGACGACGTTCGGCACGGTAGCCGTTTGGCCCGGAACGTTCGGCGACACCGTGGTCATCCTGCACGTGCCCTACCAGCCGGACGTCGCACCGGCCCACGTCATCGTACCTCCGTTCGGCATCGATAACCCCCTCCCGCCCGGCGGCACCTGTGGAGCCCGCTGCGTCGAAGTGCTGAAGGACGATGTCGAGCCGCTCGATCTCCGGGTGGGCGATCTGGCGCGGCTGCAGATTCCGGGCACCCGGCACCTGATCCTCATCACCGAGCTCGACGAGGTTACCGACACGTCGGTGCAAATCAGCTTCACGGCGGCGGATACCATAGTGAGGCAACCCGCCGGCCTCGAGGACGGCATGCTCCTCGACCGCTTCGGTACGATCATACAGAAGCTGGAGCTGGTCGCCTACTACCTGGACGATCAGGAGCAGCTGATGCGGGCGGGGAGGTTGAAGCTCGACGGCTCGCCGGAGGGCCACATTCTCGCCTATGGCGTGGAGCGGTTCGATGTCAAGCTGGTGTTCGCCGATGGCGACGAACTGGAAACGGCCAACTCGAACGATCTGGATGATTCCAACGACTTCGACGACATCGTGGCCGTCAAGATTGCAGTCACAGTCAAGGCCGACGCCGCGGATCCACGGGTCAACGAAGGTGAAATACTTCGCAGGCAGTACGAGTGGACGATTTCACCTCGGAACCTGCGTTACGAGAAGTTCAGAATCTGAATCGACTCTGGTGCGGACTAGAGAGCCCGCTGCGACATCGGGCCCCATGTTGCCCGCGGGAAGGAGGAGCTGGACAGATGTTTGATATCTCAGCCACAGGACGGAGCGACAGGCGCGGCCTGGCGCTGGTTGCAACGCTCATCGTGTTGGCCATCATGGGCGTGGTCATCGCCGGCGCCGTGCGAGCCGCTATGACTTCACTTCGCTCGTCGAGCCTCGACTACCAGGAAGCCCGTGTCTTTTACGCCGCCGAGGCGGGCGGCGAATCCGCGCTCTCGCAGCTCAAGCTGGCGCTGCAGGACGCGTTTCTGGGTGACGAGGAGCTCGCCGCGATCACGCCCCCCGATATCGATGGGTTCAGCTTCGACAGCTTCACGGTCGCCAGGCAGGGCACCGCGGTTGTCGAGAACATCACCGACGGTCCTTACGAAGGTCTTTATGCTCTGACGCAGAACGTCGAGATCTACTCGCTGGCCGCGGACGAGAACGGTACGGTCGCTGGCGTTGTGCTCAGAGCCAAGGCCCAGGCCATCCCCATCTTCCAGTTCGGCGTGTTCTACAACGAGGACCTCGAGGCGACCAACGGTCCGCCTCTCGAGTTCAAGGGCCGCGTCCACTCGAACGGCAATATCTACCTGAGCTCGGGCGCGGGGCCCGGCGATAACCTGCCCAACGCGTGGTACCGCGAGCCGATAACGACGCCCAACAAGGTCTTCCACGACCGGAAGGACAACCACGACATCCAGGATGGAGTCTACATCAACGACGCCGATGGGAACGAGGTCAAGCTCGACTTCGACAGTCGCACGATAGACGATGCGGAAGCATTCAAGACGGAGAGCTGCGCCAAGTTCGATTGTCGCTTGGAGACCGATGCGTTCAACGTGGATTCTCTGGAGTTGCCGTTGCCGGACGGCGTGCCCGCTTCCGAGCTCATCCGGCCGCGTGACGTCGATGACGGCGAGGCGGAGAAGTCGGTGAAATTCGCGTGGAACGCCGACATGTACGTGACCGTGGACTTCACCAGCATGAAGAACTGGAGCGGCGCCTGCAGCATTTCCAAAGATGTGGCCGGGAACGTGCTGATCCCCACTGTCAGGGCGGTTCGTTCCGGTGGCGCCGTGGTCCCCAACGAGACCCAACTCTGCAGGATGTTCCAATGGCAGTGGGCTGCCTTCTACGATGGGCGCGAGGATGAGCTGAAAGACATCGTGCAGATCAATATCGACGAAATCGACTCTTGGGTTGCCGGCGACGTGGATCGCGCGATGGAGATCATCTATGTCGAGATCACCGCGCCGGCGGGCATCGGAGGGTTCACGCCCGAGACGCGCGCCCAGATACTCGATGGCCAGGTCGATCCCGCCGTGCGCGTCGCCGCTGGCGCGCTGTTGCCAAACCGAATGACCATCGTCACCGAGTGGCCGATGTACGCCTGGGGCGATTACAACAACATTGACAAGAAACCGGCCGCGCTCGCCGGCGATGGGATCGACATACTGTCGAACCGGTGGCAGGATCCTCAAAACCGCCCGGGCACCACGAGCGTGTTCGAGCGGTGTGACGATGCCAACGAGGACGATGGAAGCTGCGACGAGTACGTCGCCTTCACCAACGCCTGGAACAACAAGGAGGCCCAGGAGACGACGGTGAACGCCGGCATCCTCGCCGGCCACTGGCCTACTCCGTGCGATCATGAGATCCCTCCCTGCGGTGGCGGTTACAGCAACTTCTACGGCGGCGGCATCGAGAACTTCCCGCGCTTCCTCGAGAGCTGGATCGTCAGCGGCGGAGGTGGCGCCAGGCACATTCTCCACTACACCGGCGCCCTCATCAGCCCCTTCACCAGCCAACAGACTACCGGCACCTGGAACGGCACCTATTACGATCCGCCGCAGCGCGATTGGCAGTTCGATACCGACTTCAGAAACCCCGAGCTGCTGCCACCCGGCACGCCTAGTGTCGGCAACGTCATCCGGACCGCTATGCGAGAAGCTCTTTAGCCCGGCATGGTGCGCAGCGATGTTGTTTTTTACGACATCGGACAGCGGTCAGCCGTCGCTCGACGGTTCGAGTTGGACTCTTCGCTCGACGCTCGACGGCCGATGTTCGATGTACGGGGCTGAGGGGAGGATGAGGCCGATCGGGCAAACGGCGATGGCCGTGAGGAGAGTAGAGAGTCCCAAGTCGACCGTCGTACGTCGAGCGAAGAGTCCAACTCGACCGTGGAGCGACGGCTGACCGCTGTCCGATGTCGCGCCGAACGTCGTCCAGCAACCCTACCACTTAGGCCCGGCTCTTGCCTTTCATAGCCACGGACCTTGGCCGGATCCACTGGCGGACCGGCCCGATCCTTCGTCCTGAAGCGCAGTTCCCGCCTACATAAAGCGCTTTTCACTCTTCCGGAGTCAGTCGGCCGGCACCCTACCGGGCGGGCAGCTGTACCTCCGGGTCGGTCAGAATGACCGACTTATCGTTTTGTGAGATGGAACGAACGAGAACCCAGACGGCGAGCGAGCGAAGCGGCTACACGGTGATCGAGTTGGTCGTCGTGATGCTGATGCTGGGCGTGATAGTGGCGGTGGCGCTGCCGCGGACGATAACGAAGAGCCCGCGACTGCAGGTGGACCTGGCGGCGCGGTCGCTGGCACGAGACCTGGAGCAGGTGCGGATGCGGGCGATCGCGTCGAAGCGGAGGGTGCGGGTGGTCTTCCTCGAGTCGGAGGGCTTTTACACGGCGTACATGGATATGACGGGCGAGAGGCTGGGGACGATATCAGAAACGAGTGAGGAGGCGCGCGGGAGTCGCCTGGTGGCGCGGGGCTCGGAGGGCGGTGTCCCGGGCGTCGAGCTGAAGAACGATGTGGTGTTCGGAGCGGGGGACGTGGTGACGGGTCCGCTGGGTAGCATGGTGACCGCTGCGATCACCCTTGAGGGTGGCCAGGTCGAGTTCGATGCGGGTGGGATGGTGACGCCGGCTGGAGTCGGAGGCGTGGTTTTCCTGGCGCACGAGGACGAACCGACGGCGGTGGCGGCGGTGACAATAAGCGGTGCGGGAGCGTTCCGCGCCTGGCGATACCGGAACGGGAGTTGGGAGAAGTGAGGCGAGCGTGGCGGACCCCCCTGGCGTCGGAAGACGGATACGGGATGGTATCCGTGCTGGTGGCCATCGTGCTGCTATCGGCGGGGGTCGTCGTGATGTCCAGCTCTTCTCTCTTCATGACCTCGGTGGAAACCGATGCCCGTACGCGCTCGACAGCATCATCGATCGCCATGGCCTACATGGAGCAGCTAAAGACGCGGGAGCGGAGTTCGCTCGATAGTGAAGCACCGGTCCAGGTGAACGAACGGGGTCTGGAAGACAACAACGGCAAGTTCGTTCGTGAAGTGACGGTCGAGCCGGAACCTAGCGTGGCCGACGCGGTGCAGCTCGCGGTGACGGTCCTCTATCCCGGCGGCCTGGGCAGGCAGAGAGCGGTAGTTGTGAGAACGATAGTATACGTGGGGAGTTGACATTGCGGTCACAGGTGATTGTTGCGGGCAAGGATATCAGAGCGGGAGCGCGTTCCGGTTTCACGTTCGTGGAATTGATCGTCGCCTTGCTGCTGGGCACGATTGTGATGACCGCTGCAATCAAGTACCTGATCACCGAATTTCAAACCTTGAGCACCCACGACATTCGCGATACGGTAGCGCGCAACGGCCGCTACATCGGGGTGTCGCTGCGCCGTGACCTTCAGCGGGCGGGTATCGGTATCGAGACCACCACGACGTTCGGCACCGCCGACGCCTGGCAGGGAGATTACGGCGATACGCTGATCGTTCTCTTCGTACCCTACGTGCCGACGCCGGCTCCGCCCCACGTTATCGTTCCGCCGGACGGCACAGAGAACCCGCTTCCGCCCAGCAGCGTGTGCGGGCTTCAGTGTATCGAGGTCACCAAGGACGCCATCGCTCCCCTTGATCTTGAAGTCGGTGATCTCACGCGCCTCCAGGTCCTCGGCGCGCGGCGGCTCGCCCTCATCCAGAGCCTCAACGTGACGACCGACACGAGCGTAGAGTTGCTGTTCACGACCGCCGACACGCTGCTCCGCCAGCCTGCCGGCATGGACTTCTTGAGCCTCGACCGCTTCGGAACGTACGTGCAAGAGCTGTTGCCCATAGTCTACTACCTCGACGAGAACGAGCAGTTGATACGTGCCGTTCGCCTGAACCTGGACGGCTCGCCGGCCGGTCAGGTCCTTGCCTACGGCGTCGAGGAATTCGAGGTGACCCTCGTTTTCGATGACGGAGATGAATTGCAGCAACCCAGCGCCCTCGATACGGACGACAGCAACGACTTCGACGACGTCGTTGCCGTGAAGATACGCGTCAGGGTGAAGGCGGACCGCGCCCATCCGAAAGTGAACGGTGGTGAATTGCTGCGCCGGACCTTCGAGTGGACGATCGCGCCGAGGAATCTGCGTTACGAGAAGGACCGACTTTAGGTTGAAGCACAAAAGTGCCCGCCGTTTCTCGGGAATTGAGGCAGAGTAAACATGTCGGTATTGAAGTCTAGCAAATCGACCCTGCGGCCGGGCGACCGCTCCGGGCTGGCTCTGATCACGACCATCATCGTTCTCGCGGTGGTCGGTACCGTCGTGGCCGCGATGGTCACAGCAGTAATGGCCTCGGTGCGGACATCGGCCCTCGAATACCACGAAGGCCGGGCTTTCTATGCGGCGGAAGCCGGCGGCGAGGTCGCGCTGGCCCAGATCAAGCTCGCTTTGCAGGACGGTCTGCTGGAAGACGCCGAGCTGGCCGCCGTGCAGGCGCCGACGATGGAGGGCTTCAACTACGACAGCTTCTCCGTGATGAAGAAGGGCACTCCGATCGTGGAAACGATCACTGACGGCCCGTACAGCGGGTTGTACGCGCTAACCCAGGACGTGGAGATCGTTTCGCTGGCGGAGGATCCCAACGGGAGCATTGGCGGCGTGATCCTCGACGCCAAGGCCCAGGCGATCCCCATCTTCCAGTTCGGCGTGTTCTTCGATGATGACCTGGAAGCGACCAACGGGCCGCCGCTCGAGTTCGTGGGCCGGGTTCACTCGAACAGCAACATCTACCTGAGCTCGGGCGGCGGCGATGACGACAGCGAGCCCAACGCCTGGTACCGGGAGATGATCACCACGCCCAACAAGGTGTTCAACGACCGCAAGGACAATCACGACATCCAGACGGGCGTGTTCATCAACGACGCCGAAGGCAACGAAGTCAGGCTCGAGTTCGACAGCCGCTCGATCCCCGACTTCGAGGCGTTCAAGACGCGGAGCTGCGACGATTTCGATTGCCGCCTGCAGACCGATGCTTTCGAGGTGGACTCGCTAAGGCTCCCGCTGCCGGAAGGGGTCCCGCCGTACGAGGTCATCCGGCCCCGCGACCTGGACGACGGCGCGGCCGAGAAGTCGGTGAAGTTCGCCTGGAACGCGGACACCTACGTGACCGTCGACCTGGTCAACCTAAAAAGCAAGGGCATGGTCTGCGACGATGGTGAAGACGACCCCGATGACAATTTCGGCGGCAACAAGTGGTGGCCGGACATCACGATCGAGCGAGACGGCAGCACCGTCCCCAACAAGCCGGCGCTTTGCGACATCATGAGATGGGAGTGGGCGGCGTTCTACGATGGTCGGGAAGAAGAGATGAAGGATGTCCTGACCATAGACATCCAGCAGCTCGACGACTGGATCGACGGGGAAGAGAGCCGGGCCACCGCGGTCATCTATGTCGAGTTCGTGGTCCCGGGCGGAGTCAGCACCTATCCGCAAGACGTCAAGGATGAGACTCTGGATGCCACGGTCGACCCCGCCCTGCGATTGAAGAGCGGCTCGACGCTTCCCAATCCCATGACGGTGGCGACCGATTGGCCGCTCTACGTGGAGGGCGACTATAACGACTCGCCGAAGCAGCCCGCGGCGCTGGCCTCAGACGGTCTGACCATTCTCTCGGAGGGGTGGAAGGATAACGAGAACCGGCCCAAGAACAGTGACGTCAACGACTGCGACGGAATGGTCCTGGCCGGCAGCCCATGTTCCGGCTACGAAGACTGGGTACCGACCTGGAACATGGAGACCGCGTCGGAGACGACGGTGAACGGGGCGGTTCTGGCCGGGCACTGGCCGACGCCCTGCGATCACGAGGTGCCCCCATGCGCCGGCGGCTACGCCGACTTCTACGGCGGCGGCATCGAGAACTTTCCGCGCTTCCTCGAGCGATGGAAGAGCGGCAGCACCAGGATCATCTTCCACTATCTCGGTGCCCTGGTCAGCCCGTTCACCAGTCAGAAGACGACCGGCACCTGGAACGGCACGTACTACTATCCGCCGCAGCGCGATTGGGGCTTCGACACCGATTTCCGCAACCCCGAGCTGTTGCCGCCCGGCACGCCGAACGTCGGCAACGTGATCCGTACTGCGATGAGAGAAGCATTTTAGTTTGATATTATAAGCGACAGCGGACAGCGGTCAGCCGTCGCTCGATTATCGAGTTGGACTCTTCGCTCGACGTACGACCGTCGATTTGGGACTCTCGATTCTCCTCACGGAAATCCCGTTGCCGGATCGCTGTAGATCGAACATCGGCCGTCGATAATCGCCTCTATCGCCCGCCGTCGAGCGACGGCTGACCGCTGTCCGCTGTCGACTTCAGCGATTCAAAGTCCGATGTTCAGCGTCCGACCCTCAGCGGTATGAAAGCCCCAGCGCAAGCGCCACATCATTCTGAATCGTCAGCGCCGTCGCCAGCCAGAGCTTCCCACCGAGCAGCAGCTGGGCGCCCAGCTCGATGCCGATGTCCAGATCGGTATCCGATCCAACACCATCGACATCCACCCAGGTGAACATCACGTAGGGAGTGCCGTACAGCCAGAGCGGGTGGTCCTCGGGCTCCAGCATCGCGCCCATCGAGACGCCGGCCGGCGCGGCGAACAGGTTCACGCCGTCCAGGATGGAAAACTGGGCGTCACCGACCAGAGCGAACTGCAGCGGCAGGTCCTGAGAACCATGGGAGATCATGTACCTCGCGTCGCCGCCGAAGTTGACGCCGCCGCCCGCCGCGTCGGTGAAGCCGAGCCGCAGGCCGACATCGAAGCCTGGGGACAGGCCGCGCCTATAGATCCCGAACAGGTCGATGTTCTCTTCGATGGACACGTAGCCGCCGATCTCCGACTGGCCGCGCGCCAGCGTCTCGGGGATCATGAGGAACGGCGTCGTCCCGTCCTGCGCGAAGGAGGCTGCGGGAGCGATTGCCAACACCAGGATGCCGCACGCCATGCGAATAATGGCCTTCATCATCAACCCTCCAGTCCCGTTCATCTGTGTCGGCGGGGGATATCCGGTAGCGCGCGGGCGGCTGCGCCGCCAGGGCGCTCATGATGCCTCACAACATACATATCGCCCCGTTGTTCGCCAACCGCGGCTGCAAG
Organism: Gemmatimonadota bacterium; assembly: GCA_039588075.1. Classification (GTDB taxonomy): domain Bacteria; phylum Gemmatimonadota; class Gemmatimonadetes; order Palauibacterales; family KS3-K002; genus JBDHAL01. The sequence goes on along the minus strand of JBDHAL010000011.1, from coordinate 42,424 downwards.
ATCGCGACCCGCTGCCCGGCGCACTTGACCCGCCGCAGGCGACGCGCGATACTTGAGCGGGACAATTGATGTGATTCCGGCGGACGGATTTGTGGACGCTTGCCACCGCCGGGCGGCACCGGAGCGGTGCCGCCAAAACAAAGGTCTAAAGTGCCGGGACAGAATACGCTGACGAGCCGATTCGACGCCCCGCGCGGAAGACCGTAGCCGGGGCTTTTGTTATTGGGCCATGGGTGAGAGCCGCTACCTCGACGTCCTGAAACAGCGCGTCCTCGTTTTCGACGGGGCGATGGGCACGAGTGTGCAGTCGCTCGAGCTGTCGGCCGATGATTTCGGCGGCCCCGAACTCGAGGGCTGCAACGATTACCTCGTCCTTTCGCGCCCCGGAGTCATTCACGATATCCACGCCTCCTTCCTGGAGGTCGGCTGCGATGTCATCGAGACCGACAGCTTCCGCGCCAACCGTCTGAGCCTCGCCGAGTACGGACTCGGCGATAAGATCATCGAGCTCAACCGGGCGGCGGCGGAGATCGCCAGAAACGTCGCCGACGATTTCTCGACGCCCGACCGGCCCCGTTTCGTCGCCGGCAGTATCGGCCCGTCGGGCTATCTGCCCAGCACCTCGGATCCGGCGCTCGGAAACATCACCTACGACGAGCTGGTCGATGTTTTCTGCGAGCAGGCGAAGGGACTGGCCGCCGGCGGTGCGGATGTTCTTCTGATCGAGACGGGGCAGGACATCCTCGAGCTGAAGGCGGCAATCACCGGAGTCAGAAACGCCCTGCGCGAGGCCGGCGCCTGGATCCCGGTGCAGGTCCAGCCCACGCTGGACACCGCCGGTCGCATGCTGCTGGGCACCAACATCGAGGCGGCGCTCGTCACGCTCGAGGCGCTGCGAATCGATGTCATCGGCCTCAACTGCTCCACCGGCCCGAAGCACATGCGCGAGCCGATTCGCTACCTGTGCGACAGTACGCGCCTGCCGGTCAGCGTGGTTCCAAACGCCGGGATTCCGCACAACGTGGACGGTGTCGCCGTCTACGGGCTCACGCCCGAAGCGCTAGCTGACGCGCACGACGAGTTCGTGAGGAAATTCGGCGTCAGTATCGTCGGCGGCTGCTGCGGTACGACGCCGGAGCACATGGAGCGGGTGGTGGAGCGGGTCTGGGGCGTCGAACCGCTGCGGCGAGAAGTCGTTAGCGTGCCTCGAGTCTCCAGCGCCATGGAGGCCTACGACATCGCGCAGAATCCCGCGCCGTCGCTCATCGGCGAGCGGGTCAACAGCCAGGGCTCGCGGAAGGTGAAACAACTGCTTCTCGATGATCGGTACGACGAGATCCTCAGCATCGCGCGCGACCAGGTCGAGGGCGGCGCTCACCTGCTCGATGTCTGCACGGCCCTGACAGAGCGGCAGGACGAAGCGGAACAGACCAGCACGCTGGTCAAGCTGCTCGCCCAGGGAGTCCCCACGCCACTGGTCATCGATTCGACCGAAGTGGAAGTGGTGGAGGCGGCCCTGAAGCGGAACCCGGGCCGCGGCGTGATCAACTCCATCAACCTGGAGAACGGTCGCGCCCGGATCGATTCGGTGGTCCCGCATGCGGTCGAGCACGGAGCGGCGGTCATCGCTCTCACCATCGATGAAGAGGGGATGGCCAAGACGGCGGACCGCAAGGCGGAGATCGCCAGGCGGATCCACGACATCTGCGTCAACGATTACGGCCTGCGATCGCAGGACCTCATCTTCGACGACCTGACTTTCACTCTAGCAACGGGCGATGAGGAGTTCAGGCGGTCGGCGGTCGAGACCATAGATGGGATTCGCAGGATCAAGCAGGAGCTGCCCGGCGTCTTCACCAGCCTTGGCGTTTCCAATGTGTCGTTCGGCCTCCAGCCGCACGCACGCGCCGTGCTGAACTCGGTCTTCCTCCACCACTGCGTGGAGGCGGGTCTCGACATGGCCATCGTCAACGCCGCCCACATCGTTCCTTACGCGGAAGTGGACCAGGAACAGCGCGGGTTGGCCGACGACTTGATCTTCGACCGGCGCGAGGACTCGCTGGAACGCTATATCGCCTACTTCCAGGAACACGAGGCGGAGGAAGCGGAGCAAGTCGATCCCACCGCCGATATGACCTGCGAGGAGGTGATCCACTGGATGATCCTCCACCGGGTGAAGGAGGGGATCGAGGGCCTGGTCGATACGGCGATCGAGGAGCGGGGCGGCGACAACGATGCGGCGGTATGGGTTCTGAACAACGTGCTGCTTCCCGCGATGAAGGAGGTGGGCGACAAGTTCGGTACGGGTGAGCTCATCTTGCCGTTCGTGCTGCAATCGGCCGAAGTGATGAAGAAGGCCGTCGCGCGCCTCGAGAGCTACCTCGATCAGGTCGAGGGCCAGACGAAGGGCGTGGTCGTGCTGGCAACCGTGTTCGGCGACGTGCACGATATCGGCAAGAACCTCGTCGGCACCATCCTGAGTAACAACGGTTACACCGTGCACGATCTCGGGAAACAGGTCCCGGTCAACACGATCATCGACAAGGCTCAGGAGGTCGGCGCCGATGCCATAGGCCTATCAGCGCTTCTGGTATCCACATCGAAGCAGATGCCTCTCTGCGTTCAGGAGCTTTACACCCGCGAGCTCGACTATCCGGTGCTGGTGGGTGGCGCGGCGATCAACCCGTCGTTCGTTCGCAACGCGGCATTCGTCGATGACTCGAAAGAAACCGTCTATCCGCCGGGGCTCTTCTACTGCAAGGACGCGTTCGCGGGCCTCGCCGCGGTCGACGCCCTCAGGGACGAGGACGGTCGAGAAGATTACGTGCGCGCCCGGCACCGGGAGATCCGCGAAGGGATCGTGAAGCGCGAGGCGCTCCAGGAAAAGGCGCGCGCGGCGCGCGCCGGGGTCGGCGGCAAGGGCGGACCCTCCCGTGACGTGGAGATCCCCGAGCCCGCGTTCTGGGGCGTCAAGGTGCTGGATCGGTTGCCGCTGGCAGATCTCTTCCCGCTCATCGACCTGAACACGCTCTATCGGCTGCATTGGGGCGCGAAGAATGCCAAGGGCGCGAAGTGGGAGCAGTTACAGAAGGACGAGTTCGAACCAAGACTGGAACGCTACAAGCAGGAGACGCTCGCCGGCGGCTGGCTACGACCGCAGGCGGCCTACGGCTTCTTCCCGGCGACCGCCGACGCAGACGCGCTCGTCGTCTATGACCCGGCCGACGGCGAGCGAGAGATCGCGCGCTTCGACTTCCCGAGGCAGGCGGACTATGACAAGCTATCTCTTACCGACTATTTCCTGCCCGCCGCCGGCGGCGGTCGGGACGTGGTCGCGTTCCAGATCGTCACCGTCGGCGACGCGATCCTGGAGAAGTCGGACGCGCTGATGAAGTCGGGCGACTACGCGGAGGGATACTACCTGCACGGCTTCGGCGTTCGGCTGGCGGAGGCGGGGGCCGAGTACGTGCACAGCCGAATTCGGGAGGAGTTGGGGGTCGAGCCGGAACGCGGACTTCGTTACTCGTGGGGCTACGGCGCCTGCCCGGACCACCGGCAGCACGGCATCGTATTCGAGTTGCTCCCGGCACGGGAACGACTCGGCATGGAGCTTACGGAAGCCGGCGCGCTGATCCCCGAGCTCGCCACGGCGGCGTTGGTCGTTCATCATCCTGCTGCCAGGTACTTCTCCGTCTGAACTTGCCTCATTCCCTGGCGTCGAGTAAGCTGGTGCGACCTCGAGACGAGCTGAACAGGAGAGAATTCCGCCCGATGAACCGTTCCTATCCACTGGTAGATATCCACTACGCCCTTTGGGCCGTGCTCGCCGTGCCCATCGGCTTTGCCGGGATGTTCTTCCTGGTACCGGGCCTCATCCTCTCCTGGGGGTTCGGCCTCCTGGCCCTCTCCGGCCTGCTCGTCACCTACGTTTGGAAACAAGTCCACGGAAGCCGCGCCGCCTGGCTGCTCGGAACGCTCGCCCACCTAGCCCTGCTAATCGCCGCGGCCTATTACGTCCCCCGCTGGCCCACCCTCCTGGGAGCACCCTTCGCCCTCGCCAACCTCTATTCGCTGATCGTTTTGCTCGCCTATCGGAAGGTCTGGACAACGCCGGCCGATCCAGCCCTGGAAGCTCTGATCGCCTGAATCAGGTGGGGCGACGTTCGGCGCGACATCGGACAGCGGTCAGCCGTCACTCGATCGTCGAGTTGGACTCTTCGCTCGACGGTCGACCTAGGATTATGGTTGAATTACTTGTGTTACCGGTCACCGATTACCGGTTACCGGTTACCGACTAGTACGGTCCCTTCCGCGCCGACCCAACGATAATGCTGTCACGCAGCGGGACCATCGGGAAGGTCGAGGCGTAGAGAGCGTAGCAGAAGCCGAAAGCGCCGAGGAACCCGAGAGTCACGAGGATCTCGATCCATCCCAGCGGTACGCCGGCGCCGGTCCAGATCGACGGAACGACCGCGTTAAAGCGCTCCAGCCAGAGTCCCAGCAGCACCAGGCCGGACACCGCCGCCAGGTAAGACGGGGCCATCTTGACCTTCTGCCACAACAGTAGCAGGAACGGAAAGACGAAGACGAAGGCGAAGAGGGCGATGGACGTTCCCAGCCAGGGCGGATCCATGCGGGCCTCGATGAAGAGCGTCTCGCGTCCCAGGTTGCCGTACCAGATGGGCAAGTACTGGGAGAACCAGAGGTAGGCCCAAAAGATGCAAAACGCGAAGACCAGCTTGCCCAGGTCGTGCCACTGGTTGGAGGCGAAGAAGTCGAGGCCGGCGCGCTTGCGCAACAGCGCCGCCATCACGGCCATTCCGGCCAGCGCCGAGAGCCAGGCCCCGATGAAGAAGTAGGCGGGATACAGCGCCGATAGCCAGCCCGGCTCGAGCGACATGATCAGGTCGACGGCCATGCCGCTCAAGATGACGGTGTAGCTCAGGGCGAGGATCGGCGAGAGTCGGGCCAAAACGCGCCGGGAACGGGCCGCCTCCGTATCCACGGTCCCGAAATCGCGCCCAATCCAATCCACCAGGCTGCGGCGCCAGCCGCTGAGGCGGCCGGCGACGGCGGGCATGTCGGGGCGCAACGAGTAATACATGAACGCGAGGCAAAGCGCGTAGAGCACGCCCAGAAAGATCGCGCCCCTGGCAAAGAGACCGCCCACGTTGTACCAAACCGTTGGGAGCGGGTGACCCTCGGAGTTCACCGGGTTGCCGATCCAGGGGAAGATCCTGGCCCTCCCCAGGTAGAGGAGCAAGAAGAACAGGTACGATGCCGGCAAGAACGCGCCGAACCCTTGGCCGATCCTGTGCATCGACTTGCCCCAGTGCCCCTTGGCCAGCTGCATGGCGGCGCCGAACAGCACGCCCGCCGCAGCGAGCCCGGAGAAGAAGAGGAAGTTGACCAGGTAGGCCTGCCAGACCCGCTGCGGGTCCGCGGCGAGACCCGCGATGAAGCCGACGATCCCGAGCGCCGATAGCGTTCCCAGCGTCGTGACGACCCCACCGGAGATTCGGCCGGGAACGCGGCCCAGGATCTCGCGCTCTCTCACGTCGGCTGCTTCGCTATGACTCGTTTCCACCATTAACCGTCACCCTCGGGTGAGCTCTGCTGGAGCTGGCGGATGTAGTTGACTATGTGCCAGCGTTCTACCTGGGGCATGCGCCGGTAGTTCGGCATCAGGCCGCGTCCCGCGGAGATTATGCCGAACAGGTAGCCGTCGCTCAGGTTCCGCGCCCGCTGCGTATCCAGCGTGTTGATCAAGCCGCGCGGGAACGGGCCCTCGACGCTGCCGCCGCCGCGCCCTTCGGGGCCGTGACAGACGTCGCAGTAGATGTCGTACCGCGCCTTGCCGATCTCCAGCGACTCCGCGCTGGTCGGCACCGGGTTCGGCACGTCGACGTAATCGTCGGGCAAGGTGCCGAGCGGGACGCCGGCCTCGAAAGCCACCGTGCCCTCCGGCGGCATGCGTGCCGCCTCCTCGTAAGGTTCGACCGCCGGCTGGTCTCGCATCGTGTTGAACCACGAGACCTTGCTTATGGCATCCTCGATCTCCGTGCCCTGGCATCCCGCCAGCCCGTAGGCCAGGACAAGACAAGCCAGCGCGGAGGTTGCCGCTCTTACTCGTTCACTCTTCAACGCGCACCTCGCCGGGACCGTAGCTACTAAGAAGATCCTGGATCTTTGCCGAGCTGCTCGAGTCGCAGATCACGCGAACGCCGAATTCGTCGTCGCTGAAGCTCGCCTGGTATGCCCGGCTGAGTTTTGTGGTCGGCATCCGGCTATGTATCAACATGCCGATCAGCGCCGATATACCGGCGAACAAGATGGTCATCTCGAACCCGATGATGACATAGGCCGGAATCGACGCGAGTGGCTTGCCGCCGACGACCAGCGGGTAGTAGTAGGAGGACCAGATCGTGATCGCGAATCCGGATATGCAGCCGGCCAGGCCACCTATGAGAGCGTACCGGCGTACCGGGCTGGGCGGCTTCCCGATCGCGTCTTCCAACTCCGTCTCCATGATCGGACCGAAGACCTGCACCTCCTTGCAGTCCTCCTCGCGGATCGAGCGCACGGCACCCACCACAGCGTGGATATCGTCGAATATCGCCGTTACAGCCGTCAGCGCTGACATCTAGGAGTCTTCCTTCTTGTCGCCGGGGCTCCAGACGCCTTCGGCGATCGATTCCTTGACCTCGGTGATCGAGATGGCCGGCAACACCTTGGCGAACAGCATGAACCAGAACAAGAACCAGGCGAAGCTGCCGAGCGTGATCGAGAGTTCCACCCAGCTTGGCTTGTAGAGACCCCAGGCGCCCGGTTCGTACTCGTGGGCCAGCGCCGACACGATGATCACGAATCGCTCGTACCACATCCCGATGTTCACGAAGATCGATATCACGAACATCGCTTTGATGCTGCGCCGGATCTTTCGCCAGAAACAGAGCAGCGGAATGAGAACGTTGCAGATGAACATGATGACGAACGGACCCGCGTAGGCTCCCAGGGCTCGCCAGCGGAAGCTCTCCCACTCCATCGCGTCGCCGGAGAACCACGCCATGAAGTACTCGGTGACGTACGCGTACCCTACGATCAGCGACGTGAGCAGCAACAGCTTGCCCATGTTGTCGTAGTGGTACTCGTTGATGTAGTCCTCCAGGCCCAGCGCCCAGCGGAAGGGGACCGACAGCGTGATCACCATGGCGATCCCGGAGAAGATCGCGCCGGCGACGAAGTAGGGCGCGAAGATCGTCGAGTGCCAACCCGGCGTGATGGCCATGGCGAAGTCCCACGACACCACGCTGTGCACCGATAGCACCAGCGGGGTCGCGATCGCCGCCATGTAGAGGTAGGCGCGCCGGTAGTTCTTCCACTGCCTGTCGCTACCCTGCCAGCCCAGCGCGAGGGCGCCGTAGATCTTCTCTTTGAGCCGTGCGGCGCGTCCCGTCAGCCCCTTCATCTTGTCGCGGATCGCCGCGACGTCCGGGATCAGTCCCGAGTACCAGAACAGCAGGCTGATGGTGAAGTAGGTGCTGATCGCGAAGAAGTCCCAGATCAGCGGCGATCTGAAGTTCGGCCAGAGCAACCGCTGATTCGGGTAGGGCGCCAGGAAGTAGAAGTACCAGATCCGGCCCAGGTGGATGATCGGGAAAAGGCCGGCGGTCATGACGGCGAAGATCGTCATCGCCTCGGCGGCCCGGTTGATCGTCGTCCGCCAGCCCGATCGGAGCAAGTAGAGGATGGCCGAGATCAGGGTGCCGGAGTGGGCGATGCCGACCCAGAAGACGAAGTTGGTGATATAGACGCCCCACATCACCGGGTGGTTGATGCCGGCCGCACCCATACCGACCTTGATCTGGTAGATCCAGGCGAAACCGGCCCAGCCCAGGATCGCCAGCAGGGCGACCATCATCACGTGGTAGCGCCAGTCGGGCTCCCACAGCGCGCCGATGATGTCGCGGCTGACTTTCGCGAATGGTGATCGCGCCGGCGGTGCGACCGAAGCCATCTATGTCTCCTCCGTGCCGCGAGCTACCTCTTTCAGGTAGGTGATCGCGGGTCGCGTGTTCAGCTCTCCGAGCACGTGGTAGCTTCGGCCGCTCTTCGCCCATTGCGAGACGCGGCTGTTCGGGTCTCTCAGGTTTCCGAAGACGATCGCTTCGGCCGGGCACGTCTGCGCGCAGGCAGGCGTGACCTCGCCGTCCACCACAGCGCGGTATTCATACGCTGCAGTGTTCTTTGCCGCCGCAACTCGCTGCACGCAGAAGGTGCACTTCTCCATCACGCCCTTCTCCCGCACCGTGACGTCCGGGTTCAACTGCAGGTTGAGCGGGAAGGGGAACTCGTAATCGAACCACTCGAAGCGGCGCGCCTTGTAGGGGCAGTTGTTCGAGCAATAGCGGGTGCCGACGCAGCGGTTGTAGATCTGTACGTTCAGACCTTCGGGATTGTGATAGGTGGCGTAAACGGGACAGACCGGCTCGCAGGGCGCGTTGCCGCATTGCTGGCACATCATCGGTAGGTGGACGACGTGGAACGAGTCGGAGCCGGGGTCGTCGCCATGCGTGTCGCCGTGGCCGTTCGCGCCTTCCTCGATCGCGTGCTCGTAGTACGTCCCGATGCGAAGCCAGGCCATCTCCCTGCCCTGGGAGCAGAACTCCTCGCCGACGACCGGTATGTTGTTTTCCGCGTAGCAGGCCGTCACGCAGGCCGAACAGCCCGTGCAGCTCGAGAGGTCGACCGCCATCCCCCAACGGTAGGGGCTCTTGGGGTCGGCGTCCTCGGATGCGTGCACCAGGGCCTCGGGGTGAAGCTCCATCTCCTCCCGGGCGTGCTCTTCCGCCTCGGCCGCGACGTCGAGGCTAATCACCTCGGCGATCTCGCGGTCGTGGTCATCGTGGGAGCCCTGCAGGCTGACCAGCTCGACGCGGCGCCCCGTTGCCGCCAGGCCCACGTTGGTGGTCAGCCACGCGACGCCGCCCGACGCCTCGTCCGCCGCCGCCGGCAGCAACGCCAGCGGGCTCACTCCACGGTTCTCGGCCCAGCGGCCGTAGTTTTCGTGCCCCTGGCCGATGGGGATGGCCGCCACGTCCTGGCGGATACCGGGGTGCACGAAGGCCGGCGCCTCGAGTCGGCCATGCGGCGAATTCACCTCGACGATGTCGCCTGTCTCCACTCCGAGCCTTTCCGCCACGGTTGGCTCCGCGGCCGTCGTAGAAGTTGGGCGACGGGTAGGCGAGCAGCGCGTAAGGCGTGCTGGCGTCACCGTCGAGTGAGGGCTCATCGAAAACGACCCCGGCCACGGCGGTGTTGAGCGTAACGGGCTGCGAGCCGACCGCGCGCCAGGCGCCACCACGGGAGACCGCCTCGCGCCAGAAGTCCTCGAAGTTTCCGCCGGGCTCGTGCTCCAGCTGCACGGCGCGCCACGCGTCGCGCAGGAAATCCGGCCACGCGGTACCTGGCGCGATGCCGGCGCCGATACCGGTCGCGACCGCCAGCAAGACATCACCGCTGTGCTTCGTGTCGAACAGCGGGTTGATGGTCGGTTGCATCAGCGTCCGCACCCCTGCCTCGGGCACGTGGTCTCCCCAACTCTCCAGAGGCGTGTGGTCCGGGAGGATCAAATCTGCCCGTGCCGCCGTCTCGTCCATATAACTGGCGAAGCTCACCACGAGATCGACCTGGTCCAGCGCCTCGGCGAAGCCCAGGCCGGCGGCAAGCGTGAAGACCGGATCGCAACCGTGGATCAGGGCGATCTCGACTCCGCCCGCCCGCATCGTGTCCGCCACTTCGGTCAGGCGGTCCATGCCTGCCGAGCGGCGCCGTTCCACGTTCGGTCCGAAGCGAACGGTGCGGCCGATGTTGCCCGCCGCGTAGTTCAGCAGGGTCACCGCCGCGTGCGTTGCGGTGGCATTGCGGCCGGTCATCTCGGTTCCCGGCGGCAGCGCCAGGCTGGCCGGCGACTCGGCGAATTCGTGGGCGAGACGCGTGATCTCCTCCGCCGGCGCGATCCCGACCGACTCGGCGACTCGCTCGGGCGTAAACGGCTCGACCAGAGGACGGATCGCCGCGCCACGACTGCCCGCTCGCCCCTCGGCGACCAGGACGCGGGTCATGGCCAGGGCCACCAACATGGCGCCCTCGGGTCGAGCGGCGACCCACTCGTCGGAGTTGGAGCCGGTCATCGAGAGGCGCGGGCCGATATGAATGAAACGGCCCTTCTGCCCGTCCCGGAAGCTCTGGGAACGGGAGAACAGCCTCGCGTACTGGACCGGCGAAATCCAGGTCTCCAGGAAGCCGGCGCCGAACGAAACGATGAGATCGGCTTGATCGAGTTCGTAGCGCGGGATCTCCGCCAGGCCCAACGTTAGCCGGTTCGCTTCCCGCAACGGCTCCAGGTCGAAGCTGTCGTAGGTCACTCGGTTTGGCGAGCCGATCGCGTCCATCCAGGCGTCGAATAGACCGTCGAGCGTGCCCACCGCTCCATCGCTGAACAGGTAGACCCTGTCGCTGCGGCCCGATGCCCGTAATGCCCCGATGCGCTCCGCAAGCATCCCCTCAGCTTCGCTCCAAGAGATCGCCTCGAACTCACCGCTCGCTTCGGAACGAAGCATCGGAGACTGGATTCGATCGGGATTGTACAGGCCCTGCAGCGATGCCTGCCCGCGGGCGCAGAGCCGGCCCGCGTTCACCGGGTGGTCCGGGTTGCCCTCGACCTTGATCGGCCGGCCCTCGCGGACCTTGGCAACCACGCCGCAACCCGCCGGACACTCGCGGCAGGCGCTGGCGTAATGGGTCGGGTGGCCGGGGATGATCTCCTCCGGCTGCACCAGGTAGGGTATGAGCTTCTGTGCCGGTTCCTGAGCACATCCTACCAGGCCCGTGCCGGCGCCGCTAAGCCCCAGAATCTTCAGGAAATCGCGACGCTTGATGTCAGACATCTATTACGCTCCCTATGGGACGCACCTTCTTCAGTAGTGACATGCAGCGCAGTCGATGGGACCTTTGGTGACGCCGTAGTCCGAGTCGATCGACTTGGGATAAAGCCCGGGCGACTCCCGCCCCTCCTCTGTGAACCGCTCGGCGTTCGCGTGGGCTTCCGCCAGCTTCGCTTCGTCCTCGCCCGGCTCCCGGTGGCACTCCAGGCACCAGCCCATCGTCATCGATGACCACTGGTAGAGGACATCCGTCTCCTCCACCTTGCCGTGGCACTCCTCGCACTCCAGTTCGGCCAGGATATGGCGCCCGTGGTTGAACTGAACGAAGTCCGCCAGCTTGTAGATCCGCTCCCAGGGTATCGCCTCGCCCTGCTGCTCGTAGCCGCGGAGCTTCGCGATCTCCGAGCTGCCGCCCTGCACGACCCGGTGACAGCCGAGGCAGACCTCCAGCGGCGGCATCGACGCAATCGGGGACAGGTCCGTATTGCTGTGACAGTACAGGCACTGGATTTCGTAGACACCCGCGTGGCGCCGGTGGCTGAAGAAGACCGGCTGCGCCGGACCCTCGTTCCATCCCACCATGGTGTCGGGGTCGATGGAGAACGCGGCGTCCTGAACGGCGGCGGCCGCGGCTATCGCCGGCGCTCCGGCGCGCAGGCGCTGCGCCTGAATGGCGATCGCGATGACCGCCAAGCCGGCGAGACCAACCACGCTGATTGTGAACGTTCTCCGACGGGTGCGCATCATTCTCCCGGCCGATGCCCGTTTGCAGGCGCTTTGAGGTTGCGGCTGAGACTAAGAACAGGGTAAGTAGGCGTCAAGGGCGGTATCAGGCGCGACGCGCTACCTTTTGCCCGCTTTCATTCGCTCCAGAGCGTGTTCCAGCACCAGCAGCCCGATCCAGGTCTGCGCCGCCTGATAGTGCCGGCCCCAAGCCCCGTATTTGTGCTGGCCCTCCAGCAACCGCGGCACCGCCTTCGCAAGCATCTGCCGCGCCAGAGGATGCTTCACCTCCAACAACGTCTCGAGCACGAAGAAGAATTCCACGTTAGGCCAGTTTCCATCCTTCCCCTGCTCATCCGCCAGCGCCTCGAGACCCGCTTCCAACTCGCTGCAGTGCGTGCCCGGCGTCCAGGCCAGCGCTTGAATCGCTCCCACCAGCACCGCCGGGGTGAAGCCACCACCGTACTCCAGGTACAACGGCAATCCCCGCAGCCCGGACACCGACGCCACTACCCTCGCGTCTCCCGCGTTTGCCCGCAGCGCCAGTCGCAGCGCTCGCTCCGATGCCAACAGCCGCGCCCCGGCATCCGATGTCACCGTCTGTCCGTTCGCCAGCGTGATCTCCTGCGGCTCGTCCTCAGGACCTGGACTGAATAGACCGCTTATGAAGTGCTCGCACATCCGCTGCTCGTGTCGGCCCGGCGTGCACCCACCACCGTACGCGCCTTCCACCTCCCGCTGCTCGTACAGCCAATCCAGTCCACGCACTATCGCCGGCCCATCCGCTGCCATCCCCAGGTCCAGCAGGCGCCACAACGCTTCTGTCGACTCCGCCAGGTCGCCCTCCGCCCAGCTCCCGTCCCGACCCTGCTTTGCCTGCATGTCGCCACGTAGGTGCCGCGCCAGTTCAGGCGCGCCCCGCGCCCCGCTCTGCCGGCTCAGGTATCCGTAGTAGTCCCGATGCTCCGAAAGCCAATCTCGCGCCCGGTCCACCGCGTCCTGCTGCTCCCGTAGCGTGGGCTCCGCTTTGACTCGCTTGCCCCCGCTCCGGCTCTTCTTCGTCTGTGTGGCAGCCTTCCGCTTCGCCAACTGGTCCCTCCTCCCCGTCGTCAAGACGTCAGGAACGCCGTAGATTATCACATCCGCGCGGTCCAGTCGAGAGACCGGAGCGCGACGTAACTCAAACACGTAATTTATGCTACGTACACAGGTGATTTCGACAGGTTATTACGTGCCCGAACGTGTGATAACCAACCATGATCTCGAGCAGTGGATGGAGACGAGTGACGAATGGATCCGCCAGCGCTCCGGGATAGAGGAGCGGCGGTGGGTCGATGAGGGAGTCGGGAGCTCGGACCTGGCGCAGCTGGCGGCTGAGCGGGCCCTGGAGGCGGCGGAGATGGAGGCGTCGGAGCTGGATTGCCTGATCGTGGCGACGCTGTCCCCGGATGTGTACTTCCCGGGGTCTGGGGTGTTTCTGCAGCGCAAGCTGGGGATCAAGAACATCCCGTGCCTGGACGTTCGGAACCAGTGTAGCGGGTTCATCTACGGGCTGTCGATAGCCGACGCCTGGATCCGGACGGGGATGTACCGACGGGTCTTGCTGGTGGGCACGGAGGTGCAGTCGACGGGGTTGGAGAAGACGAACGACGGGCGCGACACGGCGGTGCTGTTCGGGGATGGGGCGGGGGCGGTGATCCTTGGGCCGGGAGAGGACGGGGATCGCGGTGTGTTGTCGGTTCACATCCATGCGGACGGCAAGCACGCCGAGAAGTTGTGGATGGAGGCGCCGGGCTCCCGCTACAACCCGTGGTTGGTGCCGGAGCAAATCGAGAAGGGTCTAACGCGACCGTACATGGAAGGGCGTGAGGTGTTCAAGCACGCCGCCGTTCGGATGCCTCAGGCCGTGAAGGAGGCGCTGGAGGCCAACGGCCTCGAGCTGTCTGACATCGATCTGGTGATTCCGCACCAGGCGAACCTGAGGATCACGCAGGCGGTTCAGAAGCAGCTGGGGCTGCCCGACGAGAAAGTGGTCAGCAACATCCACAAGTACGGCAACACCACCGCGGCGAGCATCCCGATCGCCCTGCATGAAGCGCTGGAGGACGGGCGGATTAGTCGCGGAGATCTCGTCTGTCTAACGGCGTTCGGTTCCGGCTTCACCTGGGGAGCCGCTCTTATAAGATGGTAACAGATGGTGACCGGTGACCGGTAACTGATGGTAACCGGTGACCGGTAATCGGTAACCGGTGGAAACGGAGGGGCGACGATGCGCGCTGGGGCTATGCTCATTGCGTTGGTGGCGTTGGGGGCGGCGGCCGGAGCGGCACAGGAGGAAGCGGTCACGACTCGCGTGGTCGTCCGCGTGGTGGCGCGGGACGCCAAGATCATCGGGAGCGGCGTTGGCGGGGCCGAGGTGACGATCGTGAACGCGGAGACCGGCGAGATCCTGGCGAGCGGGGTGCACGAGGGCGGTACGGGGAACACCAATCTCATCATGTCCACGCCCCACGCCCGGGACATGACCGTCTACGACACGGAGGGCGCCGCCGGTTTCGTGGCCGACCTACAGCTCAGCGAGCCGACCGTTGTCAACATCTCGGCGGTGGGCCCGCTGGGCTATCCGCAGGCCACCCGCTCGGCCACTCGGCAGATGCTTCTCGTCCCCGGCAGCGACATCGTCGGCGACGGCGTCATCCTCGAGCTCTACGGCTTCATAGTCGAGATCGAGGATCCCGATCCGATGACCCCGGTCGAAGGCTCCATCGACGTGAGGGTGCGAGTTCGTATGATGTGCGGCTGCTCCATCGAGCCCGGCGGCATGTGGGACGCCAACACGAAGCAGGTCATGGCCCACCTCATGGCGGACGGAAAGGTCGTCTCCCGGTCCCAGCTCGAGTACGCCGGCCAGACGAACATGTTCAAAGGCCGGGTGCCGGTTCCGCGCAGTGCCGCCGGGAAGAACCTGGAGCTTGAAGTCGTCGTCTCGGATCCCAGCGCAGGTAACTTCGGTCGGCACGTTCTTCCCCTTGGTACGGTAACCGGTAACCGGTGACCGGTGACCAGTAACGGCCCGGATCCACCGGTTACCGGTCACCGATTACCGCTTACCTGCCCTGACGCTGCAGGACGCTGCCGCCGCAAAACGCTTGACCAAAGCAAACACACCGAATTAATTCCCCCACCCCGGTGCCGTGGCCGAGTGGCTAGGCGGAGGCCTGCAAAGCCTCTTACGGAGGTTCAATTCCTCCCGGCACCTCTGTTTCGGTAACCGGTGACCGGTAACCGGTGGATCCGGGCCGTTACCGATTACCGATCACCGATTACCGGTTACCTTTCCAACCGGCACGACCGCTTGTCGAAGCACTTGTCACGCGGGCGGCGCCGGAGCACTTTGAAAGAACGCGGGAGTAGCTCAGCTGGTAGAGCGCGAGCTTCCCAAGCTCGAGGTCGCGGGTTCGAGACCCGTCTCCCGCTTTCGGCAGGAAGGTGTATCGAAACGGGACAATTGATGTGTTTCGATACATCCGGCGGGGCGGTAGCTCAGTTGGTTAGAGCGCTGCGTTCACATCGCAGAAGTCGGGGGTTCGAGTCCCTCCCGCCCCATGTTTGGTAAGCGGTAACCGGTGATCGGTAACGGCACCTTCCCGACCGGCCACCGGCCGCCGACGATGGGTCAGGTGTTACCGGTCACCGATTACCGGTTACCTGCCTGCCCGGGCAGCCAAGCCTGCCCAAAGAAGCGGGAGTAGCTCAGTTGGCCAGAGCATCAGCCTTCCAAGCTGAGGGTCGCGGGTTCGAGTCCCGTCTCCCGCTCTCTGCCTTTCAAAGAGGGCTCAGTGTCCACCCTTGTGGCCGACGCCGTCGGCCAGTGAGCCTCACGGTCCTGTCTCCCAGCTGGCCTGCATTGTTGGGTCCCGTAGGGCTCGCCGCCGTAAGCGGTGAGGCGGCGTAACAACAGCTAACCGATCACCTCCCCGTAGAGGCGATAGAGGTTCACACCCATGATCTTCTCGACCTCGGACTCCGAGTAGCCGCGGGCCTCTAGCCCGTCCCACACCACCTCCATACGCCGTGGTCCGTTCAGTTCGTCGATGAAGTAGGGCAGCTCGTGGCTGACAACCTGGGCTCCCTCTTCGGCTCGGAGCTCCGCCTCGTACTCGGGAGTCATCTCGATGACCCTGTGGTCCCGGTCGCTCCCGATGCACACGTGGTCGATGCCGGCGACGTTGACCGCGTGGTCGACGTGGTCGAAGTAAGCGTGCAGGTTTTCCTTCTTCTTGAATGTCAGGAAGGGACGCAGCTGGCAAACACCGACGAGGCCACCGTGGTCGGCGAGCAGCCGCAAGTTCGCGTCCGTCGTGTTCCGTACGTGCGGGTGCACGGCGTCGCAGCCGGTATGCGAGATGATCGCCGGCGCAGGTGAGTGCTTGATCGCCTCCGCCATCGTCCGCATGTTCGCGTGCGACAGATCGATGAGCATACCGATGCCGTTCATCCGATCGATCAGCTGGCGCCCGTAATCGGTGAGGCCGCCGTCGTCACCTTCAGCGCGGCACCCCACGCCGACGAGGTTTCTCTCGTTGTACGTGAGCTGGCAGCTAGTCAGCCCCAGCCTGTAGAACATCTCGACCCGGTCCAGGTCATCGTCGAACTGGGTCGCGTTCTGGTAGAGGTAGAACACGGCCATCCGTCCTGAGACGCGCGCCGCATCGACATCGGCTACGGAGGTGGCCTTCACGAACAGGTCGGGGTGCGCGGCCAGGTAACGGTCGTACTCCAACAGCCCGTCCACGGCCAGCTCCAAGGCCTCCGCGCCCTCGGCCTTCGGATCACAGAGCGTCACGGTGATCGAGTCCATACCGCTGGCCAGCATCTCCCGGACGAGGGGCGGCTCGTAGATCGGACGCAGCTCGCCCATGGCGTCCATGATGAGCGCCTCGGGATTGGGGCTACTCACGTGGGGTCGGCCCGCGGCCTCCTCACCCAGCGCCGAACCATGAGGCGTCAGATTGAGAGCCACCGCTGATGCGGTCGCGCCCTTCAGGAAGGTCCGTCGGTCCATCCTTCTGTCTCCTGTTAAGCCTGGGTGGGTCAGCTCAAACCGAGGAGTCCTCGAAATCTGATCGTGCTAGTGCGTCTACCCTACCATAACGATTCTTAATGTTGACAAGCTTCGGGACCCTATTAGTATCCGCGGGCGTTTTCTGGAGCAAGGCTCACCGCGTTCGGGTCCCAGGCCGGAATACTGGGCAGGAACCTCCACCACTCGTTTGGTCGTCACCTACGAGATTGTGCTGTAGTCCCGGGCGAACTGCGGGCCGCATCTCAAGCACGAGCGCCGGGCGGCGGCTAGGTATTATGGCGTCTGACGGACTCTCAGTTCTGCACCCAGGGCGATACGACTCGGACGGGTGTCAGGCTGTCGTCGGTCGTGCCATCCCCCAACTGGCCCCTTAGGTTATCACCCCAACAGTAGGCCGCTCCGCTGGCCGTCACACCACAGCTGTGCCCAAAGCCCGCGCTCAACGAAGCGAAGCTCAGCGCGCCGGCGATCGCCTGAATCGTAGTGCGGTCGATCATGGTACCATCACCGAGTTGCCCGTCACCGTTGTAGCCCCAACAGTAGCTTGCCCCGCCGCTCGTCACGCCGCAGTTGTGCAAACTCCCAGCAGTCAGAGCGGCGAAGCCGAGGCCGCCGGAAATCTCCACGGGTGTCGAGCGGTTTGTGTAAGTGCCATCCCCCAGCTCGCCGAAAGTGTTGCGGCCCCAGCAGTAGACCCTCCCGCTGGTCGCGACACCGCAGCTGTGCGATCCTCCGGCAATCACCGAGGTAAAGGTCAGACCGCCGGCGACCGCCACGGGTGAGGAACGATTTGTCCCTGTACCATCGCCCAGTTCCCAGGACGTGTTGTTTCCCCAGCAGTAGGCTGTCGCGCCGTTCGCTACGCCGCAGTTGTGGGAACGTCCTGTACTCAGCGAGGCGAAGGTATGGCCACCGGTCACCGCGACAGGCGTCGTCTGCTTTCCCGTCGTCGTCCCATTCCCCAGCTGCCCGGCCGAGCCGCGACCCCAACAGTAGACTGTCCCGCTGCCGGTCAAGCCGCAGGTATGCGAGTCGGCGGCGTCTAGCAAGACAAAGCTCAGGCCGCCGGCGACCGCTGCAGGTGTGAGGCGGTCTGTCGTGGTGGCCTCGCCCAGCTGCCCGTCGATGTTGTAGCCCCAGCAGTAAGCCGCACCCCCGATCGTCAGGCCGCAGCTATGCAGATACCCTGCAGTTACCGAGGCAAAGCTTAGGCCGCCGGAGACCTCCGCCGGTGTCGACCGACGTGTCGTCGTGCCGTCTCCCAGCTCCCCTTTCCAGTTGTAGCCCCAGCAGTAGGCCGTCCCGTTGGTCGTCACACCACACGTGTGACTCGAACCGGCGCTCACCTGGGCGTAGAGGATGACGCTGACACTCGTCTGGTCATCCGCTCCAGCCGCACTCGCCGTTATGATCGTCTGCCCCGGCCCCACGGCCGTCACCAGGCCGCCCGCCACCGTCGCCACGTTCTCGTCCGACGTGCTCCAGGCGAAGCTCGATCCGATGATCTCGTTGCCGTTCGCGTCCCTCGCTATCGCGGCCAGCAGGCACGTCGCGCCGCGTTCCGCCAGAGTACAACCATCCGGCGTCACCTCCACGTTCGCCGTGGCCTGCACCACGCTCAGCATGGCGGTGCCGCTGAATCCCGCCGTCGTCGCCGTGATACTCACCGGCCCGCCATTGGCTACCGCCGTCACTATGCCTCTGGAATCCACGGAGACCACGTTCGGGTCGTCCGACTGCCAGCCGTACGTTTGCCCGGCGACCGAGTGTCCGTTCGCGTCCCGGGCGTCAGCACTGAGCTGGTACGTCTCGTCGAGCGCGGTGAGCGTGTACTGGTTCGGATCGACAACGACTCCAGAGACCTCCTGACTGACGGTCGCCGTGGCGCTGCCCGACACATCACCTGACCTTGCTGTGATCGTCGCCTCCCCGTTACCGATCGCCGTAACGAGACCGTTGTCTACCGTCGCCACACCCGGCGCCGACGAGCTCCAGGTGAAGCTCGCGTCCCCAATCACACTGCCCGTCGCGTCTCGCGCCACCGCGCTGAACTGCCTGGTCTGGCTCAGGGCTGTGAAAGTGTAGTCGCCCGTCGTAATCTCGACGCTAACCGGCGTAGTCGCTGGCTCGGTACCTTCGCTGCAACCCAGCAGGTACGCACCCGCAAGGAACGCCAACACTGACCCGAAAGCCAAGCGTGCCGTGTTCATGGTGTCCCTCCATCGCCTGATTTTGGGTTTACCGGTAGCCACTTTGGCGTATGCATCAGTATGGCTCGTAAGAGTCGGCCCGGTCAATGATCGCCCATTGGACGGCCGAATTGGAGGGACGATCGAGGCAGTAGAGCGCTTGTTGATTGCCGCCTGTAAGCACCGCATCTTTGATTGGGCTCCCAACCACAAGCCACTGATCCCAAGCCGATAAGTCGCGCCGCCGCGGGCCGACCCATGCTTGCTCTCGATTCGCTCACTCACCGGGCAAGCCCCGCCTGTCTGCGGTTCCAGTCGCGAATTCAATACGAAGGATGTGTTCGAGGGCGATCACGTTGCGCAGATTAGGAGGCGGCTAGCATGGATCCGACTCAAGACGCCCGGGCTGGCGATGCATTTCGGTTTGTTACGGAAGACGACCGGCGCCTGCTCAGCGAGAAGGCGCGGCTGACGAAGTACGCCGCGGGCGACACCGTGCTGGAGGAGGGGAGTTTGGCCCAGGCGCTGTACACGATCCGCAAGGGGACGGTTCGAATCGAGAGGACCCATTTCGGCCGTGACTTCGCCATAGCGCGCCTGGGCCCCGGCGAGGTGTTCGGCGAGATGTCGTTCGTTGACGGGCTCGGCGCCAGCGCCAACGTGATCGCCGATAGCGATCTGGAGGTGGAAGTCCTGGTGCCCCTATCATCCGGGCGCCCCGGACATGGTTGTCGTCAACATGACCAAGGATCAGATCTGGGTCCGTGATGGCGTGGTCGCGGAGTACCCCAACAACAAAGCTCCCAACGCCGACGCCTCGATCGCGCGTTACGGAGGCCTCGTGGTTCCGCCCCCGCCCTATCAGCGTCCCGATCTGCAGGAACAGTTCATCCGGGACAGGGAGATCGATCCGGCTCGGTACTATCCGGAGGGCTATCACCCGCAGCTCATGACCGAATGGCCAACCGACAAGGCGATCTTCATTCCGGACTCGCTGGTGCCGCCGTCGATGAGAAGCGCGCCACGCCGCAACAACTAGCTGGATCCTGGCCGAACACGACTGAACCGCCCTGCCGCTACTCGGTGGGGCGGTATCGTATTGGGGTTGAGGATCGATAACGCCTCCTTGTTGACTGCGACTCGGAGCCGACCCACCATTAACAAGACTCCGAGTACAACTCCACGAGAACCTCCGCGCCCGGAACGGATGCCGTCCGGGCGAGATCATGAGCTCGGATCGGAACTCGGCCATGCTCTGGAAGCGAGACCGACGCGGGGATATCGATCTGCGCAGACCGCGCGCACCGTCTGCCGGAATGGACCGCCGAGTCCGTTTCGCCCTTGCTGCTGCACTCTCTCTCGCTCTCGTCGTCGTCTTTGCCGGGATAGTCCTCCAGATGATGGCCACCGTCACACCCAGCCGCCTTCCCTTCGAGGTCAGCCAATCGACGGCCCGCCGCCTGGGCTACGCCATCGGCGGGGCCGCTGCTGGCCGAAGAATGGATCTGAGCGGTTTCCCACAGGAATGGACGGTCGACGAGGTCCACGTCAGCGATGTCGGCGTCCAACCCGGGGATCGGGTCCTGGCCTTCAACGATCAGCCGTTGGCCCCAGATTGCCGAGTCGATGGATGGCGGGACAGCCTGAAGGCATCTCTAGCAGGGTTGGAGGAAGCGAACCTGCTGCTTGTGGGCTCCGAGCCCCTCGCAGTGGATCCGGCCGTCCTGGTATCAGGGCGAAGGACGATCCTCAGCGCCACCGATGCGGCCGGTAATCCTCTCCCCATCGAGTGGGTGAGCAAGGACACGTCTAGGGTTGTCATAGACTCCTCGGGCGTAGCCATACCTGGCGCGCCGGGACAGCTCGTGTCTGTCGGTCTCCGCTGGTGTGGCTCCCGGGACCTTTCGATCGTGCGGTTTGACTACATCCGCCCGGACGAACGACGCAGTGGAGGAAGCGGTGGCGGCTCCGGCCGCGAGGGTTCAGAGGAATTGGCCGAGGTCGTCACTGTTCTGGACTGGCGCGTCGTCGAGGTCAGAGCGGTGCCGTACGGCATTGTGCCGTCGATCCCTTCGCTCACTGGGTCGATTGTGGCGATCTTCGTGTTGCTGGCCGGGCTTCTCGCCCTTCGCGCGCGGTCGGGAGATGTTGCCACGCCCCGTTTCGTTGTTGTCTGCGTGCTGTGGGGCTTGCTCGAGATTCTCGGCTTCAGCTGGCACTGGTTGGCGTGGCGCACGCCGCTGCTGGTCGGTACGCCGATGGACTGGTTGTCGAGGCAGGCATGGCTGGCTTTCGTACTGATACCGGGAATTCTCTGCGCTTTTCTCTGGTTCCTGCAAGCGTTCCCTGACACGGATCAAGTGCTGCCGCGGCGTTTCAGAGTTCCTGCCAAGGGTCTGGTTGCTTGTACCCTGATGTTTCCAGGGGCGATATTCGTGCACTGGCTCAGTCGCTCGGAGTCTACTCTCACGCCGCTGTTCACCCTCGGCGTTGGTTTGCCGCTCCTCATCGCATTCGGGGCGGCATTCGCGGTCGGGATGGTTCTCGTTTTCACGGTACCGGTCAGGATCGTGTGGTTGGCGGTCGATCGGGTCAGGCGCGAGAAGGCAGCGGAGGAGCTTGGACAAGCCAGGATGGTCCTTTACACGATCGCCATTGGCTTCACGCTGTTCATCATAACCTGGCTCTCCGAGTTTGCATTTGCCGCGTCTGCCGGCTCATCCGCCTACGAGCTGCAACGCCGGCCCATCATAGCAGCGCTGGGAGCAGTCAGCGCGTTGGCCATGGGTCTTCCCTTTCTGGGGGTGCTGCTGGCAATGATCCGCCGTGGGCTGTGGGATGTCGACCTCATCGTGAAGCGCGCGACACTGTATTCGGGATTGACCGTTGTCTTCGTGCTCGCGTGGCTCTCTCTCGACGTCACCATTGAGCGCCTCGTGCCGGCGGGCATTCTGGGTCTTGGCTGGCTCAACGATCTGGGGGCAACGGCGCTGGCGGCGGGCGTCGTTGCTGTATCTCAGCGTTGGGTCGCCAATACGGTCACCCGAAGATTCTTCCCCGAGTCGGAAAGACTCGATCGCGTGGTCGCTGACATCTCGGAGGAGCTTGGAAGCCTTGCTAAAGGTTCGTCCCCGGCTGGTGCGTTGGGACAGCGGTTGAGTGAAGCGCTGGGGCCGACGCCGTGCATCGTGCTTGTCCGAAGGAACGATAATCTGTTTGCCAGGGACTGGGGCTCGGCGAGCGACCCACCGACCGCGCTGCTCGCCGGGGCCGCCGTAGGGGCGCTGGAGCATCAGGCTTCGACAGTGGTGACCACAGATGCCGGGCCGGTACTCGTCTCGAGGATTGGCAAGAGCGAATCGTATCCCGGCCTGTTGATCCTTGGACCGAGAGAGGGTGGCCTCTTCTACAACAGGGAAGAGCGCAGGCTTCTTTCACTGCTTCTGAATCACGCCGCGTCCCTGTTTCGGTCCTGATCGTAAAGGGGGAGTTTATGTGCCGTCTCGCACTTGCTTTGCCTATCTCTCTGGTTCTGCTGGCCTGCACCCAAACCGTCGAACAGCAAACCACTACTACCGGACCCGAGGTCGAGGCAATCAGGGCGTGGTTCGAGCAGTACAACGCAGCCATCAACGCAGGGGATCTGGAGGGTTGGATGACCTTCGTTGCTGACGACGCGGTGGTCTTGCCACCGGACGAGCTCCCGATCAGCGGAATGGATGAACTCCGACCCAGGTACGAAGCCGTATTTAGCACGTACGCGTTCCAGTTCACTCCTCGATTGGACGAGGTAGTCGTCGCAGGAGACCTGGCTGTCTTGCGAGCCTTCTACGAGGAGACCTTGACGGTCAAGGGCGAGGGTGAGACGATGGAATTCAGTGGCTTATGGCTCATGATCCTGAGGAAGCAGTCCGACGGTTCTTGGAAGCTGTGGCGGAACATGTGGAGTGTGATCCCCCCGCCACCCCCACAAACGATGTGAAACCGCCACCACACGTGGGTCGTTACCTACTAGGTCGTGCTGTACCCTGGCGGCCGCTTCGCTGTCTTGGGCCCATGGAGTAATAGGCTGGAGTTCGATACGTGAGTGAGATCGCCGAGCGGCTGGGAGCCGCGCTGGCCGACCGTTACAGCATCGAAGGCGAGCTGGGGGCGGGCGGCATGGCGACGGTGTATCGCGCCCACGATCTCAAGCACGAGCGGAAAGTCGCGCTCAAGGTGCTGCGGCCCGAGCTCACCGCCGTCCTCGGTGTCAAGCGTTTCCTGGGCGAGATCCGTCTGACCGCCAACCTCCAGCATCCTCATATCCTGCCGCTCTTCGACTCCGGCGAAGTCGAAGGGCTGTTGTTCTACGTGATGCCGTACATCGAAGGCGAGTCACTGCGCGATCGCCTCGAGCAGGAGAGGGAACTGGCCGTGGAGGAGGCGATGGCGGTGGCGACGCAAGTCGCCCACGCGTTGGACTACGCCCACCGCCACGATGTGGTTCACCGCGACATCAAGCCCGAGAACATCCTGCTTCACGACGGCCAGGCGGTGGTGGCGGACTTCGGCATCGCTCTGGCGGTGCGGGCGGCGGGCGGCGACCGTGTGACTCAGACCGGCCTCTCGCTGGGGACGCCTCAGTACATGAGCCCGGAGCAGGCGACGGCGGATCGTGAGCTGGACGCCCGCAGCGACATCTACTCGCTGGGCGCCGTCACCTACGAGATGCTGGTGGGTGAACCGCCGTACACGGGTCCGAGCACGCAGGCGATCGTCGCCAAAATCATCACGGAGGATCCACGCCTGCTGGGAGAGCGGCGGAGGAGCGTCCCGGAGCACGTCGCGGCGACGGTTCACAAGGCGCTGGAGAAGCTACCGGCCGACCGCTTCGAGACCGCGGCTGATTTCGCCGAGGCGCTCAGCAAACCGGGATTGGTGACGGCGCGGCCCACATCCGTGGCAGTCAGCGCGGTCCAGCCGACCGGCTTTGGGAAGATCGCCCGTCTTGCCTGGCCCGCTGCAGCGGCTCTCGCCGTTGTCGCCGCGATCGGAGGATGGCTGCGAGAACCGGCCACGAACTCGGAAACCCCGGTCGCACGATTCGTCATCACCTTGCCCGCCAGCGAGCAGCTTGGCGAGGCTGCTGGGCGGCTGATCGCTGTGGCGCCCGACGGCACCGGTTTCGTCTATGTCGGAGTGGGCTCCGAGGGTCGGCGACTCTACTTCCGACCTTTCGATCGCTTTGCGGCTGTGCCGATTCAGGGGACGGAAGGCGCTTCGTGGCCGTTCTTCTCTCCCGACAGCCGCTGGGTCGGTTTCCTGGCCGATGGCGCGATGAAGAAGGTCGCTCTGGGCGGCGGTACCCCGGTGACCATCCAGGATGGCACCTATGCTGGCGCGAGCTGGGGTCGCGACGGCTTCATAGTCTTCAGCCCACCTGACAGGGCCGGGCTCTTCCGAATACCGGCGGACGGTGGAACGCCCGAGCGGGTCACCACACCGGTCTCCATCGCCGGCGAAATCGATCATCTCGCGCCCGACGTCGTCACGGATGTGCGAGCGGTGTTCTTCACGGTTGCTTACGAACTCGACACGCGCATCGCTGTGGCTTCCCTCGAGACGGGAGAGGTGAAGTATCTCGCAGAGGGCCTCTCTCCACGCTACGCCGCGGGGCATCTCGTTTGGCGAACCGAGGACGGCTTGAAGACCGCCGGGTTCGACGCCCGCCGGCTGGAGCTCAGCGGCCCGGTCATCTCGGTTGAATCTGACGTCGGCGCGACCGGTAGCGGGGTCAGCAATTTTGCACTCTCTCGCGACGGCTCTCTAATCTATCTGACTGGCGACGAGACCCAGCGCGCGCTGGTTATCGTCGATCGCCAGGGCAGGGAGCGAGTGCTTTCGCCGCAACTCCGTGGTTTCGATGCGCCGCGATTCTCGCCCGACGGGCGGAGCGTGGCGCTGCGTATTGAGGAAGGCGGGTTTCACATCTGGGTCTATGAGATCGGCCGCGGTACGTTTTCGCGCCTTACCTTTGTGAGCAACAACTTCTACCCCGAATGGTCGCCGGACGGTCGGCGCGTCTCATTCATAACGGTGCGCGCCGGGAGCCCGGATCTGTTTTGGAGGCCCGCCGATGGCAGCGGCTCGGCGGAGCCCTTGCTTGCGACAGAACTGTCGCAGTGGGAGATCGCCTGGGCGCCTGACGGCAAGAGTCTCGTCTACCGGCAGAACGACCCTCAGACCGGACGCGACCTCTGGGTGCTTCCTCTCGAGGGCGACCGGCAGCCGAGCCCGTTGTTCGCCTCACCGGACCAGGAGCGGGCCGCGCGAGTCTCTCCCGATGGACGCTACGTCGCCTACGTGTCGGACGAGTCGGGACGCAGCGAAGTGTATGTCGGCACGTTCGCCGAGTCCGGCGCCAAGTGGCAGATCTCGACCGAGGGCGGAACCGAGCCGCTCTGGTCACCCGATGCACGTGAGATCTTCTATCGGCGCGGCGACGAATTGGTCGCCGTCACCGTCGAGACGCAGCCCGTATTCAGGGTGGGCGCCAGCCAGGTGCTGTTCGAGGGGCCGTACGTTCCCAATCCCCACCACACCAACTACGACATCCATCCCGATGGTGACCGCTTCATCATGGTGAGGAGCGCCGAGGGGGAGCGGCAGGTGGTGGTCGTGCTCAACTGGACGGCCGAGTTGGAGGGGCGAGCGAAGAATTGAATCTGGGCGCGGGGGCCGGTTCTTCCGGTCCCAGCCAGACCGCCTTCCTTGCCGGATCCGCTGAGGTGTCCTAAAGTGGACATAGCCCGGTCTCCACTTCTCCTAACATACAGAACAAAACAGTCGAACGTCGTCCGGATCAATCTGTAACCACCGGGAGGTGAAGCATGCAGATTCAGGACATCATCCTCGACTCCATTACCGCTTTCGTGCGCGGGATAGGAGATTTCCTGCCCAACATCCTGGCGGCGATCGTCCACCGGGAGCGCCACGGATCCCGGTGCGGACGACCTGACCTACGAGTGGGACTTCGACTACGACGGAACGTCGTTCAACGTTGACGGCTCGGGCGCGTCGCTCCAGCACACCTATCCGCAGGACGGATCGTTCACCGTTGGGTTGCGGGCACGCGATGACGATGGCGGGGTCTCGATCGTAGCCACAACGTCGGCGACGGTGAGCGATCTCAATCCATACTCGGACTTTAGCTTTTCACCCGGGGCGCCGACGGTAGGCTCGCTCGTCTCGTTCTTCGATGCCTCGACTTCCTACGACGGGATTACGGCCTGGGAGTGGGATTTTGACATCGCGTCGGGGCCGGCCATCGACAGCAACGACCGGAACCCGAGCCACAGCTACAGCGCTCCGGGGACGTACACCGTGAGGCTTACGGTTCACGAGGCCGACGGCGACCTCTCCGTCATGGATCGTTCGTTGACAGTCAATGAACAGGCGACCGTAGCGCTTTACTTCTCATTGACCAGCGCGACGACGGTGGGCGGCGTGAGCGTCGAGAATGAAGACATCCTGACCTTCGACGGCTCCGCCTTCAGTCTCTACTTCGACGGCTCCGACGTAGGTATCGAGGACGCGCGCCTCGATGGCTTCGCGGTCATCAGCAGTACGGAGATCCTCATGTCGTTCACCAGCGACGAGTCGGTGCCCGGCATCAGCGGTGGAGTGGACGACTCGGACATCATCAAGTTCACGGCCACATCGCTGGGCCAGAACACCGCCGGTTGGTTCGAGCTTTACTTCGACGGCAGCGATGTGGGCTTGACCAACAGCGACGAAGACGTTGACGCCTTCGATCTGCTGCCCGATGGAACGCTGTTGATTTCGACGAAGGGGTCCTTCGGGGTGAGCGGGCTTTCCGGAAGAGATGAGGACATCGCCGCTTTCACGCCCGCGTCGCTGGGGGCGAGTACCTCGGGCACATGGTCCATGTACTTTGACGGCAGCGACGTCGGCATGACGAACAGCGACGAGGACATCTACGGCCTGGCGGTCGATGGAGCGGGCAGGATCTACATATCCACCAAGGGGAATTTCTCGGTGTCCGGCGCTT
Source organism: Gemmatimonadota bacterium (assembly GCA_039588075.1). Lineage (GTDB taxonomy): Bacteria > Gemmatimonadota > Gemmatimonadetes > Palauibacterales > KS3-K002 > JBDHAL01. The sequence goes on along the minus strand of JBDHAL010000011.1, from coordinate 15,427 downwards.
CCGGTGCTGACGAGGATGTATTCATCTTCACGCCGATCTCGCTGGGCTCGTCTACGCAGGGGACGTTCGACTCGATCCTCTTCTTCGACGGGAGCCGCTATGGCCTGAGCGGTAACGACATATACGGAGTAGACCTACCCTAGGCCGGAGGCCGGACGGACGGTCGGACCCGGGCGTAACCCCTGGGTCCGGCCCGGCCTCGGTCAATCTGACCGTGGGGCGGCCCCCGCAGACGAGTGTGTCGTAATCTGCCTTTTCGGCTAACCTCTTATCCTACAATGGGATAGCCTCACCAGGCCCGTGTCGCCGCCGGGCACGTGGATTGCGACGCCATATGCTCGCGGCGGGACGCCCGGCGGCGCCCCGCAGCTGAGATCATCCCGCTTCCGCCGGTTTCGTTCAGCCCGCCAACGAGGTAATCCCGTCCGTCCGCCGGCTCTGGATTCCGCGGTCGGCAAGAATACCAGGTGTCATGGCCAAAGCAACGCTCAAAGCGAAGACCGGCTTCACGATTATGGAGATCATCGTAGCGCTCGCGCTGGGCGCGGTGATCGTGACGGCGGTCTACAAGCTGTTGATCGGGCAGAGCCGGCTCTACATGAAGCAGAACGAGCTGATGGATGTCCGCACGACGCTGAGATCGGCGGCGTCGCTGCTGGCGTGGGAGCTTAGGCAGACCTCGCCGTCAGGCGGGGATCTGTACGAGATAAATACGTACTGGGTGACGCTGCGCTCGGTGCAGGGCAGTGGCATCGTCTGCGCCAAGCACACGACGCTACCACGGTTCGCCGTCTGGGGTGTGCGCGGCGAGTTCAATACGGCCCCGCAGGACAGCGCGTTGCTGTTTGCCGCGGGCGCAAAGGGTACTCAGGACGATATGTGGTCGGTAATCGACTTGGAGGCCCGTTGGGACCCCGGCTCCGGCGGTGTGCCGAAGTGTGTCTGGGACGACGGGATGGGCGGGTATGTCGATCCGGACCTGGTTGTCGCGGTGGGCGGAACGACCGACGGCGTCATCGTCGGCGGCTCCATCCGCGCTTTCCGCCGGGTTGAGTACTCGATCTATCCGGAAGGGGATCGCTGGTGGTTGGGGCGCAAGGTGGGAAACGCCGCCGACTACGAGCGGCTGATCGGACCGCTTCGTCCACCGGGCGACAGCGGGTTGGCGTTCGTGTACTACGATCGCGCCGGTAACCCAACCGCGGATCCGGCGCAGGTCGCCCTGGTCGATATCGTTCTCAAAGCGGAGAGCCTGCGCAGGGCGCCGATGACGGGTGACCCGTTCTTCCAGAAAGACACTCTGCGGGTGCGTGTCAGCACGCGCAACTGAAGCGGTGAGGATCTTTGTCAGGGATAGAGAGATGAATTCGTTGAACGCTGCTATGAGGTGGTTGAACATGAAGCACTTGGCCGACAAAGGCGGATTCGTAGTTCCCGCCATCATCATGACGATGCTCGTGTTGAGCCTGCTCATGATGGCGGCGCTGATCTCGAGCGGCGACGAGCGCAGTTCGGCCCAGGCGATGGTCGAGTCGGCGGCCGCCTTCTACGCCGCCGAGGCGGGCCTCAACCAGGTGCCCTCGACGGTCAGCGACGTCGCGCTGGCGGCGCTGCAGCCCGGCGCGACGCTGGACCTGGGCTGGCACGACCTGCCCCACGGCGGCGGCTATCACGCGGTCATCCGGCGGCTGGACGAAGGCGTCGATGGCCAGGCGCTCTATCGCCTGGACGTGGAAGGGCGCGGCGAGGGCCCCCGGGGCGGCCAGCGGATCTTGAGCCACGCGTTCAGCTACAGCCCTTATCCGACGATGGACGCCGCGGCGAAGGTGCGCGGCCGGGCGCGCCTGGAAGACGGCAGCCTGATCGACGGACACGACGTGGCGCCCCCCGGCTGGAGCGGCGGCGGCCTGTGCACGGATCCGATGGATGACAAGCCGGGCCTGATCATCGAGGACCTCGACGATCTGGACATATGGGATGATTCGGATATCGATGGCGATCCGGCGGTTATACAGGACGCTAGCATCGACGACGACACCTTCAACGAGTTCAACGGCCCCACCTGGGACAACCTGATCGATCTGGCCGACCACGTCATCGGCAATCCGATTACCGATGACTCCGACGGCAAGGTGCGGGAGACCGTTCGTCCGTCTTACAACGATGACGGGAGCTGCAACACCGACGATCCCTACAACTGGGGCTCGAACGTACCCGGCGACGCGTGCTTCAACTATTTCCCCATCATCTACCTGAAAGACGGTGGGATGCGAACGAACCTCGGCGATGGCTACGGGCAGGCGATCCTGATCACCGACGCCGAGTTCGACCTCCAGGCATCGGATGACGACGGCGATGACGCCGGCGTCGGCGAGTTCGCCGGCATCATCCTGTCGAGGGGCTGCTTCGAGATCAACATGTCCCAGAGGTTCTTCGGCGCCGTCATCCACGATCGGCAAGACCACGGCTCCTGCGGCGACAACGAGAGGGGCCTCTGGCTGCAGAACGAGGACGCCTTCTACGACCCGGAGGTGCATTACAGCTCCTGCGCCGTCCTTCGCGCCATCAAGCTCTCGCGGGCCGGCGCTCTGTTCGGGTGGCACATCCTCGCTCGTCCCTTTGAAGAGGTGCTCCGCTAGCGGAAGAACCGCACCCCCATCGCGGCCCTTGGCTGATCGGGCCGCATGTGTGAAATTAGGGAAGTTGCTCCTGGCGCCACAGAGCCGACCTCCCCCATCCCCTATTCATAGGACCGACAATGCACAGGCTCTTTTCGCTGATGCTGGCCGTCCTCGGCGGCTGGGCGGGGTGGTGGTTTGGAGCGCTGTTTGGGCCGCTGACCGGCTTGGTCCTGGGCCTCGTCGGCACCGGCATCGGCCTATATGCGGGCCGGCGCATCAAGGACTACTACTTCGGGTGATGCTCCCCCCGAAATTCCTGAGATAGAAAAGCGCGCTTGGGAGACCGGGGCCCCGTACGGGTATCGTCAGGTCTTTCGCTCGCCGGGCTCTCGTGCTACCGTCGGTGCTTCGGTGCCGGGGAAATATCCTCGATGGCGTGGCCTGAACTGGAGGCGTGATGGAGTCGCAGCCGCTCTTCAACGATCTCGTCGGCGTGATGGCCGTCATCACGATGGTCCCGGTCTTCTTCATCTGGCTGGAGAAGAAGACGAAGTGGAAGATCTTCGACATCCTGCCGGCGATCATCTGGATCTTTCTCACGCCCATCTTCCTCAGCAATCTCAACATCATCCCGCGCGAGAGCCCGATCTATACCACCTTCCGCTCGTTCGCTGTGCCGTTGTTCATCGTGCTGATGCTGCTGGACATCAACATCCGCCAGTCGCTCAAGGTGGCGTGGCGCGGCGCCGCCGTGCTGGTGATCGGCTCCTTCGGGATCGTGATTGGCGCCGTTTTCTCGTTCATCATGTTCAGGGAAGGCCTGCCGCCGGACACCTGGCGCGGCTACGGCGCGCTGGCCGGCAGCTGGATCGGCGGAACAGGCAACCTGGCCGCGGTGGCGGAGAGCCTGAACACGCCCGGCGAGATGGTCGGCATGGTCGTGTTGGTGGACAACTTCGTCTACCTGATCTACTTCCCGATCATCCTCACTTCGAAACGCTGGGCGTCGTGGTTCAATCGCTGGTCTCGGGTCTCCAAGGAGCAGATTGAGCACATCACCCAGGCCACTTCGGAAGTCGAAAAGAAATCACACGAGGTCCACTTCAAGGACCTGCTGATCCTGGTGGGGTGGGCGTTCACCGCGATGTTGGCCGCAAACCTGGTGGCCGATTTCATTCCTGAGCTGCCGCCGGTGCTGACGCGAGGGACCTGGGCCATCCTGTTGGTGACCACGTTCGGGATCGCGCTTTCGGGTACCAAGCTGAAAGACGTGCCCGGCACCGAACCGCTGGCCATGGCCTTCGTCTATATCTATATGACGATGATCGGCGCCCAGGCCGACCTGCGAAACATCGGCGGCGCCCAGTGGTTCCTCGCCGCCGGGTTCATCTGCGTCGCCATCCACCTGCTCTTTGTCTTCATCAGCGCCCGCATGTTCCGCGTCGACGTCAGCATGGCGGCGACCGCCAGCGTCGCTGCCGTGGGCGGCGCCGCATCGGCCCCCGTGGCGGCCGGCTATCACCGCGAGGAGTTGGTGCCGATATCGATCATGCTGGCACTGATCGGTTATGCGCTGGGCAATTATCTCGGCGTGGCGACCGCGTATTTGTGTCATATGTTCGTTTGACGACCCGTACCGACATCGGACAGCGGTCAGCCGTCGCTCGACGGGTCGAGTTGGACTCTTCGCTCGACGCTCGACGGCCGAGGTTCGACGTACAACGTTGGGGATTAGATGGGGAGGCCGGACGAGGTGGCGAGCAGAGTTGAAAGTCGAAAATCGACCGTCCTACGTCGAGCGAAGAGTCCAACTCGACAATCGAGCGACGGCTGACCGCTGTCCGATGTCGAGTCAGTCACCCAAGGCTGACCGCTGTCCGATGTCGAGTCAGTCACCCAAGGCTGACCGCTGTCCGATGTCGCTCCGAAAGTGCTTCGACGCGCGTTCCTAGTCGTCTTCCGCAGCGTCCAGAAACGCCTCCGCTTCCTCTGCGTCAGTGAAATGCTGCGCCAGGTAGTGGCCCTTGCTCCTGGCGATGCGCTCGATCTGCATGCCGCCCAACGGCTTCTCTCCCACCAATCGCGCCACCCGGCTAATTCCCGCGTCCTCGGCTATCTTCACCGCTTCGGCGTGCACGGATTGGACGTCACCGGCGCCGGGCTTGTAGTTCGACACGTCGGCCAGGACAGTGAAGCCGGGCCTGCACTTCGCGATCGCTTCGCGGTACGCCTCCCGCATCCTCACCGCTTCTTCCATGTCGTGGAAACCCTCGAGGACCAGGTAGATCCTGTTCTTGGCTTCATCGACGCGAACGGTCGATTCTGTCTTCATCGGGCCCCGCAGTTCAGGAGATATGCCGCTACCCACATTTTTGTAATGCGGTGGCCTGCGGGGCGCAAGACGGCGACCGGTAATCGGTAGCTGCCAGGCACGCAGTTACCGATTACCGGTCACCGGTTACCGGTTACCGAGTTACTCCTCTCTGAGCACGATCGCCGGATCCACCCGGGTCGCGCGTCGCGCCGGCAAGTACGCCGCCAGCAAGGAGACCGCGATGAGGAAGCCCGCGAAGCCGGCATAGGTAACCGGCTCCACCGGATCCACCTGGTAAAGCAGGCTCGTCATCAGCCGAGTGAGCGCGAAGGCGGCGAAGAGGCCGATGGCCACGCCGGTGAGCGTGACGATCAGGCCCTGCCGGGTGACCATGCGCACCACGTCTCCGCCCCGGGCGCCCAGCGCCATCCGGATACCGATCTCGCGCAGCCGCTGCACCACGGAAAGCGACATGACGCCGAAGATACCGATGGCGGATAGAGTGAGCGCGATGGCGCTGAAGATGGTGAGCAGGCTGCCCACGACCCGGGTATTGGAGAGCGCTTCGCCAACGTAGCCCTCCATGGTCTCTACAGAGTAAAGCGGCACCTCGGCGTCGAGGGTGCTCAATTCGCGCCGGACCGTCTCGGTAAGGGCCAGCGGGTCGCCCTGGGTCTTGGCCACGATGTGCATGGCCGTGGTCCACGAGCGCTCGCTCTGGTTCATCGGCACGTAGACCGTGATGCGCGACGGGTTTTCCAGTTCGTAGTGACGGACATTCCGCGTCACGCCGACCACGGTTCTGAAGACCCGGATCGGGTTCTCGCGGGTGGACTCCTCCGTGTCTTCGAACGAGACGCGCTTGCCGATCGGGTCTTCGCCGGGCCAGAACTTCTCCGCCATCGTTTCGTCGATCACACAGATCAGCTCGCCGCCGTCGCGGTCTTGTTCCGTGAACAAGCGCCCCCGCAGCAGCGGGATGCCGAAGGTCGCGAAGTGGTCGAGCGAGACCATGTAATAAAGGACCGACTGGAAGTTCTCCGGATCGGGTGCGACGCCTTCCGGAATGATGCTCTGCTCCCAGCTGTTGCCCTGCAGCGGCACGATCTGGGTGAGCGATGCGGTCTTGACGCCGGGCAACGACTGAACGCGTTCGAGGAACTCGTTGTAGAACCGCCAGACGGGCTCCTTGCCGTCGTACCGTATGCGGGGCAGCGAGACGCGGGCAGTGAATATGTTGTCGGCGACGAACCCCTTGTCGACGTTCTGCAATTTGCGCAGGCTCTGGATCATCAGCCCGGCGCCGATGAGCAGCACGAGCGACAGCGCCACCTCGGCTGCCACGAGACTCGACCGCAGGCGCTGCCGCGCCTTGCTCCCGGTTCCACCACGGCCGCCTTCCTTCAGCTCGCCCACCAGCTCTTGGACGGAAGCGCGCAGCGCCGGCGCGATCCCGAACAGCAGGCCCGCTCCCACCGAGACGGCGAACGTGAACAGCAGAACCGGTACGTCGAGCCCGATCCTACCGATCATGATCGTCGGTATGTTGTCGGAGATCGCTGGAACGAGCAGTCGCGTGCCGACGTAGGCCAGGCCGACGCCGAGGCCACCACCGGCGAGCCCGAGTATGACGCTTTCGGTGAGAAGCTGGCGGATCACCCGGCCGCGCCCGGCGCCGAGTGCGGTGCGGACGGCGATCTCGCGCCTGCGGCTCTCGCCGCGCGACAGCAGCAGGCTGGCCACGTTGGCGCAGGCGATCAGCAGGACGAAGCCGACCGCGCCCATCAGGATCAGGATCGGCGTGCGAATGTCGCCGACGTAGGCGTCCATCAGCGAGCCCAGCTCGGGCCGCGCAACCTCCTGGCCTTCCTCTTCTTCGATCTCGCGGTGTATCCGGTCGAGGTCGGCCTGGGCGGTCTCGATGCTGACGCCGTCCTTGAGCCGGGCGATGGCCCACGTGCCCTGGGAGCAGCCGCGCACCTCCCAACAGAGTCGATCGGAGATATAGCCCATGGGAAGGAAGGCTTCGGTGTCGGCGGACGGGAACTGGAACTCCGGGGGCATGATGCCGACGATCTCGTAGACTTCGCCGGCCAGCGTGATGCTGCGGCCCAGCGCGTCGGGGTCGGAGCCGAGGCGTCGTTCCCAAAAACCGTACGTCACGACGGCGATCGGCACGGCTCCCGCCCACGTCTCGTCCGATCTTATCGTCCGGCCCATGAACGGCGGCACGCCGAGCGTCTCGAAATAGTCACCGAGCACGAAGCGGGCGCGTATCATCTCGGGGCGGTCGATGCCGGTGAGCGTCAGGTTATTCGACATGTTCGCCCCGAACGACTCGAACGAACGGCTGCGCTCACGCCAGTCCTTGAAGTTGGGGATCGACAGCGAGATCGAGAAGCCGCGCGAGCTTATCACGTCCGGCGTCACGAGATCCTGCGGCTCGTGGAGCGGCAGTGGCTCGAGCAGCACGCCGTTGACGATGCTGAAGATGGAAGTGTTGGCGCCGATTCCCAGCGCGATGGTCAGTACCGCGATCAGCGCGAATCCGGGACGCTTGAGCAGCGTACGGAATCCATAGCGCACGTCCTGCCAGGTGGGGCCCATGGATCTCTCCAGGTCAGATCAGTGAGTAAGCCATGTCGCACGAGGTTATACGAGTTGGATGGCCGTCGGGCCCAAAAGGTTGGGATCCTCCGGGGGACGTCGCTGCCATCCTCACCGGCCTTGGGTAGGCTGTATTCGACAGCCGACAGGGGACAGCCCACAGCCGACTCCTAAGTGTTGTTGGACGTTCGACGTCTCGACTCTCGACTTCCGACGCTCGCCGCTGCTGCCGCGGCACCTAACCGAGCGTCCTGAGCCGGGAGTCGGGCGTCGATAGTCCAACAAAACTTAAGGGTCGGCCATCGGCTGTCCCCTGTCGGCTGTCGAATCAGAAACGGACCCCCAGAAGCTACGCGCCTACTCCGCCCGCAGAGCAGATACCGGATTAACCCGGCTCACGCGCCGGGCCGGTATGTACGTAGCCAGCAGCGCCACAACGGCGAGGGCGAGCGGCACGATGACGAACGTGGCGAGATCCAGGGAGCCGATGCCGAACAGCAACCCGGCCATCCCTCGCGTGAGCAGAACGGCGAGGACCAGGCCGACGAGGCCGCCCGCGATGACGGGCTTCATGCCGCTGGCCATGAGCATCCGAACGACCATGCCGCCGTCGGCGCCGAGGGACATACGGATTCCCACCTCGCGTGACCGCCGGGCGACGGCGTAGCTCACGAGCCCGTACAGCCCGATGCTCGCCAGGCTGAGGGCGAGAATGGCGAACGCGGTGATCACGGTAGCGCCCAGGCGAGCCGGCAGCAGCATGATGGCCAGGTGTCTCTCCATGGTCGTGCTGACGAGCACGATCACCTCGCGGTCCAGTTCGCGGACCAGCGACAGGAGGTCGAGGGCCGTGCGGTCCGCGTCGACCGAAGTGCGTGCGATCACGGTCATGAACGAGGAGTAGCTCTGGCTGTAGGGGCGATAGATGAACGGGCGCGGGGGCTCGCCCAGCGATCGTACCTTGGCATCGCGGGCTACACCTACGACTCTAAGATCCAGGTTGTCGCGCCCGTGAATGATACGGCCGACCGGGTCCGCATCAGGCCAGAACCGTTGCGCCATCGCCTCGCTGATGATCGCGACGGGTGGACCGTCGGCCAGATCGCCCTCAGAGAAATTGCGGCCGCGCAGGATCGGCACGCCGGCGGCGTCGAAGAAACCGGGCTCGACGCGCGCGTAGTCCACCGAGTGCTCGTCTCGCTCCGGGGGCGGCTCCACGCCATCCACGTTTATTCCCGTGGTCTGCGTGCTCAGCGTGTTCAGGTGGATGTTGTCGATCATGCCGGCCGCCGTCACGCCCGGGAGCGCCTGCGCCCGCTCCAATAACGTGCGCGTGAAGATTCGCCCCTCTTCCTCCGAGTAACGCTCCTCGCGCAGGCCCAAGGTGAGAATCGCCGTCGGGTCACTGCCGAAGCCCGGCTCCACCGCCCGCGTCGCCTGGAGGCTGCGCATGAAGAGGCCGGCGCAGACCAGCAAGACCAGCGAAAGGGCGACCTGGCCCGCCACCAGGGCGTTCCGCAGGGACAGCCGCCCGGGCCGGCCGCCCGCTCCGGCGCTCTCGTCCCTCAGCGTCGGCGCCACCGCCGGGTTGGTGCCCTGGATCGCCGGCGCCAGCCCGAACAGGATTCCCGCCGCGGCGGAGATCGCCAGGCTGAAGGCCAGCACGTTCGCGTCCAGCGAAAGGTCGAGCGTGATGGGGAATGGCAGCGGCAGGTCGGCGCTGACCAGCAGCTTCAGCATCCCGATGGCCAGGATCACGCCCACCGCCCCTCCCAGCATGGAGAGCAGCACGGTCTCGGTGAGCAGCTGGCCGATCAGCGTGCGGCGCGTCGCGCCCAGCGCCAGGCGAACCGCGATCTCTTTCCTGCGGTCCATCGCCCGGGCCAGCAGAAAGCTCGCCAGGTTGGCGCAGGCGATCAGCAGGACCAGGCCGACCACGCCCATCACCAGTCCGGTGGCCGGGCCTATGAAGCGATCGAACGCCGGGTTCAGTATCACGTCCTCGGTCGGGACGAGAACCATGCGGTCGTCACCCTGCCACTGCTCGGGGTACTCCTCCTTGAACCGAGAAGCCACGCGCGACGATACGACGCTGGCGGCTTCCATCGAAACGCTGGGCGCCAGCCGGCCCTTCACGAAGAACCAGCGATTGCCACGTTGCTCGAGCCGGCTGCCGGCGAACGACTGCAGCTCGTCGGCCATCATGACCGGCGCGTACAGGTCCGGCGCCAGGCCCCTCAGGCTTCCCGTATACGCCTCGGGCACCACGCCGACGATCGTGTAGGGGCGACCGTAAAGCCGAACCTCCTGACCGACGGCGCCGGGGTCGCCGCCGTAGGCCCGCTGCCAGTAGCCGTGGCTCAGCATCACGACGGGGTGACCGCCGGGCGACACGTTGTCTTCGGGTAGAATCGTTCGACCGACCTCAGCCCGCACACCCAGCAACGGGAAGTAATTGCCCGTCACGACCTCGCCCATGACCGTCTCGACCCCGTCCGGGAGATCGATCTGGAGAAAGGCGAGGCCCGAGCCCGAGACGCCGGCGAAAGCGTCGGAGGTCCAGTCCCTGAAGTCCTCGTACTCGGGGTACGAGAAGGGAGTGAAGGCGAAGATCGGAAAATCGATGTAGATCTCGACCAGCTCTTCAGGGTTCTCCAGCGGGAGGTCCCTCAGAAGCACGGCGTTGACGATGCTGAAGATCGCGGTGTTCGCCCCGACGCCCAGCGCCAGCGAGAGGATCGCGGTCAGGGTGAAGCCGGGGCTCCGCAAGAGACGGCGGCCCGCGTAACGCAGGTTCTTCTGGATAGCGTCCATCGTTTGTCCCACCGCTCGAGTTCTCATTATGCCCACACTGGCGAGTTGAGGCCTTCGTTGCAAGTATTGTATATGATGCTGGAGCGAGAACTGACCGGAAACCACAGCGATCTCTCCAAGATCGTTCTTCCCGCCGCCGCACGGGGCGACCTGGAAGCGGTGCGCGCCTACGTGAAGTCCGATCCCGGGTGGGTGACGGCCCGAGGGCCCCACGGCCGGACCATGCTCTGGGAGGCGGTGAACAAGGGAAGGGCCGAGCTGGTCGAGTTTCTGATCGAGGAGGGCGCCGACGTTCACGCCGCCGGCTGCTACTTCAAGGAGCACTTCGTCGATGTCAGCCCTTATTGCCTGGCTCTTCTAAAGGGCCGCGAGGAGATCGCGACTGCCCTTCGTGAGGGCGGTGCCAACCTCGACGTACATAACGCCGCTTACCTGGGCCGTGACGACTTGGTTGCGTCTTTCCTCGACGGCAACCCACGCCTTCTAAACCGTGATTTCGGCGCGGCGCCCAGAGCTGCGAAGACGTACTCGTCCACTCCATTGCACTACGCTGTCGCCGGCGCCTGGGAAACGACGGTTGAGCTGCTGATATCCAGGGGCGCCGATGTGAAGCGGCCGGGCGGTATGTTGCTTCGCTGGGCCGTCTGGCGCGATCGGACCGACATCGTCGAGATCCTGCTCGACCACGGTGCCGACCCCGCCGATTCCGGGATCAGCGAGTGGGCCGCCGACTCGAGGTTGAGTGGGCTCGTCAGGCAATACGGTTACGAGTTCGACATCGACGCTCCCAACTGGATGGGGTACCCCGCTCTCGTCAACGCCAGCCGCGGCAACCACAACGCGGCTGACGACCCAAGCCGCGTCGTTCCCCTCCTCAGGCTGGGCGCCGACGTTAACGTTCGTGACTTCAAGGGCAAGACGCCGCTGCACCGCGCTTCGCAGGCCGGGTTCACCGAGATCACCGAGGTCTTACTGGACTACGGCGCCGATATCAATGCCGTGGATGGCAGAGGCGAGTCTCCTCTGTTCGACGCCGTGCGGGCCGGTAGAGCGAAAACCGTCGAGCTCTTACTCGGGCGCGGTGCGGCCCCGGAGCTGGCCAACCGTAGCGGCCTCACACCCGCTCAGGTCGCCCAGAAAGCGAAACGGCCGGAAGTGCGCGAGGTCAGCGAGCTGCTCGCGCGAGGGAAGCGCGGAATCGACTCCATCTGATTCAACATTCAACATTCGACCGGGCCGAGGCCACATCGGACAGCGGTCAGCCGTCGCTCGACGGCCGCCGAAAGAGGCAGCTGTCGACAGTCGACGCCCTACGTTCTACGTCCAACCTCCGTCGGACGGTGAGCGTCGGCTGTCGCGCATCGGTAGTTGCCTCCTCCGCCCGCCGTCGAGCCCCGGCTGACCGCTGTCCGATGTCGAATCAGTCCCGTCGAATCAGTCCCATTCTACTGCCGCTGCCACGTAGGCACCCCGCGCCCCGGCGTCCATGGCACGCCTGCGGCTTCGAGCTGGCTTTCCAAAGCCGGGATGTCGGTCTCGACGATCTGGCGAAGGTCGCCGAGAATCTCGCTGAACTCATCCGCCGCGATCTCGTAGCCCTGGCGCTGCGTCGCTGTCGGCGCCGAAGTGCTCGAGTAGCTGCCGAATACGACCGTCTGGATCCGGCTCTGGATACCCGGCATGGCGGACTCGCTGCGGCGACGCCGGGTCGGGTCGCCGCCCAGGCGCTCGCGCAGGTCCAGCAAGCGGAGCTCCAGCTCGCGGGCCTGCGGCTCCAGGCTGAGATCCACCTGCGGCGAGATCTCGATCGCGCGCTTCATGAAATCGATCTCTTCTGCAGCGTTGGCGGCCGCCCGGCCGGCGCCGACCACGGCACGCTGCAGCTCGCCCACCTGCTTCTGGAAGGCCAGCAGCTCAGCCCGGTCCGCCGCCGGCAGAGTCGATGTACCCAGCACCTCGACCTGGAAGGGCGTCGGCGCGATCAGCTGGGTGATGACGCCGTCCACCACTTTATCGATTGCGACGGTGTAGGTGCCCGGCACGGCCAACGGACCGTAACCTTCGCCGCTCATGCTTATCGGGCCATAGCCCGGGTAGCGCAGGTTCCACGTCACCTGGTGCAGACCCGATGAGGTCGGACCATCGATCCGCCTCACCACGTCGCCGGCTTCATCCCGGATCGTCAGGACGACGGCCGGCCCTTCCTCGCGGTCCTCCGCCTTCAGCGCTTCCCAGCTTGGGTACGGAGTATCCTCTCCTGCCTTCGCCGCGGTGCGCTCGGCCGCCTGGCGCTCTGCCCTGCGGGTCTTGAGCGACTCCTTCATATAGAAGGTGAAAGTCGCGCCGTACGGCGGGTTGTCCGCGGTGTAGAAGGCGGCGCCCTGGGAGGCCTTCTGGCTGCCGCCCAGCGTCTCCCTCTCGATATACAGATCGGCCGTCTTGATCGGGAAGATGTGGGCGTCTTGCTCGAGCGTCGCGGCGCTCAGCGTGCGCAGCGGCGTGTAATCGTCCAGGATGAAGAACCCGCGGCCGAACGAGGCGGCGGCCAGGTCGTTCTCGCGACGCTGGATTTCCAGATCGCGCACCGCGATGGTCGGCATGCCGCCCTTGAGCTGGATCCAATTGGTCCCGCCGTTCAGCGTGGCGAAGATCCCGAACTCGGTTCCGACGAACAGCAGGTCCGGGTTCACGTGGTCCTGAACGATGGTGTAGGTGGAGCCGCGCTCCGGCAGGTCGCCGGTGATGGACGTCCACGAGCCGCCGCGGTTCGTGCTCTTGTAGACGTACGGCTTGAAGTCGCCGCGCTTGTGGTTGTTGAATACAGCGAAGACGGTGTTCTCGTCGTGAAGCGACGCCTCGAGGTCGTTGACGTAGGTCATGTTGGGAACGTCCCCGACACCGTCAATCCTTCTCCAGTTGGCGCCTCCGTCCTCTGTGACCTGGATCAGCCCGTCATCCGTGCCGACGTAAATCAGGTCTTCGACCATCGGCGACTCGGTCAACGCCACGATCGTTCCGTAGAGCGACGTCGACCGATTCTTGGCCACCGCGTCGACGCCCCAGATCCGGCCCATCACCTCGAGCGTGTTGCGGTCCATGTTGCGCGTCAGATCGCCGCTCACTGCCCGCCACGTGGCACCACGGTCTTCGCTCCTGAACAGGATCTGCGCCGCGTAGTAGATCCGCGTGTTCGAGTGCGGGCTGATCAACAACGCCGAATCCCAGTTCCAGCGCAGCGCCGGCCCTTCCGCCGATGCGCGCGGCTTGATGTCCACCTGCTCTCCGTTGCTCCTGTCGAACCGCATCAAGCCGCCGTACTGCCACTGCGAATAGACGATGTTCGGCTCCACCGGGTCCACGGCCGGGTCGAACCCGTCGCCCCCTACCGTGATGAACCAGTCGCTGTTACGGATCCCGTGCACGTTGTCCGTTCGTGCAGGACCGCCCTGCGTGTTGTTGTCCTGCGTGCCGCCGTACACGTAGTAGAACGGCTCGTCGTTGCTGACTGCGAGCTTGTAAAACTGGGTCGCTGGCAGGTTCGCGAAGAAGCGGTAGTTCTGCCCGCGGTCGAATGTCTCGTACAGTCCGCCGTCGCACCCGATGAGCAGGTGATTCTCATCGTCGGGGTCGATCCACAAGGCGTGGTCGTCGACGTGTTTCCAACGGGTGCCCAGCCGTGTGAAGTTCTCTCCGTCATCCTCCGACACCATCGTGCGGGTGTCCATGGAGTAGATGCGGCCATACTTGTGGGGGTCGGCATAGATCTCGTTGTAGTACTGCGGGCTGTTGCTCACGTAGCTGCTCTGCTTGGACCAATTCTCGCCGCCGTTCGTCGTGCGGAAGAAACCGCCGCTGTTGCCGGAGGCCTCGATGATCACATACAGGACGTCCGGCCTTATCGGCGAGATGGTCAGACCCATTCGGCCCTTGTCGCCAGAGGGGAGGCCCTTGTTGATCTTCTTCCAGGTCGCGCCCGCGTCGGTGGACTTGTAAACGCCCGACTCGGGACCACCGTCGATGAGCGTCCAGACGTGGCGGCGTCGCTGGTAGGCGACGGCGTACAGGACGTCGGGGTTGCGCGGATCGAAAACGACCTCGCTGACGCCGGTGTTCTCGCTGATTTCCAGAACGAGGTCCCACGTCTCACCGCCGTCTGTGGTCTTGTACAGCCCGCGGTCGCCACCGGGCGCCCAGAGCGGGCCCTGCGCCGCGACGTAAACCACGTCGGAATCGCGCGGGTCGATGAGGATCCTGGCGATGTGCTCGGAGTTCTTCAGCCCCACGTTCTCGAAGCTGCGGCCGCCGTCGATCGACTTGTAGACTCCGTCGCCGTAGCCCACGCTCCGCTGGCTGTTGTTCTCGCCGGTGCCGACCCAGACCACGAAGCGGTTGTTGGGATCCACCGCCACCGTGCCGATGGAATAGGAGCCGTACTTGTCGAAGATCGTGCTCCACGTCGTGCCGGCGTTCTGGGTCTTCCAGACGTTGCCCGACGCCATCGCCACGTACCAGGTGCTGCGGTCCACCGGATCGACGGCGATGTCGATCACGCGGCCCGACATCAACTGGGCCATCGCCGCCGTCGCCATAGGCAGGCATAGAGCGAAAGCCAGCAGGAGCGCTAGTCGTCTAGTCATCTCCCCTCCAGGTGTGGATACGTTTGACTGTGTGGGGCCGGGGGGGAAACTAAGGCGCCTTGGAAGCCGGGGAAACCGGTCGTGAGGAAATTCTCGAATGTTGATTCCGGGAACACGGGAATAGGGGAGTTTGGAAGTGGGAATGTAGCCGGGAGATGGCCGGGCCAGCTTCTAATTTCCAAACTCCCCTATTCCGTACTCCCGGAATCAACATTCGAGAATTCCCTCACGCCGGTTCCACCAGAATGACGCCGGTTTCGTGCTCATGAAGCGTGCAGCGATACTCATACCGCCCCGGCTCTTGTAGCCGCGTCGTATAGGTCTCGCCCGGGCCGACCAACGGTGATCTCCACGTGCCATCGTTCCCGGCGATCGTATGAACGACGGGGTCGCGGTTGACCCAGCGGATCGATGCTCCGCTGCTGACCAGGACC
>JBDHAL010000010.1:0-38340 GCA_039588075.1 Gemmatimonadota bacterium | reverse complement strand
GAAGTTCTCAAAGCACCGCCGCATAGCGCGTATTACCTTCCCGGTCTGGCTCTACGTCTCCGTCACCGGAATCCTCGTCTACCTGATTCTGTATCGGTTCTACCCGGCGACCTGACCGGCCCGAACGCTGAACACACCCGATGCCCTAAGACGCTGGGCGAGGGTCGCCCAGACGACGAGCGCCGCCCACAGCGCCACGCCGACGCCGAGGTGGAGGCCACGCAGTCCGGCGGTCAGGTTCATGATGACCATCTCGGCGGCGACATAGATCTGTCCGACCATCAATACGACGCTGACGATGGCGGCGCGCGAGACGGGGGGCGGCGCCTTCTGTTGCAGCGTCATGGCGACGGCGACGCCCGTGACCACGACCATGGCATAGGCGAGAATTCGGTGAGTCCAGTGGAGTTGCACGAGACCGCCGCCCTGTGGAAAGAGCTGGCCGTTGCAGAGCGGGAATCCCTGGCACAGTGGTGCGGCGCCGGTGTTGGCGACCAGGGCACCGAGCACGAGCAGAACGAATCCGAGCACGGCGGCGGCGAAGGCCCAGCGCGGGTAAGTGATGCCCAGCGAGAAGCTCGCCGTCTCCGCCGGAACGAGAGCGCGGAGTCCGGCGACGATCAGCACGGCGAGCAGCGCCGAGGCAAGCGCCAGGTGGAGCACGACGGTGCTGGTGGGCAGCTCGAGCCACACCGTTATCGCGCCGACCAGGACCTGGACGATGAGCATGGCGGCGGCGGCGACGGCGAGGCCGATGACGTTGCGCTCGGCGAAGCCGGGCGTGCGGCGGTGGCGGATCGCGTAGCCGGCGACGACGAAGACCAGGACGCTGACGAACAGGGCCGCCAGCCGGTGGCCGTACTCGATCAGGGTCTCGAAGTCCATCGGCGGGATGAGTTGGCCTTTGCAGAGCGGCCAGTCGTCGCCGCAGCCCATCCCGGAACCGGTGATCCTCACGACGCCGCCGAAGACGATCAGCGCATAGGTGAAGAAGGCGGTGGCAAAAGTCAGCCAGGCGAACCTGTTGAGGGTCGCCTCCGTTGGATCGGTATGCTCTCGGTCGGGCATGGTGACTCCCGGGCTCGGCGTAATCCGTATTTGGGGTAGTGGGGCACCGCAATATGGCGGCACCGCAGTCCCGGCGCGATGGGGCCGGCCGTTGCCCAAGACAACGGCGCTGCAACCCTCTAGATTAAGGCGATCATGAGCAAGCAAAGCACCCGCGCCAAGCTGCGGGTTCCGCCGATACAGGTGCCGGTCTTCGTATTCCGGCGACTGTGGCCGAGGGTCCGCCCCCACCGCTGGGCATTGGCCACGGCCACGACGTTTCTCCTGGCGAGTGGAAGTATCGGGCTCGCCTTCCCGCTGGTCGTCCGGCACCTGATGGACGCGGCCTTCGTCGACATGGACCGGTCGCTGTTGAACCGGATCGCCCTGCTGCTGCTGGGCCTCTTCTCCGTCCAGGCGCTGTTCAACTTCATCCAGGTCTACCTGTTGGGCGCGACGGGGGAGAGGATCGTCGCGGGGCTGCGGAAGGACCTGTTCACCCATCTGCTGACTCTGTCCCCCGACTTCTTCACCGAGCGGACGACGGGTGAGCTGACGAGCCGACTGACCTCGGATGTCGTGAGACTACAGGGCGTGCTGAGCTACCAGATCTCCGAGCTGCTCCGCCAGACCCTGTACCTGTTCGGCGCGCTGACGCTACTGACCTTCATGCACCGGCAGCTCACGTTCACGACGCTGGCGGTAGCGCCCGCCGTGGTGTTCTTCGCTTTCGTGTTTGGGCGGCGACTCCGGCGTGCCAGCACGGAGGTGCAGGACAAAATCGCCGAGGCGAACACGGTTGCCGAGGAGTCGATCGTCCAGATCCGCACCGTGCAGAGCTTCGTGCGCGAACTCTGGGAGGGCGGGCGCTACACCGAGCGCATCGACCAGTCGTTGCGTGCCGCGCTGCGTCGCGCACTGACGCGGGCCGTTTTCTTCGGCGTGATCACGCTGGTGACCTTCGGCGGCATAGTCGCCGTGCTCTGGCAGGGCGGCCGGATGGTCCTGGTCGGTGACATCACCGGCGGTCAACTCGTCTCCTTCCTGCTATACGCTGTAATGGTGGCGGCGGCGATCACCTCGCTGGCCTCGCTCTGGGGCGGCTACCAGGAGGCGCAGGGTTCGGCGGAGCGGGTCTTCGAGCTGCTCGAGCAAGAGCCGACCGTCGCCGACCCGTCGCAGCCGGCTTCGTTGGAGCGGGGCCGCGGCTGGACGCTGGGCTTCGACGACGTCTGGTACCGCTACGGTGATGACCTACCCTGGGCGTTGCAGGAGATCACGTTGGAGATCCCGCCCGGAGAGGTCGTCGCCCTCGTTGGCCCGAGCGGCGCAGGTAAAACGACGCTCGCCGGACTTGTCACCCGCTTCTGGGATCCGACCCGCGGCAAGATGGGGCTCGACGGGGTCGACCTGCGGCGGCTCGGACTCGCCGATCTAAGGTCGGCCGTGGGCACCGTGCCACAGGAGCCGATGCTGTTCGGAGCGACGATCGGCGAGAACATCGCTTACGGGCGCGACGGCGCTACCCAGGAAGAGGTCGAGGCCGTCGCGCGCGCCGCACATGCCGCCGAGTTCATCGAACGGACACCGGACGGCTATGAGTCGCTGGTCGGCGAGCGGGGCGTGAGGCTGTCGGTCGGCCAGCGACAACGGATCGCCATCGCGCGAGTGCTGCTGAAGGATCCCGAGATCCTGGTGCTGGATGAGGCGACCAGCAGCCTGGATACGGAGAGCGAGCGACTCGTGGAGGAAGCGTTCGAACAGCTGATGGAAGGGCGCACGACGCTCATCATCGCCCACCGCCTCAGCACAGTGCAACGAGCCGACCGCGTGCTGGTGCTCGAGCGGGGCCGGATCGTCGAAGTCGGGACGCATGCGGAATTGTTGGCGTTGGATGGGCTCTACGCCCGGTTGTATGCGAAGCAGTTCAGGGAACAGGATTACTTGATGGGGAAAGCGCTGGGGCCATGACTGACAAATCCGACCAGCAGCGCAAGAGACAGGATCCCTCACGTCCCGGCGGCCCGGTCACTCCCCGCATCAAGCTATCACTGCTTTACGTCGTCATGGCGGTGCTGCTGCTGGTGTCGCTCAACTACTTGCTGTCGGATGCGCCGGGTGAGGACATCAGCTACAGCGAGCTGAAGGAGAGGATCGCGGCGGGCGAAGTGGCGAAGCTGACGATCGGTGATACGAGGATCGTCGCCGAGCCGACGGAGGCGGCGCAGGCGGCGGGTGCGCCGGAGGTCTGGAGGGCCGTTCCGGTCGACGATCCGACGCTGATCGAGCTGGCCGAAGCGCAGGGGGTCGAGTACGAGGGCTCGGTGAGGAACGGGCTCGGCTGGATGCTGAACCTGCTGCTGCCGTTCGGGCTGCTGCTGATCATCTGGATGTTCCTGCTGCGGCGGATGGGCGGGCCGGCGCAGGGCGTGATGACGTTCGGGAAGTCGCAGGCGCGACTGCAGGCGGAAGGGGATACGGGCGTCACGTTCGCGGACGTGGCGGGAGTGGACGAAGCGGAGGAGGAGCTGGAGGAGGTCGTCGAGTTCCTCAAGAAGCCGGACAAGTTCACGCGGTTGGGAGCGAAGATCCCCAAGGGCATCCTGTTGGTCGGGCCGCCGGGAACCGGCAAGACGCTGCTGGCCCGGGCCACGGCGGGCGAGGCGGGCGTGCCGTTCTTCAACCTGTCGGGATCGGAGTTCGTGGAGATGTTCGTCGGCGTAGGGGCGGCGCGAGTCCGCGACCTGTTCGCGCAGGCGAAGGAGAAGGCGCCTACGATCATCTTCGTCGACGAGCTTGACGCGCTCGCCAAGGCCCGAGGTTTGGGCGGCCCCGTCGGCGGTCACGACGAGCGTGAGCAGACGCTGAACCAGCTGCTGGTCGAGATGGACGGGTTCGACCCGCGGGCCGGCGTCATCATTATGGCGGCCACCAACCGCCCGGAGCTCCTCGATCCGGCCCTGCTGCGGGCCGGTCGCTTCGATCGCCACGTGCTGGTGGACCGGCCCGACATGAGCGGGAGGTTGGCGATCCTCGAGGTGCACGCCAAGGAAGTGAAGCTGGCGCCGGAAGTCGAGCTGGAGGTCGTGGCTCGGCGCACGCCGGGCTTTGTGGGCGCGGACCTGGCCAACCTGCTCAACGAGGCGGCGCTACTCGCCGCGCGACGGGGCGGCGATGCGGTGACGATGGACGACATCGACAGGGCCACGGACCGGATCGTCGCCGGCCTGGAGAAGAAGAACCGTCTGATCAACGAGGACGAGAAGCGGATCGTCGCCTTCCACGAGGCGGGCCACGCCATTGTCGCACAGTGCGTCGATCACGCAGACCCCGTCCACAAGATCTCAATCATACCACGGGGCATCGGAGCCCTGGGCTACACGCAGCAGCTACCCACCGAGGATCGCTACTTGCTGACCCGTGCGGAGTTGCTCGACCGGGTCGCCGTGCTGCTGGGCGGTCGCGTGGCCGAGGAGGTCGTGTTCGACGAGATCTCCACCGGCGCGCAGAACGACCTCAGCCGTGTCAGCGACATCGCGCGACGCATGGTGCTGGAGTACGGGATGAGCGAGTCGCTGGGGCCGCTCGCCTACGAGAACCGCCAGGTCGGTATGCTGGGCATGCGACAGTCTTTCCCCGGCGAACAGGACCAGCACAGCGAAGAGACGCTGCAGGAAATCGACCGCGAAGTCCGCCGCATCGTCGATGAGTCGAGGGAGCGCGTCGTGGAATTGTTGATGCGGGAGCGTGCGGCCCTCGATGCGGTGGCGGAGCGACTGCTCGAGAACGAGGTGATCGAAGGCGACGAGCTGACGGAGATCTTGGAACGGCACGCTCCAAAGAAGGGCCGCAAGAGCGGCTCGGCGAAGAAGGGCTCATGAGGGACGCGAGACGAAGACGGCCGGGCATCAGGGCGGCGAGTCGCGCCGGAGTCACCGCGGTGTCGGCCGTCCTGCTTTGCGCCTGCGGTGGCGGCTCGCAGCGGCCGCCCGGGTTCAGCGTGCGCGATAGCTTGGGGATCACGATCGTCGAAAACATCGAGCCGGCCTGGCAGGAGGGAGAGGGATGGCGCCTGTCCGAAGCGCCGATCGTTCACATCGGGGTCGTGGAGGGAGATCCCGAGTACCAGCTCTTCGGATCGCGCAGCTCGCTGAGGATGGACGACGGGTCCGTCGTCGTGGCCAACACCGGGACGCAGGAAATACGCTGGTACGATAGCGGCGGGCAATTCGTCCGGTCGGCGGGTGGCGCGGGCGGTGGCCCGGGCGAGTTCTCCCAGCTCATCTGGATCGGTAGGCTGGGCGGAGATTCCATCATCGCGTTCGACGACCGGCGCTTGGGGATCTCGGTGTTCGACGCGGCCGGCACGTTCTGCCGCTCGCTGAGAGTGGGCACGAATGGCGGGCTACCGCAGGGCGCCTTCCCGGATGGTTCGCTTCTGATCGGCGAGCACATCGATTGGACCGAGAGGCCGACCGGCGGCCGCATCCGGCCACCGGCACGGGCCTACCGCTTGAGCGGAGAGGGCGAGATCCTCGATACGCTGGGGGTTTTCCCCAGCCGCGAGTTTGAATTCCGCTTTCATAAGAGGGATGGCCGCGTGTCTAGCGTGTCGATGACGTCGCCACCGTTCGGGCGTGCGACGGAGTTCGCCATCGGCGGCGATGGCTTCTTCGCTGGTTCGCAGGACGATTGCGAGATCGCGGAGTACGACCAGCACGGCGTTTTAGCGGCGGTCATGCGCTGGCCCTGCGATCAGGACCGGGTCGTCACGCAGGCGGACATCGACGCCTACGGAAACTTCGAGTTTGCCCGAACCACCAGCGATGCCGGCAGGCGAAGCGTAGAGGAGTTCTTGGAAGGCCTGGGCTACCCGGAGCAACTGCCGGCGTTCGGTGCGGTGCTGGTGGATGGTGAGGGGAACCTCTGGGTCGAGGAATACAATCGCGATTGGGATGATCGTCGGCGATGGACGGTGTTTGACAGCGAGCTCCGAATGCTCGGAACCGTCGACGTCCCGCCCGAGTTTATTCTCCACCAGGTGAGCAACGATTTCGTGTTGGGCTACGGATGGGACGAGCTCGACGTCGAGTACATTCGAGTTTACGAGTTGATCAAGACTTAGCCGGCCTCGCGGCGCCACTGCAACATGAAGATCACCGAGATATTCTTGTCGATTCAGGGCGAGTCGAGTTGGGCCGGGTTCCCTTGCGTCTTCGTTCGCACCACCGGGTGCCACCTTCGCTGCAACTGGTGCGACACCGAGTACGCGTTCTACGGCGGCCGCGACATGCCGGTTGAAGAGGTCGTGCAGGAGGTCGAGCGCATCGGTCGTGGTTGCCGCCTGGTCGAGCTCACCGGCGGTGAACCGCTCCTCCAAAAAGATGCTCCCAGGCTGGCCGAGCTCCTCCTCGCCCACGGCTACAAGGTTCTCTGCGAGACCAGCGGCAGCCTCGACGTCGCCGTCCTGCCGGCCGAGGTCGTCAAGATCATGGACCTCAAATGCCCCGGCTCCGGAGAGGCGGAGAAGAACCTCTGGGCTAACCTGGAGAAACTGGGGCCCGAAGATGAGATCAAGTTCGTCATCCAGGATCGCCCCGACTTTGACTGGGCTCTCTCCGTCATCGACGAACACGGCCTGGCCGAACGCAGGTTGCTCTTCGCTCCGGTCTGGGGATCCCTCGAGCTCAAGCAGCTCGCCGAGTGGATGATGCAGGACAACGCCCCGGCCAGGCTCCAGACTCAGCTCCACAAGCACATCTGGAGCCCCAACGCGACAGGGGTCTGACATGCGCGTCGAGCTCAATCGCAAGTTCAACTTCGCCGCCGCCCACTTCCTGCCCAATGCCCCCGAAGGACACAAGTGCCGCCGCCTCCACGGCCATTCCTACGAGGTCGACGTCGCCGTTCGCGGTCCCGTCGATCCCCAAACCGGCTGGCTCATCGACTACGGCGCCATCGATCTGCTGGTCAATCCCGTCATCGCCCAGCTCGACCACCGCACACTCAACGAGATTCCCGGCCTCGAGAACGCCACCAGCGAAATTCTTTGCGGTTGGCTCTGGCGACAGCTCGAGGATCGCCTGCCACACCTGGCTCGTGTCTCCGTGGCGGAGACCTGCGCCGCCGCCTGCCATTATTTCGGCGAGTAATTTAAACTACAAACATCCGCAGCGCCGTTTTGGGAACCGCTCGTGGCAGCGAGAGGTTTTGTGGCTACGAAGCGGATCGAGGGCCAAGAGATCAACGGCGAGGCATCCAGGAGGGAGAGCCTTGCGGGATGAGCGAAAGATGCGAAACGGAATGCGACTCGAGACCCCAACCATAGGAGGGACCATGCTGGAATCCCATAGTCGCGGGTGGCTGGTAGCCGCCTCGGTGATCCTGCTGAGCGCCTGTACGGGCGGTGAGCAGGGCACGCAGACGGCGGCCCAAAATCCTTGTGCGGCCAACCCGTGCGCGGCGAATCCATGCGCCGCGAATCCATGTGCGGCGAACCCATGCGCGGTCGGAGAACTGGCGATGAAGGTCACCCAGGGTGACCGGGAGCTGAATGGCGGCGGGAACACCGCGGAGCAGCTGATCGCGATGGGTGAGGAACTGTTCAACGACGTGGCGCTGAGCGGGGCGGGAGCGACGGCGTGCTCGACCTGTCACACGGGCGGTTACGGGATGATGAATGCGGGTTTCGCCGAGCCGTATCCGCACAAAGTGGAGATGGCGGAGCAGCGGGCGGGCCTGTCGGAAGTGACGGCCGCGGAAATGGTGCAGCTCTGCATGGTGATCCCGATGGCGAACGAACCTCTCGACTGGAACTCGGTGGAGCTGGCGTCGCTGACGGAGTATGTTACGTCGTTGCAGGAAGGGTTTGACCCGTCGATGGCGGGAATGAACCCGTGCAACCCGTGCGCGGGGAATCCGTGCGCCGGCGGGAACCCGTGCAACCCCTGCGCGGGCGGCGGAGGTAACTAGCGCGTCACTCATATGGCGAGGTGCACTTGAGCGCACCGCGTAGTACGGGAAAGAGCAGGGCCCGGTCGGAGACGGCCGGGCCCCTGTTTGTGGCCGCCGGCCTACTTGCAGTGTTGGCCGCATGCGGGGACGGGCGGCGGCCCGCAGACCCGGCGGCGCGTGAAAGCCTGCCGGTGGATGAGCGCGTCTTCACCGATGCGTCCGATTTCCTGGCGGGCTACTGGCAGCGGCCGATCCCGCTGCAAGGCGAAGCGCCGGAGGGGTTCTCGACACTCGAGTCGTCGCTGGATCCGGGTACCTGCGGAGGATGCCATCCCGTTCAGCTTGCCGATTGGAACACGACGCTGCACTCGGGAGCGTATTCACCGGGGCTATCGGGCCAATTGGTGAACATGGCGACCTACCCGGAGGTTCGGGTCTGCCTGGTTTGTCACGCCCCGCTCTCCGAGCAATTGGCTCTCGTACCCGATACGACGGGCGCTCTCGTATCCAATCCCTATTTCGAGAAGTCGCTGCAGCGCCAGGGAATGGTCTGCGCCGCGTGTCACGTGCGTGGCTGGCGTCGTTACGGGCCGCCGCGCCGAGATGGGTCGCTGTCACAATCCCCCGACGGCGCCCCTCACGGCGGCGCGACGCGAACGACGTTCTTCGAGGACTCGCGGTTTTGCGCGGGGTGTCATCAGTTCGAGTTCCCCGCGCCGAACGGCAAGTCGCTGCAGAACACGTACACGGAATGGCGGGAGAGCCGGTACGCCGAGGAAGGGCTCGGTTGCCAGGGCTGCCACATGCCGGACCGTCGCCACCTGTGGCGAGGAATACACGACTCGACGATGGTAGCGAACGGCGTAACCATCGAGTGGGTGTCATCGGGCCGCAGCGATGCCGCATCGATCCGAGTCGAGAACAGCGGGACGGGGCACCGATTCCCGACGTATGTGACGCCGAGGGTCGTCGTTCGCATCGAGTTGCTCGATCGTCGGGGCGCGGCCATCGACGGTGCGGGAGTGGAAGCGGTTATCGAGCGCCGGGTCGAGTTTCGCGGCAACGCCTGGGTGGAGTTGTACGACACGCGGTTGGCGCCGGACAGCAGCTTGGTTGTGACGGCGGACATCGGTTCATCGGGTGCCCAGCGTGTGCGAGGTGTTGTGGTGGTGTACCCGGATCATTTTTACGAGGGGATGTTCGCGGGGATGCTGGCGGGAACGATGAGTGATACGTCGCGGGTCCTGATAAATGAGGCGCATCGGCGGGCGGGGGAGAGCTCATTCGTTATTTTCGATGATACGGTGGAGGCCGGGAGCGGGCATTGAATTGAATATCGAATATCATAATTCAAACATCGAAGGAATTTCGAACATCGCACACCGAACTCCGCCTTGAGAAGGGCACACTGCAAGGCTCAATAATTGATCATTAAGACCGAATCGTTAACGGCACAAATTCGGGAGATCTGAGAGCCGGTGGATCTTCGACATCAGTGATTCGGTCTCAATGATTGATGATTGAAGTGCGCCCTTCGAAAGGCGGTGTTCGGTGTGCGGTGTTCGAAATTCCTTCATAATTAGACGTTGAACGTTGGACGTTAATGGGATAGTGTAGTTGCATGGACAGCGCACAGATCATCTTTGTGGCCAAGATTGCGGGGGCGGTATTGGCGTTTGGGCTGGGCATATGGCTTGGCATCGGGCACCCGGGATGGAAGCGGTCATCGCCGGTGCGGGAGTGGTATTCTGGGGAGCGGCTGCGGGCGACGTGGATGAACCGGATGTTCTTTCGGATGGACAACGAGCCGCGGCGGTTTGACGCGGGCCGGTTGATCGTGCCGAAGGGTGAAGGGGAGGAAGGGGTTGAGGAAGGGGGCGAGGAAGGAGGTAGCTCGGAGCGGCCGGTGGTGCGGCTGCGGCGGTAAATCAGGGCTTCGAGTCAGGCGGTTCACGGACGTATTGTAATGAGCGGAGTCTGTTCAAGGCGGCGGCCAGCTCGTGGATGCGGAACGCGGCGAGGTCGCCGGGTTGTCGCGGATCGATCACGTCGAGTCCTTCGCTGCGAATCTCACCCATAAGACCATCTAGAGCCTCGCGGACGGTGCGGCGGCCGTCGAGCCAGCGGCCCTTTCCGTGCACCATCGCCTGGGCTATGGCTCGGACCTGCGATTCCTCCACCAGTTGCTCCAGGGAGCTGAGGTCGAGCTCTTCCGACCCAAATAGGACGCGGGTCGGCGTCTGGATCTTTATTGAAACGGTCTTCTTTCCCTTCCGGGCATCGATGCTAGCGGGGTCGGGCACGCGCCCGCGGCTGGGGGTCCAGGAGCCGCCCTCGCGTGCGCGGTCGGTCTGGAAGCGGTCCGCCACGTCGCGTGCTTTTGCGGAGAGGTCGGCCGGCAGGTAGCGCCGCATGCCGATGACGGTGTCGGCGACATCGAAGTAGTCGCCGGCGCCGCCGACGACCAGTACGGTGGATACGCCCAGCTCTTCGTAGAGCTGACGAGCCCGATCGATGAAGGGGGTGATCGGCTCGTCCTCATCTTGGATCAGCGCCTGCATGCGTGCGTCACGGATCATGAAATTGGTGGCGCTGGTGTCTTCGTCGATGAGCAGGCAGGTCGCGCCGACTTCTATCGCTTCGGCGATGGCCGCGGCCTGGCTGGTGGAGCCGCTGGCGTTGGCGGTGGAGAAGTGCGAGGTATCTTCGCGGCGCGGCAGCCCGGTGATGAAGTTGGAGATATCGACCGAAGCGACGGAGCGACCGTCCTCGGCGCGGATCTTCACGGCGTCGGGCGCGGTGACGGCCAGCTCGCGCCCGTCACCGGCGATGTGATCGTAGACGCCGTATTCGATGGCGCGGAGCAGGGTCGACTTGCCGTGGTAGCCGCCGCCGACGATGAGAGTGATGCCGCGAGGCACGCCGGTGCCGGTCACGGCGCCGCGGTTTGGCGCCTCCAGTGTTACGCGGAGCTCGTCGGGCGCCTCGAAGGCGACGGCCTGCGCTCCGCTGAGCGGGCGATCGTCGACGCCGCTGGCCCGGGGAAGCACCGCGCCGTCGGGGATGAAAGCGACCAGGCCCAGCCCGTCGAGCTGAGCGCGGAGCGCCGACGAGTCTTGGGCCAGGTCGGCATGGGCCCGCATGGCATCGAGGGCGCCGGTGGCCGGTGCCAGGGCCGCCCGCAGTGCGTCGGGGATGGCGGTGAGCAACAGGTCGGCGGCCTGCCGGCCGAGGGCGCGGCGCCCGCTGGCCGGAAGGCCCGCGGTGAAGCGCGCGACGACGCTACCTCGCTCGTCGATCTGCAGACAGGTTCGCTCGAGGATGGACTGGCCGGGGGCGACCATGCGAACCAGGCCGCTCTTGCCGGTGCCCCGGGGGCGGCTGGCAATCCCAAGCTCGCCGTGCAGGCGACGGCTCAAGAAGTCGGCTGCGGCGAAGCGCCGGATTTCCGGTTCGAGCAGATCGTCGGGCAGACGGGTGACGTCTGGTGCGAAGACGGCCCGAAGGCGGCTGGGCGCTGCGAACGGGTCGCCCTGCACATAGTCGACGTGGAAGGTGAAGTCGTCGAAGACATAGCCGCCGGCGATCTGCTTGTAGGCGCCGTAGCTCTTTCCGTCAATCGCGCCAAGGGTGGAGCGGAGATCCGTTGGATTCTTCATGTCATGTTGCCCGGCGGTCCGCGAAGCCGGCATATTGCCGCGCTGGCGGCCCGGCGAAGTCTGGCTAGGGTCGGCCCCAAACTAATCGATGGAATCGAATTGTCCTACTCGGGAAAGGCGTCAGAGTTGGATGAGCTAGATCGCCATCGCCGCGTGCGGCGCATCCTGGTCTGGATCCTCTTCGCCAACCTTCTGCTGGTCGTGGTCAAGGTCGGTGTGGGTTGGGTGACCGGGTCGCTGTCCGTGATGGGTGACGCCGCCCACTCGAGTACGGATGCGCTCAGCAACGTGATCGCGCTGGCGGCGAGCTTTGTCGCCGCGGTCCCGCCGGACGATCGGCATCCCTACGGGCACGGGAAGTTCGAGACGCTGGGCGCCTTCATGATCTCCGGCTTCCTGTCGGTCACCTGCTTCGAGCTGTTGAAGACGGCGATAACGCGCCTGGCCGAGGGCGCGCCGCCGCCGACGCCGAGCACGCCGGCGCTGGCGATACTCGCGGGCACGATGGTGGTGAACATCGGCGTGGCGTACTACGAGAGACGGAAGGGTCGAGAGTTGGGGAGCGAACTGCTGAACGCCGACGCCCGGCACACGCAGTCGGACGTGTGGGTGACGCTGTCGGTGCTGATTGGGCTGGGGCTCGTTCGGCTCGGGTTCGACCA
The DNA here is from genome assembly GCA_039588075.1 of Gemmatimonadota bacterium. Lineage (GTDB taxonomy): Bacteria > Gemmatimonadota > Gemmatimonadetes > Palauibacterales > KS3-K002 > JBDHAL01. The sequence goes on along the minus strand of JBDHAL010000010.1, from coordinate 26,018 downwards.
GGCCGATGCCATCGTCGCCATCGCTGTCGCGGGCGTGGTCGCCTATAGCGGCTACCAGATCTTGCGCGCCACGGTTCCCGTTCTGGTCGATGAGCGGGCCGTAGACCCGGGACGCGTGCACGAGATCGCCGCATCGGTGAGCGGCGTCGAGACCGTATCGGAAATTCGTTCGCGCGGCCGGCCCGGTGACGCTTTTGCCGAGCTCACCGTTCGCGTTCACCCCGGAACGCGCGTCCGCGATGCCCACCTTATCGCGGATGAAGTAGAACGACGGGTGGAAGGCGAGTTGGGTTTGAAGGATGTTGTCGTCCACGTCGAGCCCAGCGAGTTGCACTGATCCTTTTCCCAGCGTCATCGTCGTCGCCCGCGCCCGCGGTCGTTTCACCGCTTGTTGGAGTCGCGGGCGCCGGGCGAGGGCGCGGGCGACGACGGGGCGATGACGAAGAAGGAAGTAAGTAGGATCAGTCGGCTGGGAGATGACCGTCGTTGTCGACCCGCCATATACAGCGATCGTGGCCGTGCCGTTGGCACTCGGAGTGAACGATCCGCATCGGACCTAGACCGCTCATCTCCAGCAGGTTCGCGGCCAGCGAGCCGTATAGCTTGCAGGCGGCTGAATAGTCGCCGATTCGGGCGGTGAGAGCGTCGGTGGCGCGGATTTCCAGCGGTTCCGGCTCCACCGCGTGGTCGGCGGCGATGAGAAAGGCGCCGTGCGCGCTGCGGATGGCCCGGACGGCGGCGCGCTGTCGAAGCGATCGGGGCAGGCGGCGCGCGAAGCGGCGAAGCAGGCCCGCCGGACCGGAGAAGTGGAGGCCCGCCAGCCCGCGACCGGCGGCGGTGAAGACCTCCCCGGCGTCGGATCGGCGTGCGATCAACTCCAGAAGAGCCTCTACGCTTGCCTGATCGACCCGTCGTCGGAGGCGCGCCAGACGGCTGAACTGGCGGATCTGCTGTCCGACGACGTCGCTCAGCCCGAGGCGCGCGGGGAAGAAAGAGCTGGGATGCTCGTCGGGCATCAGCTCGGGCGGCGCGTCCTGTTGTTGCATCGCCCTCAGCAAGGCGAGAGGGACTCTCGCGTCCACGTTCTGCGTCGGAGGGTTCATCCGCCCTTCAGTTCAATTCGGTAACGAAGCCGTACGTTCAACCATAGGTCACGGCGACTGCCGCGGTGATCACGGCGATCCCGATCCAGTTGAGCCAGAAGCCTGCGCGCCGCATCTCCGACGGTTGTATGAAGCCGGTCCCGAAGACGATGGCATTGGGCGGCGTCGCGACGGGCAGCATGAACGCCATCGACGCGCCCATGGCGGCGGCGGTCATCAGCGCCAGCGGTTCGACGCCGACGGAGGGGCCGAGAGCCGCCATCACAGGTAGACCGAGCGTGGCGGTGGCCGTGTTCGAGGTGATCTCGGTAACGAACACGAATGTGGTGGCGACCGCAGCGATGATCAGCAGGTCCGGCAGTCCGGCCAGCACGGCGAGCTCTCCACCCAACCACTTCGTCAACCCAGAAGCTTCGAACGCGGCGGCGAGCGACAGGCCGCCGCCGAACAGCACGAGGATATCCCACGGTATCGAGCGGGCATGGGTCCAGTCAAGCACGCGGGTGCGTTGCCCGTCGCGGTCGCGGGTCGGCCAGAGGAAAAGGATCAGGGCGGCGGCGATGGCAATAGTGGCATCGCCAACGTGGGGCAGCAGCGTTTGGAGCCCGGGTAGGGTGAAGCTCCCAATCTGCTTCGGTGCTCTGAGTATCCAGGCTGCAGCGGTGATAGCGAACACGAAGGCCACGGCGCGCTCGGCCCGGTGCCATGGACCCAGCTTGGCGCTCTCGGCATCGATGACCTGGTTCGCTCCCGGTAGTGGGGCGGCGCCTAGGGGGAAAAGCACCAGGCACAAGAGAGCCCAGCACGCGGCGAGCATCACGATGGAGACGGGCAATGCGATGGTCAGCCAGCGGGCGAAAGAGACTTCCACGGCGAGAAGTTCATCCGCCATCGCGGCGAGCACGGCGTTGGGGGGCGTGCCGATCAGCGTGGCGACGCCGCCGATGGAGCCGGCGTAAGCGATTCCGAGCATCAGGGCGATGCCCAACCCTTTTGTGTCGCCGTTCGGCTCCGAGCCCTCTGCGACGGTCGCCGGCGATGCGTGGAGCAGGCTGAGAACCGCGATGCCGATGGGCATCATCATCAGCGTCGCCGCCGTGTTGGACATCCACATGCTGAGGATGGCGCAGGCCAGCATGAAGCCGGCGACGAGTCGCCGCGGTGACGTCCCCGTTCTCCTGACCACGCCAAGGGCGATCCGCTTGTGCAGCGACCAGCGCTGCATCGCCGCCGCGATGAAGAAGCCGCCCATGAAGAGGAAGATCACGGGGTTGGCGTAGGGGGCCGCCGCCGCCGCGGGCGAAGCGACGCCGAGCGCGGGCAGGAGGACTAACGGGAGGAGCGCGGTAACCGCGAGGGGCACCGCAACGGCCAGCCACCAGACGGCCATCCAGCCGGCCATAGCCAGCGTGGCCTGGCCCTCTCGGCTGACGCCGCCGGGTTGCGGCATCAGCAGCAGGATGAGGAAGAGGACCGGGCCGGCGAGGATCCAGAGGTTCCTGGAACCGGGCTCGTCCGGATCGTTGCGTGGCTCGCGCATCGAACCGACAATAAGGCCGCACCGCGCCGTCGCAAGGCGGCAACCGCTCTCCATAGGAGGCGAACCAGTTGGAGCGTGACCTGTTGCAGGGGGTGATAGCCGTGGCGGCGGCCGCGGCGGTGGCTTCGGGAGCCTGGAGGCTCGGCGCGCTGAACCGCGGCGGCGCCGTCGCCGCCACGGTCGTGGGCGGCACGGTCCTGGGCTTCGGCGGCTTCGGTGCAGCCGTCGTGCTGGTCGTGTTCTTCGTGTCAGCGAGCGCCCTTTCGGCGCTGCCCGGCGGCCGTGATGGAGATCGGAGCCGGCGCGGCGCTCGCCAGGTGCTCGCCAACGGCTCGCTGGCGGCTCTGGCGGCCGGGCTCACCGGCGCTTCTGACCTGGCGATCCTGGCGTTCCTTGGCGCCACGGCGACGGCGACCGCGGATACCTGGGCGACGGAGATCGGCGTGCGACTGGGGAGGACGCCCAGGTCTATTCTGACGCTTCATCCCCAAGCGCCGGGCACATCGGGGGCCGTCTCTCTGCCCGGCACCCTGGCGTCCGCGCTGGGCGCGCTGGCCGTCGCCGCGGCCGGCCGCTGGCTGATCGAGGGCGTCGACGGTCGAGCGGTAGCCAGCGTGGCGATGGCCGGCCTGGCCGGCTCCATCGTGGACTCGTTGCTCGGCGCGGGAATCCAGGCCTCCTACCGCTGTTCCACCTGTGGCGCCACGCCGGAAGTCGCCGCTCATGGGGGCTGCCCGGTCCCGGCGAAGCGTGTGGCAGGTCTCCCGGGCCTCGACAACGATGTGGTGAACTGGATATCGACGGCCGCCGGAGCCGCCGCGGCCGTCCTGTTTGTTCTTATGGTGGGCCTGAACACATCGTCTTGACCGCTTGCGGTCACAGGTGTTCTATTGAAAACGGACTCGCCGTCCTCAGCCGCCACATTCGCGAATCATCAACCGGAGACCCGATGTCTCGGTCGCCTGAGCGGGCTCGCCAAGTTGTATTCGGCAAAGCCGCAGACGCGCTGAACGACGACACCGCCAAGCTGGCGGCGGAGTGGCTCAGTGCGTTCGAGCGACGTGTGTCGGAGCGCGGCGAGCCCTTCCCGACTGAAGGCCTGGTCGAGGATGTCGAGGCGCTGGTCAGGGGCGTGTCCTCGGTTCTCCAGGATCCCAGGAGCTACCGCTCCTTCCTGGGCTCGGGCGAGAACCTGGAGATCGGCCGGCGGATAGCCGAGAAGCACGTTCAGGCCGGCGGCTCCCTGATCAGCTCGCTGGAAGCCTACATGCGGCTTCGCCAGGCGATGATCCTGGCGTCCCAGGACGTGTTCCGGGACAGCGACCGCCCCTTCTTCGAGTTGATGTCCCGGCTGAATCGCTGCATCGACCGGATCCACTTCGCCATCGCTGAGGGCTACTTCACGGCGTTCCAGGCCGAAATCGAGAAACAGGCGGTCACCGACCCGCTGACGGGGCTGGGAAACTCGCGACGTTTTCGGGAATCTCTGGCCGCCGAGTTGAAGCGCAGCGACCGCACGGGGCGGCCCTTCTCGGTGGTTTTCGTCGACGTGGATGACTTTAAGGACATCAACGACAGCCTGGGTCACGTGGAGGCCGACTACACCCTCACGGCCATCGGGCGCTCGTTGTCCTCACGCCTGCGTGGCAGCGACCTCGTCTGCCGCTGGGGCGGCGACGAGTTCATCATCCTGTTACCTGAGACCGATCGGGTCGAGGCGGGAACGCTGGCAGAGCGTCTGAGGGCCGAGGTCGCCGATTGCGACAAATGCGCCGATGCCACCATCTCGCTCGGCGTCGCCTGTTACCCGGTCGATGGGAAGGACTACGACAGCCTGGTGGCCAACGCCGACCGCGCCCTCTATTCCTCCAAGCACCGCGGCAAGAACGTGGTCACCCAAAGCACCGACGGGAGGGGACGCTAGCGCCGCGCCCCGCTCCCGCCGCCCTCACTTCAGTTGCCTGTTACCTGAATCTGCCGGTTCGGGATTCCCTTCGTGGTCAGGTCGTTCGAGACCATCTCGTTCACCCGCAGCAGGAACATGTACCCCGGATGCTGGGTGGGTACCTCGACGCGGTAGGTCTGCGGACGCGCCCGCGCCTCCGCCGGGTTGGGCTGATAATAAGCCCACTCCACTATGCCGGTACCCAGAGATTTGCCGTCCTGGTCTTTCGCCTCACCTACCTGGAACAGCAGCAGCACGTTGCGCTCCGCCGCCGGGTAGGCCCGCGCTCCGCTCGTCGGATCCCATGTCCCCATGTCGATCCACTGCGTCTCGATGATCCCGCTCTGCGGGTCCACCCGGAACGTGGGGATGCCCTGCGATGACAACGCGCCGGAGATCGCATCGATCACCTGGGACACCGTGGCACTGTCGCTTTCGTACGCCAACACGATCGGGTTCTTGGGATTCTCCGGCATCGGCACGTTTCGCGGCATCGAGGCCGTGGTCGACGTGCCACCGCATCCCGCCAGCACGAGGCCCAGCGCGATCGTTCCAGCCGATAACCTGTATAGCATAGGACTGTCCCTCTCAGTATGTGTTTTTTTCGCTTGCTTCTGGGGTGGTCTTGGAGGGTCCATTCTAGTACCCCACAGTGACTGGCGCCAGCGCTCGCCTGCCCACATAAGCCCTTCGCACTGGGGCGTTTTGGCACGAGCTCAGCTCGCTCGGTTCCCGAATAGTATTGCGAAAACATTAACTTTGTTCATAATGTTGCCTACATCCGGAGTCAATGTTGAGAATTAGCCTCGCCGATTGGCCCCTGTTTGTGACGATCTGCCCCGGGGCGAGCCCCACGTGCAGGCGATCCGAACCCGTAATACATTGCCATATAAGCAGTTAGAGTTGAGTACTCCTGCGGCCCGAAAGATGCATAAATAGGATCACGGTTTCATTTACCCTGTGATGTGTTACACATTTTCGAACCAGTTTCTCTGGAGGCGCCTGTGAGAGCGAGAGTTACAGGAACCTGGTTGGCCCTGCCCCTGGTCGCGGTGCTGGGCCTGGTCTTGGGTGCGTGTACCGACGATGAAGTGTTCGTGGACCGGCCGGACTTCAATCCGCCATCGGACACGATCAACAACTTCATCGGCTACGTCGGCGACGTGGCGGACAAGAAGCCGGTCTGTGCAAACTGTCACGCCACGTTCTGGGGCTCGTGGCTAGACCACGGCCACTCGAACGCTTGGGAGGATCTGCAGGCGAACGCTGGCGCGGCGTCATTCTGCGACCCGTGCCACACCATCTCGGAGAATGGGAACCCGGCCGAGGGGGACGCGGGCTACGTACTGACGGCGGACGAGCGTTACACGGATGTGCAGTGCGAGTCGTGCCACGGCTCGGGCTGGGAACACGAGAATGATCCAGAGGTTTCGACGGCACCGCTCTGCTCGGTCCTCGCGGACACCGCGGCGACCACGGGCTGCGGCGAGTGCCACCAAGGGACCCACAATCCGTTCGTCGAACAGTGGAGCGTGTCGGCGCACGGTAACACGTCCTCCTTCGCCCGCGGCCGAGCGGGCTGCCAGGAGTGCCACGAAGGCCGAGTGGCGTTGGAGCGAATGTTCCTCGAGACGGGCAATTATCTGGAGAAGGACGGCCCGGACAACCTGTCGATCTTCTGCGTGGTCTGTCACGACTCTCATGGGAGCGATTTTGAGGCGAACCTGAGGGCGCCGATCGACATTGCCGGCGCGGTGGGACAACCGCCGGCGCGTGATCACCTGTGCATCAGGTGCCACTCCAACCGCGGCACGCCGCCGTCCACTCATGGCCCGCATGGTGCGCAGGGTCTGGTGCTGCTCCAGGAAGACATCGGCTGGATACCGCAGGGTTTTGTGTTCCCAGAGGAGCCTGCCCACGGCAATCCGGCGATCAACGCGGAACTCTGCGTCACTTGCCACGTGGTCCACTTCGAGATTACGGATCCCGCAACGGGCGACCATGTCTTCACGTCGGTGGGTCACACGTTCGAGGCGATCCCCTGTTTGGATGCTGAGGGGATACCGGAGGACCCGGGGACCCAGTGTGACCTGACGGATCGCGATTTCAGAGCCTGCGCCGACTGTCACGGCTCGGAGGCCAACGCGCGGACGGTGTTCGAGGCGAACAAGGACTCGATCAACGCGCTGCTCGACGTGCTCTGGGTCGACGATGGCGACGGTATCATGGAGGACACGGACGGCGGGCTGCTGCCCCAGGTCCACGCCCTCGCGACGGCCGATCCGGCGGACACCATCCAGTTCGACCCGAGGGACGACGTCATCACTGTGGCAGAGGGTGTATTCTGGAACGCTCAGATCGCCCACACCGATGATCGCGACTATTTCGCCGACGCGATCTTCTACGTGGGGATTGCCGGGGAGGATGAGACCGAGCCGCCGGATGGCGTCGCGGACGGTATCGAGTGGGAATCACACAAGGCGAGCGGTAACGGTGTCCACAACCCGGACTTTTTGAAGGATTTGCTTGCAGCGTCGATTCAAGCCCTGCGAGACTTCTACGGGCTGTAAATCGGGGTGTTGTAATCGGCTCGGTTTGCGCCGCCAGCGGCGCAAACCGAGCCAAAACCTGCCGGCCCTGCCGGTGCGGTCAGATACCGAGTTGAATGGCCGTGTCTCGAGCTGGGCGCACTGAGCGAGCGCAGGTGGAGTTGATCGGCCCATGCTCGACGTCAGGTCGGCCATTCCTCGTGCCCACCAATAATCCGGGATTCGGGAGGAAAAAGTGAGGGTCTCAGGCCTATCTTTGATGCGGGTCGGGGCCCGGCTCCAGGGTTGGCGAACTGGAGTCGCGCTCCTCGCCGTCGCCGTCGGCTGGGCTAGCTGGGGCGCAACTGGACTTCTGGCACAGCAGTGGCGAGCTCGCGTTTCCACCAGCGTGCAGTACGTCGAGGCGCGCGCGCTTGTACGTGACAGCGCGCGGGAGTCCAGCGCAGTCGGTTCCGGCCGCCAGCGGCTGGTCGGCGATACCCTGGTCACCTGTTCAGCGGGTGATTCTTTTTGCTACTTCTACCGCGCGGGCGAGATCGCCAACAGTTCCCCGGCGGTCCTGGACGTCGCCCTTAATGTCTTCAGCTTCGGTGTGGAGGGGCTCAGGGCCTACGTGAGCACCCGCTTCAGAAACGACTTCTCTGACGGGACGATAGGGAACGACGAGTTCTGGCCGCTTGGGGACGTCCACGTCGAACTGCTTGCGGGTTTCCTCGAGCTCAACCGGCAGAGTTTTCGTGCCCGCGTTGGGCGCGACTACCAGGTGAGCGGTTTGGGGTTCTACGGATACGACGGCGGTTCGTTCATCTACCGCTTCAGCCCCTATAAGATCGAGCTCGAGGCCTACGGCGGATGGGGCCTGGCTCGGGGAGTGCCGCTGCCGATCACCTCGGACGAATTCGCAACGCTGGGCGTGTTCCAACCGACGGAGCGAGACTACCTGTTCGGGTTCCGGAGTTCGGCTCGTCCGACACCAAACACGTCGATCGAAGCTATTTACCAACGGGAGATCCCGACGGACCGCTCGGGGATCAGCACCGAGCGAGTCGCGATCGATGCCGCCTGGTATCCGCGGCGCGAGCTGTCGCTTCTGGCCCACACGGACTTCGACCTGGCGACAGGCCTCTGGGGCAAGGCGGGCCTGGATGTGGGCTATCGGTTCCATCCCAAGATTTATGCGGAAGGTAAGCTCTTCCGTTACCGGCCCGTCTTCAGCCTGCAGACGATCTGGGTCGCCTTCAGCCCGGTGCCTTATACGGGTTGGAACCTCGGTCTGGGCCTGGAGCCGCGAAATGACCTGGCGTTCAAGGTCTGGGCCGAGCGCCGCGCCTATGGCGAAACGGAGGCGGGGGTCCCGTTCTTCGCCACCACCAATCGGGACTGGCGGGTCGGCGGCACCGTTGGCTGGCGGCCGAGGGCGGTGGGTGTCCTCTGGGACATCGACGGCGGCTACTGGATCAACTGGGGCTTTGGGTCGGCCATCAACTCGGGTGATTTGCGGGTCGGCATGCGTCCGCATGACCAGCTATCCCTGGGATTGCGACTCGCCGCCTTCAAGCAGCTCGAGGAGTTCCGCGTCGGTCAGGGACGGGTCTGGGGCTTGGGCGGAGATATACGCTGGCGGACCCAGGCCGGCACGGTCTGGTTCTCGGTGGACCGTTACGACCATAACCGACGCATAAGCGATGAGATCTCGGAGGATCCGGCCCAGCCGGATTGGAGCCAGTGGCGGGCGGCGTTCGGGCTCTCGTACTACCTAGGTTCGGAACCGGGGAGGGCACCGTGAGCTTGTACCGTGCATCTATCAGGGCGTTGCTTGTCGTCGCGCTAGTAGCAGCCGGCGCCGAGTACGGCGCGGCTCAGACGGGGCAGATGCCCAAGCCAGACTTTCACAACACGGCCGATTTTCTGCAGACCCACGGGCAGACCGCAAAAGCGGACATCACGTTCTGTGGCGCATGCCATGCCCGGGACTACTGCAGCAGATGTCACGTCAACGCGTATGACGTGCCGGAGATCCAGGCGTTGCCATCAGACCCCGACGTGGCTGCCTACGTGGCCGGCACGGAGTGGCCGGCGCCATCAACCCACACGCCGTCCTTCCTGGAAGACCACAGGGCGGTGGCGGCGGGGGCCACCCAGAGCTGCACGACGTGCCACGTGGTCGAGGAGCAGTGCCTGATCTGCCATCTGGGCTCGGAGACGCTGGAACGGCCGCGAACAGTGACGGACGTCGACCTCTACCACCCCTACAACTTCATGCAGCAGCACTCGGCGTCGGTCTGGAACCAGGAGGCCGAGTGTGCCAGTTGCCACAACCCATGGGTCTTCTGCTACAGCTGCCATCAGACTCTTGGCTATGCCGCGAGCGATGGCAGGACCGATACCGGTTTCCACAACAAGGACCCGAACTTCTCGTTCGGCCACGGCCAGGCCGCGCGCCAGGGCCTGGAGTCTTGCGCCGCGTGCCACCCCCAAGAGAACTGCCTGCAGTGCCACTCGGCGAGGGCTGGCCGCAACATCAACCCCCACGGCCCGGGCTTCGACGCGGAGAAGCTGGCCTCAAAGAACCAGAACCTCTGCCTGTTCTGCCACTTCTCGGTGCCCGGCGGGGAGTGATGTAGCGCGAGCGCAAGGCTCGGGAGAGAAGCGCCGGCCGCTCGGAAGAGCGGCCGGCGTCTTTGTTTTGGAGGAAGGCAATCTCTATGAGCTCCCCCATCATCAATGATTCGAACTCAATGATTTGTGATCAAGCCTTGAAGTGCCACCTTCGAAAGGCGGTGTTCGGTGTGCGGTGTTCGAAATTGCCTTTTCCCTAAAAGTCTGGCTCCTGGAACGACCGAGCCTTACCTTTCCAATAGCTCAACAAACCAACCGGTCCGACCGACTGAGCCGGGCCAATCCAACCATGTGAAGACTCACCGGGGGGTCGACCATGGCCACGTTGCGGATGTCCATCGCTGCAGCTTTTTGCCTCGCGCTCAATCTGCAATTTGCGGGTCCGCTATGCGCTCAGGTGCCCCACGAACCGACCCAGGATCCACTCGCCGGGTTCGAGGTGTTCGAGGCCAAGGGCTGCATCAAGTGTCACGCCGTGAACGGGATGGGCGGCACGGTGGGGCCCGACCTGGGTCGAATTCCACGAAGGCGCTCGTTCTACGAGCTTGCCGCCAACATGTGGAATCACCTGCCCCAGATGGGCGAGGCGATGGAGAGACTCGGAATTCAGCGTCCGCAGCTGAACGCCGAAGAAGCGGCGGACCTGATCGGCTTCCTGTTCACGCTGGACTACTTCGACGCGCCGGGCGACGTGTCGGCGGGCAAACACCTGTTCACGGAAAAGAAGTGCTTCGCTTGTCACCGGGTGGGCGACTACGGGGGCGAGGTCGGCCCCGGTCTCGACCATCTGGGGCAGTATGGCTCGCCGATCCTGGTGGCCGCGGCCATGTGGAACCACAGCGTACCGATGGCATCAGAGATGGAGGCGCGGAACATAGAGCGTCCCACGTTCGAGGGGACGGAGCTCACCGACCTGATAGCGTATCTGGAATCTGCGGCTCCGCAGCCGCTGCAGGGACCGCTGTACGTGCTTCCGGGCCGGGCGGAGTCCGGGCGGGTGATCTTCGTGGAGAAACGGTGCAACCAGTGCCACGCGGTGCAGGGTGTGGGGGAGCAGATGGCGTCGGACCTGGCCGACCAGGGACGGCAGTGGGGGCTGACGGAGTTCGCGGCCGCCATGTGGAACAAGGCACCTGAAATCGCGAAGGCGGCGGAAAAGGCGCAGATGCCGTTTCCGCAGTTGGGCGCGGTTGAGATGGCGGATTTGGTGGCCTACCTGTACTCGATCCGGTATTTCGTGGAGCCGGGCGACCCAGAGGCCGGGAGGCAGCGGCTGCGCGACAAGGGTTGCTTGGGCTGCCACTCGCTGGAGGGGGCGGGCGGGAACTACGCCAGCGACTTCATCGAGGTGAGCGGAATGGAGTCGCCGGAGGCTGCGTTTGCCACGCTTTGGAACCACGCGGTCCTGATGGAGGCGGCGCCCGAGGCGGAGGGGACGCAGTGGCCCGTGCTGAGCCCGGAGGAGATGGCCGACATCGCGGCGTATCTTCAAGAGCTTCAGGAGAGTCGCTGACGCGGCTTGGCGAGCGCCGCACCAGCGGCTGTGGTGGAGTGGTACGGTGCATTGACGGCATCAGGGGCTAGCCTGTGCGCAGGTGCCGCAGTACATTTGGTCGCCCCATCTGCCAGTCACTATTCGGTCCAATCTCAGTGACGGCGACACCAAAATCGGTAGCCGGCCAGTACGGCGATTAGTGGATTCGTTAGGTGTCCAGACTTGCGGAGACCGCGTTGGCGAGGAGGGTCAGAAAGGGTGAGGGAGCGGTCGAGCGAGGCCGGGATCAGACTGCATTGTCTTGCTTTTTGGCGCGTGGAAGTCGGGCGTTCATGGCGTTATGACGCGGGGGCGGACTATGAATAGAAAGCTCTTCGGCGTGCTCTCAGGGAGTAGCCGGGCTGTGGCGGTGGTGTTGTTGGCCATTGCCGCCTTGCTTTTCTGGCAGCCTGCAGCGGTTGACGCACAGGCGCCCGCTCAGAATCCGCTTGCTGGTGCCCAGGTGTTCGGATCGAAGGGGTGCGTCAGTTGTCATTCGGTGCATGGCCTCGGCGGCAAGGTGGGTCCCGACCTCGGGCGCATCTCGCGGCGACGCTCGTTCTACGAACTTGCCGCGACGATGTGGAACCACCTGCCGCAAATGGGAGAGCAGGCGCGGGAGCGCGGGATCGAGCGGCCGCCAATGAACTCTGGGGAAGCCGCCAACCTGATCGCTTTCCTCTTCACGATCGACTATTTCGACCCGCCCGGCAACGTCGAGGTCGGCCAGCAGCTGTTCACCGAGAAGAAGTGTGTCGTCTGCCATCAGGTGGGTTCGTACGGTGGCGTTGTTGGACCGGAACTCGACTTCCTGGGCCAGTACGGCTCGCCGATCCTGGTGGCGTCCGCGATGTGGAATCACGGCCCGGCCATGGCCGAGGAGATGAGAGAGAGAGGGCTGCAACGACCCGGCTTCACCGCCTCCGAGTTGACAGACTTGATTGCCTATCTCGAGTCGATGGCAGCGGATCCGCTCGAGGGGTCCCTGTACGTTCTTCCGGGCCGCGCCGATGATGGGCGCGTGATCTTCGTCGAGAAGCGCTGTAATCAATGTCACGGCGTCAGCGGCCCGGGGATTCGGGTGGGAGGAAATCTTGCCGAGCGGAGACTTCAACCGAGCTTGATGGAGTTCGCGGCGGCGATGTGGAACAAAGCGCCGGCGATGATGAGAGCGATGGACGACATGGGACTCTCGGTTCCGCAGCTCGGCGCCGGTGAGATGGCCGACGTCGTCGCCTTCCTCTACTCGGTCCAGTACTTCTCGGAAGCCGGCTACAGTGGAAGGGGCCGGCAGCGAATTCGGGAAAAGGGTTGCTTGAACTGTCACTCGCTCGATGGCAGAGGTGGAGAGAGCGCTGGAGACCTGGCGCTCGTCAGAGGAATCGCGTCACCCGCTTCGGTCATCTCGTCGTTGTGGAACCACTCTATCGTCATGGAAGCCGGAATGGAGAGCGAGGCCGTCCCGTGGCCGATATTCAGTCCGCAGGAGATGGCTGACGTCGCCGCCTTCTTCCAGTCGTTGGAGTCCAGCCGTTGATGGTTATGCGAGTATTTGATGTGCTTGGACTGTGTCTCCTCCTAGCCTTGCCGGCTTGGCCGGCGTCGGCGGTTGCGCAAGAGCAGGAAGAGAGCTGCGTGACTTGTCACAGCGTTCTCGGCGATGAGAGCCTCTCCCGGCCCGCGACCGAACTGCGCGAGGACATCCACGCGAGCAAAGGGTTCGGCTGCGTCGCCTGCCATGGGGGTGACGGCCGGGCGGTGGGGCCGGCGGCGATGGACCCGGCCCGGGGCTACATCGGGGTGCCGGAGCGCGGGGAGATCCCGGATCTTTGCGGTCGCTGTCATTCCGACGCGCAATTCATGCGACGCTTCAACCCGTCGCTTCGCGTCGATCAGGTGGCGGAGTACAGCACGTCGGTGCATGGCAGCCGGTTGGAGGAGTCTGACGATCCGCGCGTGGCGACCTGCGTGGGCTGTCACCCGGCCCACTCGATAAAGCCACCGTCGGACCCGAGCTCGAGCGTCCATCCGCTCAACGTTGCAGAGACGTGCGCATCGTGTCATGCGGACCAGGAGTACATGGGGGCGTACGGGATCCGGACCAACCAGTATCAGTCGTACACAGAGAGCGTGCACTGGCAGATGCTGTCGGTCGAAGGCGACCTGTCGGCGCCCACCTGCAACGATTGCCACGGCAATCACGGCGCGACGCCGCCGGGCGTCTCATGGGTCGGTAACGTGTGCGGGCAGTGCCATTCGGTGATGGGGCAACTGTTCGCCGAGAGCTTCCACTCCCAGGTGTTCACGCTGCTGGGCAGTCCCGGTTGTGCGACCTGCCATGGCAACCACGGCATCAAGGCGGCGGGCGAGGAGTTGCTGGGCTTGGGAGAGGGGGCCGCGTGCGCGATGTGCCACACCAGTTCGGACGGCGGTGGCATGGTGGCTTCGGAAATGCGGAACCTGATCGATTCGCTCAACGAGGGATTCGAGGCGGCCGGCTCGATCTTGTCCCGGGCCGAGAACGCGGGAATGGAGGTCGCCGAGGCCCGGTTCAACCTCAACGAAGCCACAACGGACCTCGTCAGTGCGCGGACCGCGGTGCACAGCTTCTCGGTCGACGCGGTGAGAGAAGAGGTGGAGGCGGGGTTGGAGGTCACTTCGGCGGCCTATGCTCACGGCGAGGACGCGCTCGGGGAGTTGAAGTACAGACGCCTCGGTCTGGCGGTTTCGGTAACGATAATCCTCGGCCTCATCTTGGGATTGGTGCTCAAGATTCGGCATTTGGAAGAGAGTCAAGCAGCCCGGGTCGACCCGGGTGGGACGGCATAAGGGAGGGACGTGATGTCAGGAAGTGCAGGAGGCCCCGGGCAGAGCCGGCGGGGTTTCATCAACTGGATTCTCGGCACCAGCGTGGGTGGGCTCGTGTTGGCGGTGCTTTACCCGGTGAGCCGCTATCTCATCCCGCCGGAGGTGGCCGAATCCACCTCAGTGACCGTGACGCTTTCATTGAGGCCGGAGGATGTGGCTCCGAACACCGGGCAGATCTTCCAGTTTGGAAGTCGGGCAGGGCTCTTGCTCCGAACGCCTTCTGGAGAGCTGAAGGCGTTCTCGGCCGCCTGCACGCATCTCGGTTGTATCGTGCAGTACCGGGAGGATCTCGGCCGCGTCTGGTGCGCCTGTCACAACGGGCACTTCGACCTCAACGGCCGCAACCTCGAAGGGCCGCCGCCATCGCCGCTCGAGAGTTTCGTGGTCAACGTCCGAGATGATCAAATCGTTGTGAGCAGGGAAACCTGAGCATGGTGACAATGCGGGAGCGGTTGGGAGGCCTCTGGGTCTGGCTCGACGAACGTTTGGGCCTCCACGAGGTCGAGAAGCTCGCCAGGAAGAAGGATGTCCCCGTCCACCGTCACACGATCTGGTACTACTTGGGCGGAATGACGCTGTTTCTTTTCCTGATTCAGGTTGCGACGGGTATCCTGCTTCTCTTCTACTACCGGCCGAGCGCTGAAGACGCGTACGAGTCGATCCAGTTCTTGATGTCTGAGGTGGAGTTCGGCTGGCTGGTTCGCTCGATCCACTCGTGGTCGTCCAACCTGATGATCTTCACGGCGTTTCTGCATCTGCTCAGCGTGATGCTTCTGAAAGCCTACAGAAAGCCGCGCGAGATCACCTGGCTTTCGGGCGTTGCACTGCTGGGCCTCGCGATGGGCTTCGGCTTCACCGGTTATCTTCTGCCGTGGAACGAGCTGGCCTACTTCGCTACCCGAGTCGGTACCCAGATCACGGAGGCCGTCCCGCTTGTCGGGTCGTTCATCGGCAGTTTGCTCCGCGGCGGAGACGACGTCACGGGCGCCACGCTCACCCGCTTCTACGCGTTCCACGTGGCCGTACTTCCCATGGCGGCGACATTTCTCCTCGGCATGCACCTCTTCATGGTGCAGAAGCACGGGATGAGCGTGCCCCCCGATGTGGAACGCCAGGGCGGCAAGAAAAGCGTCATGCCCTTCTTTCCAAACTTCCTCCTCCGCGACCTGGTGGGTTGGCTCTGTGCGCTGGCAATCCTGGCCGCGTTGGCTGCCTATCTCCCCGCGGAGCTCGGCGAAAAGGCGGACCCGTTCGCGCCGGCGCCGATCGGCATCAAGCCGGAGTGGTACTTCATGTTCATGTTCCAGACCCTGAAGTACTTGCCGGCCCATATCCTCTGGATGGAAGGGGAAGTCGTCGGGATTCTCGGCTTCATGTTGGCGGGGTTGGCCTTCTTGATCTTTCCTTTTCTCGATCGTCGTTCGGCGCAGGACAAACCGAGCCGCCTGTTCACTTGGATCACTATCGGAATCGTCGTCTACATCATCGTCTTGACGTACCTCGGGTATACCGCGGATCCGACTGTGTAGAAGGCTAGACGAGTAGTACGGATAGACGACAACGATAACGACAACGACAGCGAGAAACGAGAATACTGCGCGTTGCTTCTCGTTTCTCGCTGTCGTTGTCGTTGTCGTTATCGTTGCCGGCTACCGGCTACCGTCTACCGGCTACCGTCTACCGGCTACACCGGGCTCGCCGAGCCAGCCTCGGCGCTCTCACGCGCCTCGGGCAGTGAAACCTCGTCCTCCGACCAGGGCGGAAGCACCTTGATAAGGATCCAGAGGATCACGAATGGGAGGATGAGGAGTATCCCAGTTGTGAGGAGGCCCTCGAGCCCCAGAAGTTCCAGCTTGTAAACAGTCAGTCCCCGCAGGCTCTTCGAGAAGAGCTGGCCGCCGATGACCACGTTCCAGCGAATGCTGAAGATGCCGATCTGAACCATGATCGCCGATCCGATGTAGACGAGCCGCTTCAGCTCGTCCGGCATCTTGACGAAGCTCCTCTTGCTGAGGGCCGGGGCGGTCAGTCCAAGCACGATCATCGGCAGCAGCGTCCCCAGCACGATCTGAAGGACGATCAGGCTGATGAACAATCGGCTCTGGATCAACTGGGTGAGAATCTCGATCGACTCCTCCGACTCGTAGAGGCGGTGGATGAAATCGAGCATCTCGAGAGAGAAATCGACGACCATCGCATAGAACAGGAAAGACGCCAGCTTGTCGGCGCACCGCATGTCCACGGGTTTCCAGCGGATCATGCTGGAGATCATGTAGATCAGTAGGACGAGGGCGATGCCTGAGACGATGGCCGAGAAAATGAACACCACCGGCATGAGCACGCTGCTCCACCAGGGGTTGGCCTTGATCGAGCCGAATATGAAGCCGACGTATCCATGTAGGAGGAAGGCCGACGGAATACCGATCAAAGTGATCCAGCGACCGACCCTGTCATCGAACTTGAGCGACCTCTCCGAGAGATCCGTTGCCCCGAGCGTGAGGGCGTAGTGAACCCAGCGTCTCCAGCCTCTCTCTTGGCGATACCAGAGCACCAGATCCTTGCGGTAGTCGAACCAGATCTCCAGCAACAAGACGACCATCAAGTACCATGCGTAGACGAAACCGAACATCGCCATGGCCGATTGGCTGTTCGGTGTGAGAAAGATCTCGTAGGAACGGAACGGGTGGCCCAGATGCAGCAGCAAGGGAAGCGGCGCGACGAGCAAGAAGGCCAGGGCGGTGAGCAAGGACAGGCGATAGGTCGGCTCTACTTCCTTGACGTTGAAGACCCGTTCCAGTGAGGCGAGGATGAAGGCGCCCGCTACGAGCCCCGTCACGTACGGGTAGAGTACGATGAGGAGGCTCCATTGGAGCTCGAACTCATTCGGGTAGATGAAACCCTGCATGGCTACGTCACCTCACCGTCTAGGTTCGCGTAATAGACCTTAGGTTTCGTGTTCATGTGCGGCTTCAAGACCTGGATATCATTGAAGCGCAGAAAGCGGGCGAGCGGAGTCGCGCGCGTTTGCAGCTCACCAAAAACGCGGGCCGCGGTGGGACACACCTCGACGCAGGCTGGGACGAGCCCCTCCACCACGCGGTGGTAGCAGAAGGTGCACTTCGACGCGACGAGCTTCTCGGGGTGGAGCCAGCGTGCGCCGTAGGGGCAGGCCTGGATGCAATAGCGGCAGCCGATGCAGTAGTCTTCGTCGACGAGAACTACGCCATCCTCGGTGGTGAAGGTTGCGCCGACAGGGCAGACCTGAACGCAGGGTGCCTCGGCGCAGTGATTGCACAACTTGGGAACGAAGAAAGTCCTGCGGATGTCTCCTTCGGCGGTCGGGAACCCGTTCATGCCGCCGTCCGGGCTGTCGACTTCGACCTCTTCGTCCATGCCGATGACATAGCGCTCGACCCAGGTGTTGAAGAAGTGCGGTTCTTCGGGTACGTCGTTCTCGATCTTGCAGGCCGCCACGCACTGGCCGCAGCCGATGCACTTCGATACGTCGATCCCCATGCCGTAGAGGTGTTCGGCCGCGTCGTAGGCATCCTCCGCGTCCTGGGCACCGAGCACCGGGACCCGGATCACGCCAAGCAGGATCGGCGCCGCGAGACCACATTTCTTTAGGAATTCGCGCCTGTCGACGGACTGGTTCTCGGGGGTCGAGGGAACCTCGGGAACAGGATGTTCGTCGTGCGACATCATGAGGTCTCCGGGAAGTGTGGATAGTGCCATTGCCAGCAGACGTAACGCGCGTTGTGGGATCGGAGGTCGATGCGCGGTATGTGCCGTGGGCTCGATGCGTCTTCGGCGTGACAGCCGCCACAGAAACTGCGATCAACCGGTTTCGTCGGACGAACCGTACGCGGCGAAAGCTTGTGAGCATCCGGCGCGTCGTGACACGTAGTGCAGGTCAGGCGCGCGTGGTGTGATACCGCTTTCTGTGAAGCGATCTGCCCGTGGCAGGCGCTGCACGACTCGGGCGTCATCGGCGGCACCGGCGCGTGTGGATCGTGACACTCGATGCAGGCGATCAGCGGATTGTGCGCCACCGGATCGATCTGCGGAAAGCCTGTAGGCCGAGACGGATTGTAGGAGTGGCAGCGCGGGCAGAACTCGCGTTCTACGGGTATCACGGGCTTCGTCTCCATCGGATTGGCCACATGGGCCGCCGCCGGACCGTGACAGGACTCGCACGAGACGCCGCGGTGGTTCCCGACCAGGCGCCGCTCCGTCGTCTCGCTGTGGCAGAGCGCGCATTCCTGCTGCCCGGCGAACTTCTTCTCATGGGCCACGATCGAGTCGATCGCCGCCGCCCGGTAGTGCCCAAGCTCGCCAAACGTCGCCGGGACCAGCAGAGCCCGCGCGGTGATCAGCGCTATCGCGGCCAGGGCAAAAACCACGATCAGGCGCGGTACCTGCTGCGGTACTCCACCTCCTCGGAAGCTGGGAATTCTCCAGTTAGTGCGCTTCACCTCGCCTCCGTTGTTATTGATCTGCCGCAAGTCGGTTGGCTCTGAAGCGTCAGGAAAGGCAAGTTTGGTGCCCGGGGCCCCTGCGCATCGGGAGGTACACGTGGCCTCAAAAAACCCGCCGCTAGGGGCTTATGGGCAGCGATCGAGGGGGGTAAGTTCGCTGTCGAGGGAGGCGAAGCGACTCAAAGGGGCAAAACGGCCCCCGCGCCTGGCGTGACGCAATGTCCCAAGTCGCGCCGCGCGGGGACAAGAAGAAGTTCTGTCAGGACACAACGATTATCGTTCTCGATTATCCGTGGTTCTCGCTGCTCTCTGCTCCTACTCGTAGTGTGGGGAATTCTCGAATGCTGATTCCGGGATTACGGAATAGGGGAGTTTGGAAGTTGGAAGCGAGAGGACGGCAGCCGGCCGCTGGCGCAACGGCTTCGTACTTCCAAACTCCCTAATTCCATAATCCCGGAGTCAACATTCGAGAATTCCCAGTCAGGGGCCGATTTCAGGCATGGTGTGGCAGAGGTGGCAATCGGCCGGCGGGTTGTGATCTACCCTGTCGTTGTGGCAAACAGTGCAAACCTGGCGGGTCCACCGGTCAACGAAGGCAACGCCATCGCCGTGGCAGATTGCGCAACCGTCGTGGGCGACCGGGGGATGGATGTTCTTCACGCCGCCGCGGTGGCAGTTGAGGCAGGAGTTGTCGGGCTGGTGGTGGACGAGGTGGCACATCTGGCAGTCCAGTCCGCGGGCGCTGATGGCTGGCGGTGCGTGACAGACGGAACAGTCGAGACCCGCGTCGCGGTGCGGTGAGTGCGGGAAGTCGGCGTTAGCGGTCGCGACGATCCCGCCCGGCGCGCCGCCGGGTCCGGAGTGACAGTTGCCACAGGTGTTGGGCTCGGCTGTGGCGTGATGGCAGGCGTTGCAGGTCTCGCGCGATGTCAGGGTGATGCCGCCGTGCTCATCGAGCGGTGTGTGGCACGTGGTGCAGGTTAGGTTGGCCCGCAACAGGTGCGGTTCATGGTCGAAGGCGGCGCCGTCGAAAGTAGCCGCCTGCTCCTCGATACCGAGGTGGCACTGGACGCAGATGTTCTTTCCGAGTTCCGGTCCCAGCTCGAGATCGGGGGCAGTGTAGGGGAGTTCGGCCGTCTCGACCGCTTCCTGCACCAGCCCGATGGCTGCCCGCAGGAGTTCGTCGGCGTAGGTGACGTTGTGGGCCCCCTTGCCGAGCTCGACGAACTGTATGTTCTCGGCGGCCAGGCGGAGCAGGCTGTCGGCGGTAGCGCGCGTCCGGACGGGTGCGGCGTTCAAAGTCTGGCGAGCGGCGTCAACGACGGCGCTCACCTCGGCACGACGTCGTTCTATCTCCTGCTGCCAGGAGGGTAGAATGTTCGCGTAGCGGGTCCCGTGGCAGGACATGCAGGTCGCTTCGCCGGCTCGCTTGACCTCCGCGTGACCGGGGACCTGGGATGGGAGGCCGTGACAGCTCTGGCAGGAAACGCGGGCGAGGAACATGGAGCTGGGCATGTTGTCGGTGCCGTGGCCGCCCATGCCGGCATACATTCGCCTCTGTTCATCGTGTGCGCTCTGGTGGCAAGCCTCGCAATCGAGCTCGAACGTCTCGGCCAGAGACACGACGCGGTGCAGGATCGGCGTGTGACATTGGGTGCACTCGACGTTGTGCACCGAGATGTGGGTCTGGTGCACGAAGGTCGTGTTCTCGAACTGCTCGATGCGCTCGGGCTCATTGTGGCAGTTGAAGCAGCGGCGCTGGCCGGCTTCGCCCGTTCCGCCCGTCACGGTCTCGTGGCAGCCAACGCATGAAACCATGTTCGCCACGTACTCCGGGTGATCCACGACGAAGCCATCGGGCGAGCGGAAGCGCGTGGGATTATCGTGGCAGCCCGTGCAGCCGGCGACCGGCTCGCCGGCGGGCCGGCCCTTAAAATGACAGAGGTAACAGGTGACCGCCGTGACCCTGAGGTGAGCATCGCCGATCTCTACGCCCTGGAAATTGAGCGGACTTCCCTGAACGATCTGGGAGTGGCAACTGGTGCAGCGGAGAGTTGAGCTGGCCTTCGAGCGCGCGCTCGGTGTGACAGCCGGATCGCAAGCAGGCTGCGTCCTCGATCTCGGCCCAGGGCTTCATGCCGTAGGCGCCAGTGACGTACTTGACGACCTGGTTTGCGGCCTGGAGCTTCCCCATCGCTTCCGCTTTGATCCCCGGCGCGTAGTGACAGCTGATGCACTTCACATTGTTGTGAGAGGACGTGGACCAGGAGTCGTAGTACGGCTGCATGATGTGGCAGTTCGTGCAGAAGCTGGGCTGAGCGCTGTACTCGATGAACCCGACCGTGACGACAACCAACAGGATCACCGCCAGGATCCCGAGCTGGATGGCGATCTTGAGGGGGCGGGAAAAGCGACGCAGGAAACCCGTCAAGCGCGGCATGACCGTCAGTGACCTCTCTTCGCCAGCCCACGCAGCTTGAACAGGGCGAGGACGGAGATGGACATCGCGAGGAACCAGACCGGAATCAAGATGAGCTTGTGCTCCCACCTCTCCTCGGCCGCCACCTCTTCCGTCGAGCGGATGTCCCGTGATATCGAACTCACCTGCCGGCTCAGGTCCTCCAGTGCGGCCAGATCCAGGCTATGCTGGGCTTGGCCCAACTGCTCGTACGCGGTGTGCGCAGCTTCGTGCCGCGAGTTCATCTCCGTGACCCTGCGGCCCGCACGTACCAGCGCTTGTATCGCCTCTTCGGCGCCGAGTAGCTCCTCCGTCGCTTCAGTGACTTCGTGCTGAATGTCGGATCCGAGGAGCGCCGCAGGGCTGTCCGCGGCATGACAGGCGGTGCAGGTGGAGGCGATCTCCGTCGGTGGGACCCTCTCAGTGCCGTGATTCGAGTGGCAGGCCGTGCAACCGGGCAGCAGGCCGGAGGTGGCGGCATCGCCGTGCGGACCCTCGTAGAAGGACCGTCGCACGAGCACGTGGCAGTGGCCGCAGACGTCGGCTATCTGCGTGACCGCCGGCGGCAAGGCCGCGTGCGAGCCGTGGCAATCGACGCAGGTGGGCGCCGCGAAGTTCTGATCATCGAACATGGCGAAGCCGTGTGCGCTCTCCCGGTGTCGCTCGACCTGGTTGGTGGGTAGACCATAGCGGCCCATCAGGTCAGCGTTCTCGTGACAGCCCGCGCAGGTCCTCACGATGTTCGTGGGGTATACGTTGCTACGCGCATCGTTGGGCGGCAGGATCATGTGCGAGTTGTGACAGTCGGAGCAGGTCGGGGCGTTGAGATCGTTCTGCTCCAGTAACAGGTGCCCATGCCGGCTGGTGCGAAACTCGGCGAGCTGACCTACGGGCAACCCGTACTGCCGCATCTGATCCGGGTCGGAATGGCACGAAGAACAGAGTACCACGGTCTCCAGCTTGTCCGGTGTGCCGATGTAGTCGCGTCCGTTGTGTGCCGTCTCACGCTCAAAACCGGTGGGGTCTCCGCCATGGCAGTCGTGACAGCGAATACCGCGTTCCGAGTGCACACCCATCAGGAAGGCCCTGCGCTTGTCGGCGTGGCAAACGATGCAGCTGTAGTCCGGATCGACTTGGACTCCTTGTCCGATGGCCGGAAGTGCCGGTCTGTCTACGCCCGCCGCCCGCTCTCCGCCCCGCACGACGAGCGCCGCGGTGACCAGAAGTATCACACCCATCCTCACGGGTTTGGCTCCTCAGTATTGTCCTCGTCTTGCTGCGGCTGCACTGCAGCCTCACCCTGTCGCACCTCCACACCCGATTGCACTGTCGTGAGCTGCCGTCCGGCCATCCAGAGGATCAGGTAGCCGGCGAAGAACAGCAAACCGATGGCCAGCGCCACGGGCCGGTGTCGAAGCCGCTGCTCCGGCTTGCGGTCGAACAGCGGGAGCAACGCGAGCGTGAACCCGAGGAGAGTGAACAGGGTGAAGCCCCACACTCCCAGATAGCGAATGAGAGCGAGAGAGACATCAACGACGACCCAGGTAGAAATGATCGAATCCGGCAGCTCGAACGGGTTGGCCGGCTCACCGACGGGGCGCGGGAATAGTGCCGCAGCGCTGAAGGATACGGCGAGAACCAACACGCCGATCACGAACGAGCGAAGCAGATGGTTCGGGTAGAACGGCACACCCTCCCCCTCGCCGGACGTAACGCCCGGAGGCGGAGCGATGCCGTGTCTACGGACGAGCATGAAATGGAAGACGATGAGCGCGAAGGCGATCCAGGGGAGAACGATCGCGTGCAGAGCGTAGAAACGGCCCAATGTCGCACCCGAGACGATGACGTCACCGCGCAGAACTTCCACAAAGAAGCCGAGCAGCGGCGCTCTCGCGATGACGTTGAGGACTTCCGTGACAGTCCAGTACGCCCACTGGTCCCAGGGCAACAGATAGCCCGTAGCGCCAAAACACAGCACCACCCAAAGCAGGAGCAGGCCGGTCAGCCAGTTCGTCTCACGGGGCGGTTTGTAGGCGGCCGCGAAAAAAACGCGGGCCATGTGAGCCAGCAGCGCGACGACGATTAGATTGGAAGACCAAACGTGAAGATCCCGTACCAACCAGCCCATCGGCACCTCGGAGACGATGTACTGGATGCTGGGATAGGCTTCCTGCGGCGACGGGCGGTAGTAGAACGACAGCAGGACGCCGGTCACGACCAGAACCATGAACAATAAGTACGTGATCCCGCCGAGCGCATGGCGCCAGGTCACATAGGACGCCAGACGATAGCGCAGCATTTTGCGGTACGCCTGGTCGATGGGCAGCTTGCGGTCGATCGGGCCGTACAGTAGCCCCAAGAAGCGGCCCACGCCCAAAAGCCCGGGGTCGGTGCTCGCCTTCAGATCTGCCCAGAACTGTCTCAGCCGCCAGAATCTCGGCTTCCTCGCCTGGTAGTTCACCTTGCCTCTTCCGAAACGTAGATCACTCCGTCCCTAATCGACACGGCGTAGCGACTCAGTGCGCGGGTCGACAGGCCCGCGACCACATCACCGCGCAGGTCGTAAACCACATAACTACACGGCGAATACACTCGCAGCGCCTCCTCATCCCACCGTAGCGTGCAGCCGTCCGCCGGCGACCTCCCCTGCAGCGCGAAATACCTCAGCGAGTCCAGCCGTATCACCAGGATCGTCCGCTCCCCCCACGCCCGGACTCGGCTCGATCCGACTGGGAAACTCGCCTCCTCCGTAACCCGGATCACCGGCTGAAGCTCTGGCATCTCCAGGTGATCCGGCGGCGCCGCATAGAGCGCAATCGCCAGCAACACACTCGTGATGATCAGGAGTATAACGCCACCCAGCAGCAGCTCGTCGAAGCCGAGCCGCAGGATTCTTCGTTCTACGTCCATGTCGCTTCCAGGTAGGTTCGGGCTGGTCGATATATTAGCGGGCCACCTGATCTCCCGCCAGCAGCCAGCGGCCTGTGAGCCCGGGGCGCCCGCGGATAGTGCTCCGGTAGCGGAGAAAAAGCATCAAAGAGCGCGGGCATATCTCGGCGCGATCGGATCGGCCACGGCTTCCGGGTCCCCCTTGCCCCGGCACGAAGTCTTGCCTAAGGTGGAACGCGAGTTGAGTGGTCAGGGTACCATTCGACAAGCCCAGAACGCATTACCCTCGTGCGCAAACCTGATACGGAGGGGCTGAGATATGAACCGTCGAAAGTTCGCTGCATTCTCCGGTTTCCTGCTGGCCGGGTTTCTCGTTGCGTTTGCCTGGCAGCAGGCGGAGTGGACGGCGCCGCCGGTGATGTCGCACGACGGCGAGGGCCGTGATAACTGCCTGATGTGCCATCAGGAGGCCGGCCCCAAGCCCGTGCCGGCGACCCATGCTGAGCGCCCGAACGAGACCTGCCTGTTGTGCCATGCGTCGGACGCTGCGGTTCAGACCACGGCGCCGAAGATGATACCGCACGATCTGGAAGGTCGCGACAACTGCTTGATGTGCCACCAGGCCGCTGGCCCGAAGCCGGTTCCAGCTGACCACGAGGGCCGAGTGAACGAGTACTGCCTGTTCTGTCATTCGACTGCCTAGCAGGCAACGTCTCCATAGCGGGCGCGCCTCCCGTCTCCAGGGTGGCGCGCCCGATTTTTAAAAGGCGGCCCAGGTGCGGGAGAGTTGCTTTGCCGCACAGTTTTCCAGCGGAGCGTTGAGCCGGCCTGGAAGATGACGATCACCCCGTTAGCCGTTTTTGCCTTCGCGCTGATCACCGCAGCTGTCACGGGCTTCGGCGCGCTTCCATTTCTATTCTTCCGGCGGATGACCCGGACCTGGCTGGCGATGTCGAACTCCGTCGCGGCAGGCCTCATGATAGCGGCGAGCTTTGGCCTCATCTACGAGGGTCTCGGAGCCGGCCTGCTGGGTGTCATCTCCGGCGCGCTCTTGGGAGTGTTCTTCATCTCGTTCAGCACTGAGTGGCTCCAGGGTCACAGCGAGCTCGAGGTCGGCACGCTCCGAGGCGCCGATGCTCGCAAGGCCCTGGTGATCATCGGTGTCATGACGCTGCACTCGTTTACTGAGGGCGTGGGTGTAGGCGTTTCGTTCGGCGGCGGCGAAGAGCTTGGGATCTTCATCACCACGGCAATAGCGGTACACAACGTCCCCGAGGGCCTGGCCATCAGCCTGGTTCTGGTACCACGTGGCGAGTCGGTCGGCCGCGCGGCCGGTTGGAGCATATTCTCCAGTCTGCCTCAGCCGCTGCTGGCGGTGCCCGCTTTCCTTTTCGTCGAGACGTTCGAGCGATTTCTCCCCGTCGGGCTCGGCTTCGCCGCGGCTGCCATGATCTGGATGGTGTTCTCCGAGCTGATACCGGAGGCGCTGGAGGATGCCTCGAGCGCTTCCGTAGCCACCACGGTGACGCTGTCCCTGATGGCGATGATCGGCTTTCAGTGGCTGCTCCGAGGATAGCGTGGTCCCCACCCTGAGCAATCTTGTCCCAATCTCGCTCGAGCACACTGTCGGGCCCCGGTACAAGAAAGCCTTCGATAAGGGCGTAAAGCCGGGAAATCCGTTTCGATTATCAGTATTGGCTGTGTGTGCGCCTGATGTGGTGAGGCGACTCACAAGTGGGTGATTTGTCCCATTGCGGCAGCTACCAGGCTAGGGCCGATGGCCGTAACCCCTTCTACGACAACGAGATAAACGGGCAGTCGGGCGGTTGGTACAGCCCGTGCGTCGGAATTCGGCGACCCGATCTAGACGCGTCAGGTGTCGGGGAGCATTGAGAGCGGGATTCGCCGAGGGCAGCCGAGGGGCGCGCGAATGAAAAAGAGCGGGAGCGAATCGTCGAACGGGGAGCCGGGGGCCGGATCGGGTGGCCGATCTGGCGCGATGAGCCCGCGAGGTTGGTACCTGGGGCTTGCCGGG
>JBDHAL010000009.1:35373-36194 GCA_039588075.1 Gemmatimonadota bacterium | reverse complement strand
CCTTCCCCTAATTCCGTCCTACTCCTAATCGTAATCCTAATCGTACTCGTACTCCATCCGCCTACCGACCACCGATATGAGCGCTAAACTCATCTCCCCAGTACTTCAAAGCCGAGCAGATCGGGTTGAGCGCAACCTGTCCAAGACCGCAGATGGACGTCTCCGCCAGGGTCTCCTCGAGACCCGGCAAGATATCGAGTAGCGATCCATCTCCGTGGCCGTCGATGACGTTCTCGAGCATCGTTACCACCTTCTCCGTTCCCACCCGGCACGGCACACACTTCCCGCACGACTCGTTGCGGAAGAAACGAACCACGTTAGCCGCCGCATCGATCATGTCTGACCGGTCGTCCAGCACGACCAACGCCGCCGATCCCAGCATGCTGCCGGCCTCGGCGATCGAATCGAAGTCGATCTCCACATCAACCATATCGGCGGGCAGAAAGTTCGAGCTCGCCCCGCCGGGTGAGAAAGCCTTGAGACTCCGCCCGTCTTTCATGCCGCCGGCCATCTCGATCAGCTCGGCGACGGTCGTGCCCATGGGGATCTCGAAGACGTTGGGTCGCTCCACGCAGCCCGACACCCCGATGAACTTGAGGCCGGAATGCCCTCTCGTCCCCTGAGACTTCCACCAGTCGGCTTCGCGCTTCACGATGGCGGGGACCATGGCGAGCGTCTCAACGTTGTTGATCAGCGTGGGCTTGCCCCGGAGGCCGATCTGTCCCGGGTAGGGCGGCTTGTTACGCGGCTCGCCGCGCTTGTCTTCCAGTGCCTCGAGCAGCGCCGTCTCCTCTCCGAGGATGTAGCCACCCGGTGAAACG
>JBDHAL010000009.1:0-35355 GCA_039588075.1 Gemmatimonadota bacterium | reverse complement strand
CTCGATGTCGAAGTGCTCGCCCAAGGCACCCTGGGCTCGCGCGTCATCGAGCGCCCTCTGAAGCACGCGCCGTTCCGGATCGTATTCGTGCCTGATGTAGATGTATCCTTGTCTCGCGCCCACGACGTGTGCGCCGAGACACATGCCTTCGATCACCAGGTGCGGCAGCTGCCCCAATATCATGCGGTCTTTGAAAGTGCCGGGCTCGCTTTCGTCGGCGTTGCAGATCACGTACTTGGGCGTTGCCGCTTCCTTGCGCACCAGCTCCCACTTGAGCCCCGTGGGAAAACCGGCCCCGCCCAGGCCGCCGAGCCCCGCTTCCTTCAACGCGGCGATGATCTTCTGCGCTCCATCGGAGTCGTCGCCCTCGAGGTACGACCGAAAGACCGAATAGCGGTCGGCCTCATGACCGCTGTAGAGGTCGATACGCCACTGGCGCGCCGGCTCGCTGGGGTCGACAGCCGGCAGCTTCTTGGGGTCCCGCGCCAGTTGCGCGATTTGCTCGGGGCTCACGCCACCGACCGGAACGCCGTTGACGTCCGCCGCCGGCGCGGAGTCGCAACGGCCGAGGCAAGACACTTCGTGAACACCGATTTCGGAATCGTCCGCGAGCAGCTCTTTGATCCTCGAATAGAAAGAGCGCCCTCCGTTCAGATGGCAAGAGAGGTCGCGGCATACCGCCACCTCGGTCTTCGGCGGCTGCGTGGTGCGAAAATGAGGATAAAAGGAAACGACTTCTTCGACGCGGTAGAGCGGAACTCGAAGTCGCTCGGCCAGGTCCCTCAGGTCCGCCTCGCGGAGATATCCTCTGTCTTCCTGTAGCCGGTTCAGCTCACCGATCAATTGCATGTTTCTGCTTCCCCTGGTCAGGGATCGGTTCGAGTCGCTGCCGCCCGGTTCACCACGGCCACCAGCCTGCTCCCCGGAGCGGGGTCGGGAGGATCCTTCACCGTAAAGACCGTGAGTTTGCCTGCCTCATCGATCAAGAAGAGAGGGACCGCTTCTTGGTAAAGGTCCCTGAATGTCTGGTAATCGAACGCTTCCGTCAAATTGGTCGTTTTGACATCGGCGCCGGCGTCGAATCGGGCCGTCAGCGCCCAGTATGTAGCTTGCGAATCGAAGAGAAATCGGCCCCTCAGGCGACGCGAGAGGACCTGTTTGCTGCTCGTCGTCAGAACTCTCGGCGCCAGCTGGTAGACTTCCTGTTCACCGAAGATCTCACTGAAATTGACCGCCGACAACGAGTTCACTTCGTCGTTCGATGTCAGCGCCAACAGGCGACCGATTCCCTCCAGGTCGATGCTGTCCAGCGCACCCTCCGTCAGGGCGCTGCCGTAGTGGACCGGCAGCCCCGCCATTCGCGACTCGGCGATATTGGTGTAGTTGCTGTCCACCAGGCAGACCGGGACCCCTTCGCCCTTCAGCCCCTTGGCGATCTCCCGCGCCCACGGGTGCGCGCCCAGGATCATCACGCCCTGCGGGTCCGACTGGGAAAGCCCCAGCCAGCGGGCCAGCGGTGCGGCGGTCAGTCCGTAGACCGCCACCGTCCCGATGATCACCATGAAGGTGATCGAGACCAGGCGGTCGCCGCCGGCGAATCCGGCCTGGGCGAGTTCGAGGGCGAAGACGGACGACACGGCCGCCGCCACGATTCCCCGCGGCGCAATCGCTGCGACCAGCGCCCGCTCGCGCCAGTTCAAGGTTGACCTTAGCGTTGACAGGCCCACCCCCAGCGGACGCACCACCACGATCAGGAACCCGAGAAAGGCCAGCTCGCCGGGTCCGATCTGCGTCAGGTCACTCAGCTGCAACCGGGCCGCCAGCAGGATGAAGAGGCTCGAGATCAACAGGACCCGCAGGTTCTCTTTGAACTCGATGATGTGCTCGACCCCAACGACCTTCTGGTTGGCCAGCCCTACACCCATCAAGGTGGCCGTCAGCAAACCCGACTCCGACTGCAACATGTTCGACATGGCAAACGCCGTCACAACGACCATCAGCGCCAAGGGGCTCTCCAAGAAGTCCGGCACCCAGTGGCGATGTAGAAGCAAGACCAAAAGACCTGCCGCCGCCGCGGCCAGCGCGGCCGAGATCACAAGTGTCTTGACCAAAACCAGCAACGCCACCGTCGTCGCAGCCTGCAGTCCCGCCGCCAACGTCACCTGGAACACCAGCACGGCCAGCACCGCCCCCACCGGGTCGATCAAGATCCCTTCCCACTTGAGCGTCGAGCCCACCTGGTGCGTTGGCCTCACGTGCCTCAACAACGGGACGATCACGGTCGGTCCCGTCACCACCAGGATCGCTCCCAACAACGCCGCCAACTCCAACTCGAACCCCAGGAGCACATGCGCCGCCGCCGCGCTCAGTAGCCACGTGGCCAGCGCCCCTACCGTCACCAGGTTGCGCACCACTCGCCCGATCTCACTCAACTCCGGCAGCTGTAGGCTCGCTCCGCCCTCGAACAGGATGATCGCCACCGAGATCGACACCACGGGAAACAGCAACTCCCCGAACATCGCGTCGGGGTCCAGAAAACCGCTGATCGGGCCCGCCAGAAATCCGAAGATCAGTAGGATCAGTATCGAGGGCAGGTGAAGGCGCCACGCCAGCCACACGGCGGCTATGCCCAGGGTTATGATGCTGGCTACGGCTATGAGCATGTGCTCTGTCACGTTCCTGGTCCCTCTCGAGTGTGCCGGCTAGCGTACCGCGCAGCGAACGTGCCCGTCAAGGTGGGAGGCCACGGATGGCAATAGCGCCGTCGAGCTAAGAAAGCTCGGCGGCGCTGCTTTTTCTATGGTGGGTGCTCTGCTCACTCGATGGGCGGCGACATCTCCATCAACGAGTCCACGGGAAAAGCGGCCGAGTCTGGGGCCGGCTCGTCCTGTGTGGTTGGCGTGCTTGCCGTGTCGGTATAGAGTTGCATCGGCTTGGCGACGCGGGCGATTTCGGGGTTCTCGAGGAACGGTTGGTAGCCCGGTACGGCGAGTTCGACCGTGTCACCTCTCTCGACCAGCAGACTGATCTCGGCGACCTGTTTCTTGAAAGTGGCCAGGATCGCGCCGGCCGGGGTGACGATAGTCAGCAGCAGACGGTCATCCTGCCGCTCCTTCGCGGTCACCGGACCTTGAAGTGATTCGTACTTCCCGCGCACGGCCTCGGGCAGCCGCCGGCCGAGCCGCGGCACGGCTATGGCCGTCACCACGACACCCAATACGAGTCCGACAAGAAACCAGGTGACGGTCCGGCGAAGATTGCCGCCGCCCTGGCCGACTTCGATCTCATCCATGCCCACTCGCCTTTCGTTGCCGGAATTCTCCAAGGAATTCAGCCCGGCGATCACATCCTCGATCTTGCCCTCACCGCCAAGATAAAGGATCGGAGCCCTCGCGACGAGCGTTGCGGGAAACAGTGGCGAGAATTCCCAAAAGCTTGCGCGGGACCTTAACTTCAGCATCATTTTCGCCACCGGGGCGCCGCCTATCGAGGATCCTTGGCCTCGGAAGCCCGGGAAAACTGAACGCTGGGATCCAATTTGTCCCACCCAACAGCCCATCGAGCGGGCAATACAGCTGCTGAAAACCGGCCGGTCCACTGGCACGATCTGTCGGCTGAGCAGGCGCTTGACCGTTTGGAGGCGACGGCGGCCGGCCTGGACGACGACGAGGCCGCCGACCGGCTGGAGAAGTACGGACCCAACGCGCTGCTGCTTGCAAAGCCGATCTCGCCCTGGCGCATTCTGCTGGATCAACTCAAGAGCCTGGTCGTCGTTCTGCTGTTTGCTGCCGCCGGCGTCGCCGTGGCGATCGGCGATTTGCTGGAGGCGGAGGCCATCCTGGCCGTGCTGGTCATCAATACGGTCATCGGTTTCTGGACGGAGTGGCGGGCGCGCCTTGCCATGGATGCGCTGCGCCGGCTTCAGGTTCAGGAGGCGCTGGTGCTCAGATCGGGAGAGGAGCTGCGCCTCGACGCGCGTATGTTGGTCCCTGGCGATGTCATCATGCTCGAGGCGGGCGCGGCGGTGCCGGCCGACGCGAGGGTACTCGTGGCGACCGAGCTCCAGGTCAACGAGGCTCCGCTCACGGGAGAGTCGTTTCCGGTCGCGAAGCTGACGGACGCGGTGGTCGAGGAGAGCGGGGACGAGGTGCCGCTCGCCGAGCGGACCTGTCTCGTCTACAAGGGGACGCTCGTGGCGGCCGGCTCGGGGCGCGCCGTTGTCGTTGCCACCGGCGTGGCCACCGAGATCGGACATCTCAGCAAACTGGTCGAGGGGACGGAAGCCGGAGACACGCCTCTCGAGCGCCGCCTCGATGCGTTGGGCCGCAGGCTGGTATGGCTGACGCTCGGTGTCGCGGCGCTGGTCACGGCACTCGGCGTCATTCGAGGTGAGGACCTCTGGTTGATGGTCGAGACGGGGATCGCCCTCGCCATCGCCGCCGTTCCTGAAGGGCTTCCCGTCGTCGCGACCATCACCCTCGCCGTGGGCGTACGGCGCATGGCGCGCCGTCACGCTCTGGTTCGCCGGTTGCCCGCGGTTGAGACGCTGGGCTCCGCCACCGTTGTGTGCACCGACAAGACCGGGACGCTAACCGCAGGCGAGATGACCGTGACCTCCCTGGAGGTCTGCGGGCTGCGACTTGACGTGACCGGTGCCGGTTATGTGCCACGCGGCGAATTCCGCGCCGACGGCGAGGCCGTCAGCCCGCTGGAGGTCCCCGGCGCCGAGTTGGCGCTCAGGATCGGAATGCTCGCGAACCGCGCCAGCGTGAAGCGCGGTGACGATGGCTGGAGCACGGTGGGCGATCCCACCGAGGCGGCTCTCGTGGTCGCGGCCATGAAGGCGGGGCTTTCTTCTGAACAACTGAGGGCCGACAGCCCCGAGCTGGGCGAGGTCCCGTTTTCCAGCGAGCGCCAGCTCATGGCCACGTTCCATCGCACGCCAGAAGGAACTGTCGCCTACGTAAAGGGAGGGCCGCGCCGGATCGTCGAGCAGACCGGCTGGGTGCTCTGCAGTGAGGGTGTTGAACCCGCGGGGGCGGCCGAGCGCGATCGCTTGCTGCGGATGAACCGCGAGCTGGCAAGTCGTGGCCTGCGCGTGCTCGCCCTGGCCTACCGCGAGCTCGACGATGGAGAGGAGCCGGGTAACGATGCCATCCGAGACCTGACTTTCGTCGGGTTCGCCGGGATTCAAGACCCTGCCGCCGAGGGTGTCAGGGAAACAATCGACAGCCTGCACGGAGCCGGCGTGCGAACCGTGATGATCACCGGCGATCAGGCGGTCACCGCGGAAGCCGTTGGTCGCGCTCTCGGCCTGTTGCGTGATGGGGATGAGACGATTGGCGGTCGCGAGATGTCGCGCCTCTCGGAGGCGGAACTGGCCGAGCGTGTGCCCCGCGTCGCCGCGTACAGTCGCGTGAGTCCGGAAAACAAGCTCAAGATCGTCAAGGCGCTGCAGGGCCACGGAGAAATCGTCGGCATGCTGGGCGATGGCGTAAACGATGCCGCGGCTCTCAAGCGCGCCGACATTGGCGTGGCCATGGGCCTGCGCGGCACCGACGTGGCCAAGGAAACCGCCGACGTCGTGCTGCAAGACGATCGTTTCGAGACCGTAAGGGCTGCAGTTGAAGAAGGCCGCGTCATATTTGACAACATCCGCAAGTTCATCTTCTACCTGTTCTCCTGTAACGTCTCGGAAGTACTGACTCTTCTCGTCGCCAGCCTCGCGGGGCTGCCGCTACCGCTCTTGCCGCTGCAAATTCTTTGGCTCAACCTCGTTACCGATGTGTTCCCGGCGCTCGCCCTCGCGATGGAACCGGCGGAACCGGACGTGATGCAGCGGCCTCCGCGCGATCCGCAGTCGGCCATCCTCTCCAGGGCATTCGTCGCGACCATCGGCACGTACTCGTTTCTCATTACCGGAGCTACACTCGGCGTCTTCATCGTCGGTCTCCATCTTTGGAATGTCGACGTATCGCACGCTGTGACCCTGGCGTTCATGACCCTCGCACTCGCTCAGCTCTTCCACGTTTTCAACGCGCGCAGCGCCGACCGCGTTCTGTTCACGCGCCGTACCTTCGAGAACCTCTGGGTGTGGGGTGCCCTCGCCTTGACCGTCGGCCTTCAGGTCGCCGCGGTTTACTCACCTGTGCTCTCTGATGTGCTGCGAACCCAGCCGCTCGGGTTGGCGGACTGGACGCTCGTTCTGGTCGCCTCTATTCTGCCTCTCGTCATCGGCCAGTTGCTCAAGCCCTTTTCGGCCCACCTCGAGCGTCGCGGGGAACAGGTTACGGCGCCCGCCTGATGACGCTATGTTGCTGCCGTCCGTGATCCCGAGATCGCCCAATCGCAGAACCGAATGTTCCGAGATCTAGCCTACAACCTCAGCCCCGCCGCGGCCTGGGCGTCATTCTTCGCCTGTTTACTGATCATTCTCCTCGCCGGCACCAAGCTCTCCCGATACGGCGATCTGATCGCCCAGCGCACGGGGTTGGGCGGCGTGTGGGTGGGCCTGGTTCTACTGGCGACGGTGACGTCGCTCCCGGAGCTCGTCACCGGCCTGAGCGCGATCGTGGTCGTCAATCAGCCGGACCTCGCCGTCGGCTCCGCCCTGGGAAGTTGCATCTATAACCTGGTCATCATCGCGGTCCTCGATTTCGTACACAAACCGGGCTCCATCTACAGCGGGATTCAGCACGGTCATAGTCTGTCGGCCGGGTTCGGCGTGATACTCCTCGGCGCTGTGGCGAGCTCGATGTTCGTGCAGATGCACTTCACCCCCATCAGCTTTGGCCACGTCGGCATGTACTCTGTTCTCGCGCCGGTCGTGTACTTCATCGCGATGCGTGCGGTCTTCTTCTACGAGCGACGCAATAACGACGCGCACGACTTGCTGGCAGTGGGTGGGTTGAAGGGCGCGATGTCGAACGGCCTCGGGCCGATTTATCTGCGATTCGCGTTCTTTGCCCTGGTGCTCATCGGTGCGGCTACAGCACTGCCGGTGATCGGCGAAGGGTTGGCGGTCACCATGGGGTGGGAGGAGACCTTCGTAGGTACGATCGTTCTGGCGCTCGCCACATCGGTCCCGGAGATCGTCATCTCGGTCCAGGCCGTTCGCATCGGCGCTGTGGACCTGGCCATCGGAGGCATCTTCGGCAGTAACCTCTTCGACCTACTTATCCTTGCCGTAGAGGATGTGGCTTATCTTGACGGGCCGATCTTGGGCGCGGTCAGCGACCAGCACATGCTGACGGCGATCGCAGCGTTGACCATGACCGGGATCGCCATCGTCGGCCTCTGCTCGCGCCCCCAGGCGCGGGTCTTCCGTGCCATGGGCTGGGCTAGCCTCGGCCTCATCGTCGTGGGTCTGTTCAGCGTCCTCGTCCTTTATCTACTCGGCGTGAACGGTTAGCCACTCACAGCTCAACGGCCGGGCCTGGGATGCCTCCACGGTCGCATTTGGCCATCCCAAGCGATCTGTATGTGTCGGCAATGACAACGACAACGACAACGACAACGACAAAGACAACGATCATGAGAAACGAGAAGGACCATTCCGCTTGCTAGTCCGTTTGTTACTCGCTTCTCATTGTCGTTGTCATTGTCATTGTCGTTGTCGACACAGTCTCTAACGCTTCCCAACGCGCGACACCAACCAGATTCCGACAAACAAACAAACCGCGGCAAAGCCCATGACCGCCGTCAATCGCTCGCCGAAGACGACCCAGCTGGCCACGCCGGTGATCAGCGGCTGAAGGTAGACGTATACTGCCGTGGTCGTGGCGCGCAGGCGCGCCAGCGCGAACATGTTGAGCAAGTAGGCGAGGATTGTCGGGAATACGATGACGTAGGCCAGCGACCACCAGGCGAGGGCGTGGCCGGGGTCGGCGACGACTTTCGCGCCCCAGAGGAAGTAGGGGAGGTAAGGTGTCGAGAGCATGTAGATCCAGGCGATCACCACAAGCGATCGATAGCGGCTCAGCAACTGCTTCGAGATGATCAGGTAGGCCGAGTAGGCCAGCGCGTTCAAAACCATCAGCGTGTTGCCGAGCCCGTGGCCGGCAACGGGGCTCGCGCCCTGCCCGACGAGCAGCAGCGTCGCGCCGGCTAGCGCGATGGCGACTCCCGCCGCGCGCGAGGAGCTGAACCGCTCCTGCCTGACCATGGCTGCGATGGCGAAGGTGAACACGGGGATGAGGCTCATGACCAGGCCCGCGTTCATCGGAGTGGACAAGGAGAGGCCTGTGAGGAAGAGGCCCTGGTTCAAGGCGATACCGAGGAAGGCACAAATGGCGAAGCGCAGCAGGTCTCCTCGCCGCGGAATCGCGTCCCGTCCATAGGAGATGAAAGCGAGGCCTCCCAAGACGAGCGCGCCCGAGCCGATCCGCCAGGCTCCCACGCCCAGCGGCGAAAACCCACCCTCGACGAACGCGAGCGTAGCGAAGATGGGCATGTGGCCGAAAAAGATCTGGACGGCCAGCAACGCCACATGCCCAACAACGATGTTCTTTCTCATCAAAGAAGCGGCTGCTACTACGAGCGGATCAGCAAAGAGCCGAGCAGTTACCGATTACCGGTAACCGATTACCGATTACCAGCCTCTAAGGCGCGCTCGGCCCGAGGACCACCGCGTTCAGGAACAGCCGGTTGACGCCGCGCGTGAAGGCTCTGTAGTTCAGGTCCTCCGCGAACGCAACCACCCGGCCACCGCCCACGCGCTCTTCGTAAGCGTAGACCGCGCCCGGCAGGCGCTCGAGACCTTCCTGCCAGATGTGACCCGAGATCTTCATGGCGTCCGTCGCGTAACGGCCGACGGCGCGTTGCCGTGAGGACGGCGGCCCTTCCGGCATGAGATAGACACGACTCGAGTTGACCAGGGCCGGTACCTCCGTACCGTCGTAGCCGGCGGTCAGCCAGTTCTGTTCGTCGAGTTGGACGTTGAGAATCGCTCCAGGTACGCCGATGCGCTGAGCGTCCTCTCCGTCGTCCGTATCGTACCAGGAGCGCAGCGAGATGAGCTCTAGCTGGCTGCGTGCGAAGTCGGTCGCACCGGCGATGGTAATCAGCGTGCCGCCGTCCCTTACCCAGCTCTTGATCCGCTCCATTCCGCGCTCGCCGAGCTCGGAGGCCAGCCCCTGCCCGCTGGCGGACGGCACGACCAGGACGTTGTAGTCGTCCAGTGGCGTACCGCCGACGGAGCTTGCGCGCAGCACCGTAACGGGGATCTCGTACTGGCGGTCGAGCGTGAACCAGGCCCAGCCGAACGAGTAGCCGGAGATCGGGCCCTCGGCCAGGATGGCGACGTTTGGCTTGCGGGCGGTGGTCACCCAATCGCCCGACCCGAGCACCGGGAACCCCGCCTCCGCGAGACCGGTGTCCACGCCCCGCACCTCGAGGTGGAAATGCTCCGCTACTTTGCGCACGGCCTCGTGAACCGACTCATCGTTCTGCCCCACCCGGACGATGACCGTTCCGCTGGCGAACCCGCGCCCCTCGACCCGGGTGGCCTTTCGGATCACCGCCACTCGATGTCCGGCGGCCTTCAGATGGTACACGGCGCTGAGCGCCGCGGTCTGGCTGCCGTCGATCAGGTAGGCGTACTTGGGTGGCGCGGCCGGCATCGACGCCGGGACCTCGACCGTCCCGGCAACCATCTCCGTACTCAAAGCGCGGCTATCGCTGCTGCTGTAACCGCCGACGTCGAATAGAAGCGGCAGCGACCAGGCCGTGACGTCATAGAATCGCGGGCTCTCGGCGCGGTCGATTCGGGCGCGCGCCTCGCGCAGAAATTGCTCCGGTGTCGGAACGTCGGGCTCCAGCAGCATGCGGAGATACTTGTTGCGCGGTTGAGCCGCGTCTATCACGTAGGTCCCGGCGGGAAACTCGCGGGCTCCCACGTTCGCTCCGTTTCGATCGCGCACGTTGCTGAGCCGCGCGCTCTCCGTCAGAACCTCCACCTCGATTCCGTTCCCCATCAGCATGTTGGCCAGTTCGACGACGAGCTGCGGATCGCCTTCCGGCGCGATCAGGTAACGGCGGATCCCCTGTCGCCCGTCGGCGATGTCGGCCTGATGCGTGTCGTAGTACTCGCGCAGAAGCGTAGCCCGGTTTCCCACAGCCGTTCGAGCGGCCGTCCAGGCCGCGGTGTAGTGCTGCTGTAGCGCGTCGGCGAGCGTGCGAACCGAATAGTCGAAGCGGGTCAGGGCCAGCCCGCGGCTCGAGCCCTGCTCGTAGAGCATCCCGACGGCGCCCTGGTAGTCGCCAAACGAAGTGGTGTAGCCCGGATAGAAGTAGTCGAAGGCCTCGCGTGTCATGTATTCGAAGCCCGCCGAATCGAACGCGGTGGCGTACGCCTGGCTGAAGATCTCGAACCAGCGTTTCGAGTGCTCGGGGAAGAACGGAGCGTACGGATCGGTGCCGGGGTCGAAGAAGAATTCCTCGTTCGAGCCCATCTCGTGCATGTCGATCATGATCTGCGGTCGCCATGCAAGAATCGTCGGCGCCCGCGCCTGCGTCTCACGCTGCGTGTGCGCGAACCAGTCGCGATTTGTGTCGAAGTAGTAATGACCCGTCCGGAACTTGAGCGACTGCCAGCGCGTGAAGTCGTTCGCCCAGTCGTTGCGGTCCGCGTTCGGCTTGCGACCGAGGTTCTCGTGGTTCAGGTGCGCGAACGCGTCACGCCCGTCCGGGTTCAGCATCGGATCGATCAGGATGACGGCGTTGTCGAGCACCTCCATTGTGGCCGCGTCGTCCTGGGTCGCGAGGCGCTCGAGTAACTTGAGCGCCGCCTCCGCACCCGACAGCTCGAATCCGTGGATCGAGCCTCCGTACCACACGATGACCGGCTGGTTCTCGATTATCGCCGCCGCTTCCGCCGACGTCGTTCGGCGCGGGTCACCGAGCCGTTGCGCCGCATCCTGGATGGCGTCGAGTCGCTGGTGGTTGGCCGGCGATGTCACGATCGCGACCAGCAGCCTCCTCCCCTCCCACGTCGCCCCCTGGTCCACCACGGTCACGCGGTCCGAGTGCCCGGCCAGCGCCTGCAGGTAAAGCATGGCCTCGTGGTGCTGGGTCACCCGCTCGCCGAACTCGTGACCGGCGATCTCGGCGAAGGTCGGGGCCTGCGCCGCGGCCGGCGAACCGGCTAGCAGCAACGCGAGTAAAGCGGTCGGGGCTGTCTGTGCGAGACGTCTGATCATCTGGCGGCTGCTCCTTTCGTCGACGCCTCCGACACGCACGTACGGCGCGCGGCGGCGTGCTTGGATAGGTCCGCTGGGGCTTGGAATGTTCTTCCCGGTGAGGCGATTCTATTCACCCTCCGGGCCCGGCGCCAGACTGCTGCCCGCCAACCCCTGGAGCCGTCCCAACCCCCCCACTTTTCTCGATAACGATTCCGGTTATCTTGTTCTCGACCCCAACCGAGAGATGGAGGATCAGCGTGCGACGAGGACTGCTGACAATTCTGCTGGCGACCCTGGTTATCGTTTTGCCGGCGCGAGCCGCGCAGGCTCAGGCCCTACCCGCTTCCGGCGATGATGCCGCCGCCCGACTCGACGAATCGCCGCGCCACGGCGAGTGGGTGAGATACGGCGCCGGCGACGGTGATTCGGTCATGGCCTGGGTCGTCTATCCCGAGCGTAGCGACAAGGCGCCGGTGGTCTTGGTCATCCACGAGATCTTCGGCATGAGCGACTGGGTGCGCGTCGTGGCCGATCAACTGGCGGCCGAGGGCTTCATCGCCATCGCCCCCGACCTCTTGAGCGGGAAAGGGCCCGACGGCGGTGGCACCGCTTCGATCGAGAACCCGCGGGCGGCCATCCGGGAGCTGGATCGCGGAGAGATCAACCGGCGCCTGAATGGCGCTGCGCATCACGCGATGGCGCTGCCCGCCGCGCTGCCCGCCTTCGGTTCGATTGGCTTTTGCTGGGGCGGATCGACCAGCTTCCTCTACGCCACGGCTCAGCCCGCCCTAGGAGCCGCCGTCGTCTTCTACGGCGGCGCGCCTGACGCCGAAGCGCTGGCTTTGATCGAGGCGCCCGTGCTGGGCCTCTACGGCGGCGACGACGCCCGGGTCAACGCGACGATCGAGCCGGCGGAGCAGGAGTTGAATCGGTTGGGCAAGCACTACGAATACGGGATCTACGAAGGAGCCGGTCACGGTTTTCTGCGCCAGCAGGGCGGCCGCGAAGGGGCCAACATGAGCGCAACCGAGCAGGCATGGCCGCGTACCGTGGCCTTCCTGAAGGCCCAGCTCGGCGGTTGAGCCGCGCCCGTCCAGATTCACGAATCGGGGCAGACCGCGTCGGCCTCCACTTCGATCAACATCTCGGGATCGATGAGGGCCCTGACCTCTACCATGCTCGTCGCGGGCGGGTTGTCAGCGAAGGCTTCGCCGTGCGCCCGCCCGAACTCCTCCCAGCGAGAGATATCGGTGACGAACATGCGCGTCCGGACGACGCATGAGAAGTCGGCGCCCAGGTCCGCCAGAGCGTGTGCTATGATTTCGAAGCAACGCTTCGCTTGCTCGTAGCCGTCGCCCGGCGCGTGCGCGCCGCCTCCCTCGCCCACGGCAACTGTGCCTGTGACGTAGATGTGATGACCCGCTCGTAGGGCTCGGCAGTAGCCCACTCGAGTTTCCCATGGTGCGCCGGTGAACGTGCGGCGAAATTCCATCTCGGCCTTCCTTCTCGTCGGTGACCGGCTACCGGTCGTACATCAACCGGGAATCCAGATCGACTTCGCGTTGACGACCTCGGCCCCGCTGCCCAGGGCGAGCTGGCTTGATGACTTCGTGTAGAACGCCAGACCTTTGTAGCTCATGATGTACTTATAGCTCGTCTTGCCGAATATCTTGCCGATCGACATCACTATCAGAGGATCGTTCGCCCGGTAGCTGATCTGCAGGAAGTCGTTGGGCTCCATACGCACGATGGCGCCAGATGCCTTGATCGCCTGGGCAATCGCCGCCGCCGCTGCACCTGAATGCATCACTGTCCCCCGCGTTGCTTGCGTGTAGTTTGTCCCCGTGGTTCTCGAAGATGGCTTCGCCGTGTCGCCTTTGCAAACGTGAAATCACCGGTCACAAGTCACCAACCGAAATGCACAAGCGGCAGTTCACAACCCTCGCCGCTGCGATCGCAGCGCTGGCCCTCATCGCGGGTTGCGAAAGGGACTCGCGACAGACTCTGAGTCTCGGCATCCCCACCACGGTTCATGATTCCGGGCTGCTCGACGCGCTGCTTCCCGAGTTCGAGAACGCTTTCCCCGAATACCGCCTCAGGTTCGTGGCTGCGGGGAGCGGCGAGCTGCTGGCGCTGGGGACACGCGGCGACCTGGACGTGTTACTGACGCATTCACCGGCGGCGGAGCTCGCCTTCGTGGAGGCCGGTCTTGGCCTGGAACGGCGTCGGGTGATGGCGAACGACTTCTTGATCGTTGGACCGCCGTCTGACCCGGCGGCCGTCCATGGGATGGGCGACGCAGCCGCGGCGCTTTCCCGCATCGCCGAAGCCGGAACGAGCTTTCTGTCGCGAGGCGACGACTCCGGCACGCATCGCAAGGAACTCGAGCTTCGGGCGACCGCTGAGCTGACGAGCTCGGGCCCGGGCTATCGGGAGATGGGCGCTGGGATGGGGGCCGCGCTTCGTGCAGCCTCGGAGCTCGAGGCGTACACTCTCACCGACCGGGCCACCTACCTCAACTTGGAAGAAACGCTGGACCTGGAGATCCTGGTGGAAGGTGACCCGCGCCTGCTGAATGTGTACAGCGTCATCATCGTATCAGGCGCCCGCGAACGCGATGGGGCCAGAGCGTTTGCCGACTGGCTCATCAGCGGATCGGGCCGCGATGTGATCGGAGCGTACGGCGTGGGCCGCTTCGGCGCGCCGCTCTTCAGCCCCGCCGGTGCGGAGCGCAGCGGCGGCGGCTAGTCGCGACTATTAGCGGCCGATCTTTCCCTCCTGGTCCGTATCGATCTCGTCTCCCTCGCCGACTCCGAACAGAAAGCTCTCCACATTGCGCCGCAGAAAGTCGCGCGCCTCAACCGTGCGCACATCGAGCGCGTAGTGATTGATCAGCTGCATCTGCTTCTGGAGCCACTCGTCCCAGCACACCTGGCAGATGCTCTCATGAATCCGCTCGCCAAGCTCATCCCTGAAGGGGCTTGGTTGTTGGGCGCGCGTTTGGTGGCAGCGCTGGCATTGTATGTCGGGCACGGATCGTCTCCTTGGGCGGAGGTAACCGGTAATCGGTAACCGGTGACCGGTAATATTGAATGTGGACGTTGGAGTGCGAAGTTACCGATCACCGATCACCGATTACCGGTTACCTTCCTCAAGCTCCACGCCGAGGCCATCGGCCATCCGATTCAC
The DNA here is from genome assembly GCA_039588075.1 of Gemmatimonadota bacterium. Lineage (GTDB taxonomy): Bacteria > Gemmatimonadota > Gemmatimonadetes > Palauibacterales > KS3-K002 > JBDHAL01. Next base: position 20,986 of record JBDHAL010000009.1, on the reverse strand, counting down.
GTATGCGTAGTACGAAGTCACCTGGCAGATGTCGAGAACGGCGAGTTCATCGAAGCCGGCGGCTTTGAGCTTCTGTACATCGTCCTCCGCTACCGTCCATGGCTCGCGCGTCAGCTTGGCGACGTAGTCGAGCATCGCGGTGTCCGCTTCTGAAATCGGAGCGCTGGTGTAGTCCTGCTTCAGGGCTTCCACGAGTTCCGGGTCACCGGTCACCCTACGGAGCGCCGCTCCGTGATGTTCGATTCAATAGAAGCACTTGTTGAGAACAGAGACTACTACGGCAATCGTCTCGCGTTGGGCGCGGGAAAGCGGCGATCGGCCATACATCAGGTGACGATAGAGATCGTAGTGGGTCTCCATCGAGCGCGGGTTGAGGCTGTGGATGCGCAGGATATTGTCCACGCCGCCCCAGCCGGCACGGTACCGCTCGTAGAGCGCGGCGAGATCCGGTGTGGCTTGGTCTTCGGGAACGTAGCTGATGAAAGCCATGTTGGGGCACGCTGTCGCAGGTGAAAGCGGGAGCTATCTTCCAGCACCCGTTGAACGCACACCGGCGGCACGAGGTTTCAGCGCCGTTTGGGGGTCGGTGACAACTAACTGAGTAAAGGCCAGATGGGAGCACCGCAAGAGCTCGATCGCGTCTGCATCATTCTGAAGGAGCCCCAGGACCCGGTGAACATGGGGGCCGTCGTACGTGCAATGAAGAACATGGGTCTGAGCCGGCTCCATCTGGTGCGGCCGGGTGACTTCGATGCGAGGCGTATCGAGGGCGTCGCGCACACCGGCTTGGACGTCATCCAGAATGCCAGGTTCTTCGACCGTCTCGAGGACGCCATCGCCGGGGCCAACCTCGTGGTCGGGACGACGGCGCGCGGCCGAACCGTCCGACGCAACTATCGGCGGCCCCGCGAAGTCGCGGCGGAGATCGTGGAGGTCGCGCGATCGAGTCAGGAAGTCGCCATCGTGTTCGGCCGTGAGGACAGGGGGCTCAGCAACGAGGACCTCGATCTGTGTAGCCGCGTGGTCGCGGTTCCCACCGATCCCGATCATACGAGCCTCAACCTGGCGCAGGCCGTTCTGATCGTCGCCTACGAAATCTTACTTGTCGCCGAACTGGCGCAGCCCTTCAAGCCGCCGCGACACGCGTCCGTTCGAGCCACGAGGGCCGAGCTCGAAAGCCTGTTCAGGGAAGTCGAAGCCTCACTTCACGCTGTTGATTTCTTCAAGGCTCATCGCGTAACGAAAATCATGCGCACGATCCGCGAGATCGCGGCCCGTGCCGATCTCAACGAGGACGAGACGGCGCTGTTGAAGGCCATGGCCTACGAGGTGCGAAACTTTATCGCTCGCCAGGGGATCGGGCCGGCGGATTGAGCCCGCCCAGCTCCCTAGCGGGAGCATTTTTTTGCCGAACTGACGAAAAATTTACGCGATTTTTGTAGTCAGAATGACCGACCCGGACGGAGCTTCCCGGTCACATTAACTCCGCAACCTGTTCAGCCTGACAGAAATACAATTCCGAGCCGCTCGAGCGGCATGCGAGTTGCCCTTTTCCTACGCGAGAAGCCCATTTCTCACAATCACAGACTAAGGGCCCGCGTGTCGTCACACCGCTGGGGGAGCCGGGTAGGGGCGGGCCCTTTCACGGGGATGAGCGAATGAAGGCTCGGAGAGGTCCTGCCCCTCGATCCGAGGGCGGCTTCACCTCCGTAGACGTGGCGATAGCGCTGGGCCTGATCGGGTTGATGGTCGCGATGGGCGTCAGCCGGGTGGACAGCTCAGCGTGGCGGCTTGACGAAGCGGGCCAGGAGGTAGCGCAACGAGTTCGCGCGGCCCGCGCGCTGGCCGTCTTTAAACAACACGACGTGATAGTCTCTTTCGATGTTGACGGCGACGCCGTCGTCGTTCACGAGGACACGAACGGCAATGGCGCGGACGATTCGGGAGAGAGGGTGATGCGTTACCCGTTGAATGGGCAGATTCAGTTCACCCGCGGCAGCGCTCCCGCTTACGGCGGCTTCGACGCCGGCCCCGTGACCTTTACCGACAACAAGATCACCATAGAACGAAACGGTTCCGCCTCCGAAGAGGGCGCGGTGTACGTGAGCCGGCCCGGCGCGGACAAGGCCAGGGCAGTAGTGGTGAACCGCGCGACCGGCTACGCACAAATGCACAGGTACAATGGAAGTAACTGGATATCCCAATAGGCGGCGCCGGCTCGCCTCACGTTGCGACGGGTTCACCGTCCTCGAGGTCCTCATCGCGCTGGCCTTGTTCACGGTGGTGATGCTGTTTGGCGGTCGCACGATCGTTGGCTTCGTGCACCAGGTCGGACTGTCCGAAGCACGGGCCCAGGCTACGGAGTTCGTGTTGGAGGAATTGGAGCGCGTCCGCCTACTGCCCTACGAAGACATCGTCGCCGGTGGGCCGGCATCCGTGCCAGAGGCGCCGGAGTACACGCGGTCCGTCAACGTGACCGTCATTGGAAGCCAACCGGAAGAGTTGTACGCCTACCGGGTGATAACCGTGACGGTAGAGCCGCCTTCCGGCGTGGCGCCCGTCAGCGTCAGCACGGCGATTGCGGAGCAGCAATGAGTATCCAGGGCCGAATCGCGTCTGAAGGCGAGCCGCCGGAAAGTGTCACTAGTGCGGCGCGCCGAGGTTTCACGCTCGTCGAGTTGCTCATCACGCTGACGATGAGCGGGCTGGTCATCGGTTCGATGGTTACGTTCTTCGTGACACATACGACGGGCTCACGATTGGCAAGCACGAGGGTCGAGGCCGTGCAACGCGCCCGCTTCGCTTCCGAAATGCTTCGCCGCGAAACCAGCCTCGCCGGCGCCGGGATTCCCGATGCCCAACCGCTCGTCGTCTTTGCCGGGCCCGACGACTTCGTCTTCAGTGCCGACCTGGCATCCAGCACGCCGGGCGACCGCGTAGCTGTCTATCAACTACCCGGCGCTTCGCCGGAGGCCACCGAGGGAGCGGACTCCGCATCGGTCGTGCTGCCCGCCGGTGATCTCTATCCAGGGTATTGGTACGGTCCAGGCGCGACGACCGGCCCCGCCGAAACCATCCGCTTCTCCTTCGAGGCCCTGGCCGGCGGTGGCTATGCGCTTACCCGAACGGTCAACTCTCTGGCCGCCGACACGTTGCTACGCGGCCTCGAGAGAATCGAGGGGAGAGACTTCTTCTCGTACAAGGTGATGGAATCGGACGGCACGATGCGTGAACTCGCCGGCGATTTTGTATGGCACGAAGCGCCCGTGCACGAATCGCAGGCGGATACCGCCGGGTCGGCGCTCACCGACAGCATCAAGCTGGTCGAGATCGCCTTCAAGGTGAGGGTCAGAGGACGCCGGCCGGATGAGACCGTGGAGCGGGCGTTCGCCATGGGCGTCGCTCTCAAGAACGCAGGCCTCGTTCGTAACGCCGCCTGCGGGGATCCGCCGACGCTGGGTGTGACGCCCAACGCTGAAGTCACCGCGCTCGATCCGCTGAGCGTTACCGTGACCTGGACCGAGGCCGTGGATGAGGCGTCGGGTGAGCAGGACGTCCAGCAGTATACCCTCTACCGAAAGGAGCTGGACGAAGACCTACCGTGGCCTATCGCGTCGCTCCCGCCGAATCCGTCGCTCACTTTCTACTCGTACATCGACACGGCCGTCGAGCCGGGTGCGACCTACGTGTACCTGCTGGGCGCTACGGATTGCACGCCGGCTCAGTCGGAACTCGGCGAGTCGCCGACAGTCACGGTACCCAATGTGTAGGCCCCGCCGGGTGGATGTAGAGATGTGCCGACCGCGTAGATGTCGCAGGAGAAGCCGCGGTGACGAACGAGGTGCGGCCCTCTTCATCACGCTCGTTCTGCTGGTAGCCCTGGTGGCGATCAGCGCCGGCGCCGTCGTCATGAGCGGGACGGAGCGGCAGTTGCGCCTTTACTCGAAGGCCCAAACCGATCTTCGCTACCTGGCCTCCATGGCTGCGGAGATGGGGCTCAGCCGGCTGAACAGAGATGAAGACGTGCTTCCGGACACGGGCTTTTCGGTCCTCGAGTCCGGGCTCGTTCCCACCGACGCCTTCGGCGAGCCTATCGAGGGCTACGAACTGACCATCTACTTAGGACGCAGCGGGTCGGCCACTGGTCGCAGCGGCAACTTCGCCAGCGTCGTGGGCCTGGCGAGCGGTCGCGGCGCAACTGCCATAGTTCGACTCGAAGTCACCGAGGAGAGCTTCGCCAAGTTCGCCTACTTCACCGAAAACGAGGGCGGGAACATCTGGTTCGCCCGCGGCGACCAAATCCTCGGCCCGCTTCACTCCAACGATCAGATCAAGGTCCACTCCTCAGGCGCCACCTTTCATGCCGAGGTCACGACGGGTCTCGACATCGTTTATCCCGGCAACGGCAGGTTCAGGAAAGGGTACGAGGAGTACGTGGAAACTATACCCCTGCCAGACAACGCCGACCTGGCGCGCCTCGAGGCGCTCGCCCGCTCCGGAAGCACGGATTTCGATACGCCCTCCAACGGCGGTGCGGATGACGTCGAAATGCGAATCGAGTTCGTCGCCCTCGATGTGAACGGTGACGGTGACAACATAGACGACGACGAAGGGTTCTATAGGATCTATCGATCACCCGACGCCGCCTGGCTTTCAGCTCAAGGTACAAGCACATGGACGCAGAACTGCGGGGACGTACACAACCACCCACTTTCTGGCGAGCCCAGGCCCATCTCTGCACAGAATCATCGCCGGCTATTCTCGGGCGAAGGATACGCTGGGCCGTATGGCGCGGAGGTCGATGCTTGGAAGGACCATCCGGAGCTGCGTCACGGCGTGGGGGGGACGGAATGGACCAACGTCTACGAGGAGGCGGTCAGCACGCCGGTCTCTCGTTGCTATCTCGGTGGTGATCCGCTCCTGGAGATGGACGGCCGAAGCCTCGATGGTTGGAATGGCTCAAACGACGACTCCGGCTGGCTGAAACGCGAAGACATGGCGCCAGGCATGACGATTCCCGTAGCGCTACAGACCCGAGATGACGCCGCGTACCTCTTTCCTCTCACCCGGGAACACAATCCCGGATTTCGCGGCGTCATCTTCTTCAACGGGCTCATCGGTGTCAGCGGTGTTGTAAATGGCCGCGTGACGATCGTTACCAATGACAACGTCGTACTCCTCGATGACCTTACCTACTCCGTGCCCGCGAATGCTGAGAAGTGCAACGACATCGTGGGCTTCCTGTCGGCCCAGAACTTCTACATCGCCGACAACAACCTCAATACGCCGCAGCGCTTCCCCGGTTCGGGAGGACCGCGCCGCACCTACGACGACACCGCCTCCGAGTTCATCGATGCCGTGATCCTCACGCTCGATCGGAGTTTCACCGTTCAGAACTATAGGAACGGACCGCGCAACGCGGAGTCGTGCGAGGGCAATCCCAACGGCCGCGGCTGCATCTACCTGACCGGTGGCCTCATCCAGGATACGAGGGGCGCTGTGGGACTTACGAGCGGCGAGGGATACACGAAGCGATATGCCTACGACTCGAACGCCCGGTTCTGTCCGCCGCCTCACTACCCTACCACAGGACGGTACGCCAAGAATCGGTATTACGAGGTCAATCCTCGTGCGTTCGAAGACGTAGGCGCCTTCTTCTCCGAGCTCCACTAGCCGGCGCAAGAAGGCGCAGTCAGGGCCCCAGCGGGGATCGTTCCGCTCCCAGAGCGAACCCGCTGCCCAAGAGCCCGGGCGCAATGCCCGGGCTCGCTTTTTAGGGAATTGAGAAGGTCGAGTTGAGAGTTTGGAATTCTGTTGGGAATTCCTGAATGCTGATTACTTGATTACGGAATAGGGGAGTTTGGAAGTTGGAAGCAAACTGCACTGAGCGTGCGTCTGGGCTGCCAGGTGCTGCCTTACATCCAACTTCCAAACTCCCTAATTCCGTAATCAAGTAATCAGGATTCGAGAATTCCCAAGCCAAATACGAACTCCAAATTCCCAGCCAAATGTTGCCAGGCGCGGCCCCGTGCCCAACATTCCCCAACGAAGCTGCGATACCTGGCCCCACTGAACCGCTGAATTGCGAAGGCCTCTCGGGTCGCCGAGCGGAGGCAACAGGAGTACCGCTGGCTGCCCGGCCAGCGGCCCCTCGAATAAGTCCTCCGCCCCGTGTGTATACCTCTGCGGGAAGTCGGATACGGGAGATTCGCTGTGGAGATCGCGTTGGCACAGTGGACGGAGTTGAGCGAGCGTGAGCTGGTGCTGCGTGCACAGGCGGGCGACCGCCGCGCTTTCGGCGAGCTGGTGAACCGCTACATGCGGCGGGCGTACTACGCCGCCCTGGGGCTGGTGGGGTCGCCCGATGATGCCATGGATCTATCGCAGGAGGCCTTTGCTCGGGCGTTCCGGGCGCGGGCATCGATCGATCCGGAGCGGCCGTTCTACGCCTGGCTCTACCAGATCGTCCGCCGGCTCTGCTTCAACTTCGTGCGCGACCGCAGGACCCGCCTTCGAAGGATGGAGGAGGCCACCGCCTACCTGGTCGACCAGGCGGGGTCCGGCGCCGTCCGCGACGATCCGGCTCGAAACGCGGAGCGCGCCGAGCTGCGCGCCCGGGTCTCCGCCGCGATCGAAAGACTTCCCGAGCGGGAACGCGAGGTACTGGTTCTCAAGGAGTTCGAGGATCTCCGCTATCGCGAGATCGCCGAGTTGCTCGGCATTCCCATGGGAACCGTGATGTCGCGTCTATATACCGCCCGCAGAAATCTCGCCCTGGAATTGGAGGACGTGCTGTGAGCGAGAGGGAAGCCCGGCTCGAACAAGAGCGCGCGCGACAATTGATGATGGCCGAGCTCGACGGCGAGCTACTCGAACGCGAGCGGGCCGAGCTGAAGCAGGTTCTGGAGAACCGCCCGCACCTCAAAGAGGAGCGGAAACGCCTTATGCGCGTGAAGGAGGTGACGAGCTCCATGGCTTTACGACCCGCACCGGAGGAGGTCTGGGACGACTACTGGACCTCTGTATATAGCCGCGTCGAACGCGGCATCGGATGGATTCTCGTTTCGGCAGGCGCGATCGTCGTTCTCGGATACGCCACCTACAGAGGCGTCCAGGATCTCATCGCGGATACGGCCTTGCCGCCCCTCGTCAAAGGCGGGATACTTGCCCTGAGCCTGGGGCTGGTCGTTCTACTGGTCTCGGTCGTACGCGAGAAGCTTTTCGTGAGAGAGAGAGAACCCTACAAGGATGTTGAGCGATGATCGTGACACCCGCGGCGGATATCGCCGGCTACCGCGTCGTTGAGACATTCGGCCTGGTCAAGGGAAACACCATCCGGGCCCGTAATCTCGGTAAGGACATCGTTGCCGTCTTGAAAGCGATGGTCGGAGGAGAGATCGAGGAGTACACCAAGATGATGGCCGAGGCGCGCGAGCAGGCCATCGACAGGATGGTTGCGGACGCGCACGAAAAAGGCGCCGACGCAATCACCGCTGTGCGTTTCTCCACCTCCTATGTCATGAGTGGCGCGGCGGAGATCGTGGTCTATGGCAACGCCGTGAAGATCGAACCGGCGTGACGTTTCTCCGAATCCGCACCAGGGATTGTCGCCTATGAAGCTCAGCGGTCAGCTAGTCGTCGCTTTCCTCGTATCGACCTCCCCATTGAGTGCTCAGGTGCCCGCCGATTTGAGCGGGCGCTTGCTCTTTAGGCTAGGGGCGGCGGATGCCGGCTTCGAGAGCTTCCACGTAGAGCGCCTCGCCGACGGGGGGTACCGTCTCGAGGCCGACGTGGATTTGCAGGTACCCGGAACGCGAATCATTCAGCACATAAGGCTGAAGGCCGGCGATCGGTTGGAGTTCCGCGAAGCGAGCGTGCTGGCGAGTGTAAATGGAGACACCATCGAAGTGACGCTCGTGCGCGAGGGCGAGTATGGACGCCAATCCCAAACGCAGGGCGGCACCACGGGATCAGCGAACCTCGAGACGCCGGCTCACTCGATACTGCTCACCAACAACGTCCTCATTCACATGGCGCAGTTCGCATGGCTCCACGACGGACGGCTGGGCGAAACACGAGACTTTACCGCATTTCCAAAGGTGCCCATTGCCGTCGTATACGAAGATGAGAGGGCGGTAACGAAAGGGCGCGAGACGCTGTCCGTCCGCCGCTACTATCTGAACCTCGCCGACCGGATTGGAGCCTACGTCTGGCTGGCGCGCGACGGTACGCCCCTCAAGATCTCCGTTCCGCTTCAGGCCTTCGAGGCGATTAGCGAGGCGCATGCGGACTGGGCCGAACTTTTGGTCGTTACCGAAGCAGAGCCGCAAGGGAATTCTCCGCAGCCCAGTCCCTATGAGGAGCAAGAGGTCACCTTCGAGTCGGATAGCATCGTTCTCGCCGGGACGTTCTCTGCGCCAAACGGCGATGGTCCCTGGCCGGCCGCCGTACTGATCAGCGGGTCGGGCGCCCAGGACAGGGACGAGAACACGCCGGGTCCGGGCGGCTTGAAGCTGGGCATCTTCCGCAGCATCGCCGATACGCTGACCCGCAGCGGCATCGCGGTGCTGCGCTATGACGACCGGGGTGTCGGCGGCAGTGGCGGGAGCCTTCTCACAGCGGGCCTCAGCGATCTGGTCGGCGATGTGGCGGCCGCGGTCACCTACCTGCGGGCTCGCCCGGATGTGCTCGACGACCGAATCGCCCTCGTCGGTCACAGCGAAGGTGCGGTCATCGCTCCGATTGTAGCCGCGGACGACGAGCGGTTGGCGGCCATAGTCTGCATGGCCGGAACCGCGTCTCCCCTCGACTCGGTGCTCATGGACCAGGTGGCGGGCGCGGCGCGGGCGGCGGGCGGTGACTCGGCCGCCGTCGCCGAGGCCCGGGCGAGCGTGGCTATGCTGACAGAGGCAATTCGCGAGGGTCGGGATCTAGACGAGGTCGATTTGCCTGCGGGTCTCAGAGCGCTGGGCGGCAACGAGAAGTGGCTGCGTGAGCACATAGAGCACCACCCAACCGCGACTATTCAGGGCGTCCGGGCATCCGTGCTCATCGTGAACGGCGGTCAAGACGTTCAGATCGACCCGGAACACGCCCGGCGCCTGGGCGTTGCTTTGGAAGAAGCAGGACATACGGATTCCGAGGTCGTCATCTTTCCTCAGCTCAACCACCTGTTCGTAGTATCGAGGGGAGAGGGGACGGCGGAGTATGCAGATCCGAACGCGCGGGTAGACCGGGAGTTTCTCGGTTATCTTTCCGACTGGTTGACCGAACGCGTCGTGCACTAGAAAGACTCGACATCGGACAGCGGTCAGCCGGGGCTCGACTGCCGGCGAGCCCCGGCTGACCGCTGTCCGATGTCGAATCAGTATCAGTCTCCAAAGCTAATCCCAAGCGCCCTGGCGGTCGCAACAACATCTCCGTCCACGGGCACGCACTTCTGCCTGCTCACAGCCACTTCCAGCGGTATGGTTCGGATGTCCGGCGGATCGAGAACGACCATGCATCCCAAGTCGTTGCTCTCGATACACCGGATAGCCGCGGCGCCGAATCGTAGAGCGATCAGGCGATCGTAGGAGATCGGCTGGCCGCCGCGTTGCAGGTGGCGCAGCGCTATAGCGCGGGCGTCCTTACCGGTCTGCTCGCTGATCTGCTCCGCCAGAACCTCGCAGATGCCGCCTAGCCTCCGCAGCTTGGGATCCTTAAGGACGGGGGTGCCGCCCGCCGGGAAAGCTCCTTCCGCGGCTACCACGATCGTGAAGTGACGGCCTGCCCGCTCGCGCTCCAGGACCTTCTCCATCACCTTCTCGAGTCGGTAGGGTATCTCGGGGATCAGTATCACGTCTGCCGTGCCGGCCACGCCTGCGAAGAGGGCGATCCAGCCTGTATCGCGCCCCATCACCTCCACCACCATCACCCGTTCGTGGGCCTGGGCCGTCGAGTGCAACCGATCGATGGCATCGGTGGCGACATATACCGCTGTCAGGAAGCCGAACGTCAGCGGCGTCCCCTCGATGTCGTTGTCGATCGTCTTGGGCACGCCGACCACGGGCAGGCCTTTCTGCGAAAGCTCGTGGGCGATGCGGAGGCTGCCGTCGCCGCCGATGGCGAGCAGCGCGTCGAACTCCGCTTCCCTGAACGCAGCCACGACGTCATCCGATCGGTCCACCCGTTCAACCGATCCGTCGGGCTGCTCTACCGGCCACGTGAATGGGTTCCCGCGGTTCGTCGTACCGAGAATCGTTCCACCCAGGTGGGTGATGCCGCGAACCGTATCCCGAGTCAGGGGCACGACGTCATCTTCGCCGAGCAGCCCGGAGTATCCCTTGCAGATGCCCCAGACCTCCCAGCCCTTGTTGAGGGCCGACAGCACTGCGGCCCGGATCACCGCGTTCAAGCCCGGTGCATCGCCGCCGCCTGTTGTGATTGCGATCTTCTTCGTCGAACCCATGCGGCACCCCCTTCGATGGCCGAATCCTTCGTTTGAAGAATGAGACGGCGCCCGGCTCTTCGGCAATAGCTCAGGACTGGACAGCGGACCGAAGGCGGCCCATTCTGCTTCACTTATCTAGCCTGGCCATGCCTCGCGGCATGGCGGAAAGCGCAAGCGCGGAGGTATCCATGGGGAAAATCAACGTGGGGCGCGTGATTATCGGTGGATTGCTCGCCGGCCTGATCATCAACGTCAGCGAGATGATCCTCAACTTCGCGGTCGTCGGCGAGAGCTACCAGATGGTCATGGAGGAGTTCGGCCTGGCGCCGCCCGACACTGCGATCGCCGGCTACGTCGTCCTCGGCTTCCTGCTCGGCATCGCGCTCGTCTGGGTGTATGCTGCGATTCGCAGCCGTTTCGGCCCCGGCCCCAAGACGGCCCTGGTCGCCGGGTTCATCGTTTGGGCGCTCGCCTACCTCTATCCCACGGTCGGCGTCTCCTTCGTCGGTATGTTCCCGACCGGGCTGCTGGTCATCGGCGTGGTGTGGGGACTGATCGAGGTCCTGATCGCGGCCTTCGCCGGCGCCTGGGCATATCGAGAAGCATGACGGTGGGGAAGGCGCGAGGACTCGAGCTTTGGATGGCGAACCGCGGGACGAACGGTGGGTGCTCATATTCGACGGCGCGTGCGAATTCTGTCGTCGCCAGGTGTCCTTCGTAGAGCGTCATGATCTGAAGCGTCGAATCGAAGCGGTACCCTTCCAGGCTGCCGACATCGAGCGCTTCGGCGTGAGCCGCGAGGCCGCCGAGGAAGCGATGCACCTCGTGGCGCCGTCGGGCGATGTTTGGCGTGGCGCTGCGGCCGCCCGCGAAACGCTTCGTCAACTTCCCCGGTTGCGGCCAGCGGCGTGGCTTTTCCGGCTCCCCGGTGCGATGTTCATCGCCGAGCGCATCTACGGTTGGATTGCCAGGAGGCGACACCGCTACGGCTGCGAGAGCGAGACCTGTCGTCGCGGCGCTGGATCGCGCTCGGCCAAAGGCTCCTAGAAGAGGGATGCGATGTTCCGGCGACTGCTGCTGCTGTTCATAATCGTCCCCATCATAGAGCTCGCCTTGCTCATCCAGGTCGGCCGCTGGGTCGGGCTGTGGCCGACCCTCGGCCTCATCGTCGTCACCGGCATCGCCGGCGCCGCCCTGGCCAGCCACGAAGGGCTTCGCGCCTGGCGTGCCTTTCAGCAAGAGGTCTTCGAAGGCAAACTGCCGGGACGCCCCATACTCGACGGCATCTCCATTTTCGCCGGCGGCGCTCTCCTGTTGACGCCAGGCCTGTTGACCGATCTTCTGGGCTTCACTTTCGTGCTACGCCCCAGTCGCCGCTGGTTGCAGGACCGTGTCGTTAATAGATTCGGCGGCTCGCTGCTCCGTCAGGGACAGGTCTTCATCCAGACGCCCTCCGGTTGGGGCCCGGCGCAAGGGCCACCCGGCGACCCGGCCGAGCGTCCCACGGGACGAGAGATCGACCCAACCGACCAGTCCGATCATTAGTGGAGGGCGATGAACTGAGATGCGCTGGCTACTGAGACGTTACTTCCCCGATTGGGGCCCGGTCCTTCTTCGCCTTGCGCTCGGCATGATCCTCGCCGCGCACGGGTGGGAGAAGCTCCACGGACCGCTGGGAACGCCTGAAGGCTTCAACATCGAGTCTTGGGGATGGCCCTATCCTCTTTTGTGGGCGTACGTCGTCGCTATCGTCGAATTCTTCGGCGGACTTCTCCTGGTCGTCGGTCTGTTCGCCAGGTTCGCCGCGACGTTCGTCATCTGCGTCATCGTCGTAGCCATCACGAAGGTGACGCTCACCACCGGTTTCATCGGCGGCTTCGAGCTGGAGCTCGCTCTCCTGGCGATAGCGGTTTCACTCGTCTTCACCGGCGCGGGCGCCCTCTCGATCGATCGCGACATCCTCGGTTGGGGCGCGCCCGGCACACGCAGGGAAGATGAGCTCTGAGGCTCCATGATCGATATCACGCGTCCTCTCGACACCCGCACCGCCGCGTGGCCCGGCGATACGGGTCTCGGCATCGATTGGACGCTGCACATGTCCAGGGGTGACAACGTCACCCTGTCGTGCGTGACGCTCAGCCCGCACGTAGGCACCCATGCCGACGCTCCACTCCACTACGAGCCTCACGGTTCGCCCACCGGTGAGTTCGACCTCAGCGCTTTCATCGGCCCCGTGCGGGTCGTCGATGCGCGGGGGCAATATTCGGTGACGCCGCAATTGCTGAGTGATTGCGGAGCGATAGGAGTGCCGCGCCTGCTGGTGCGATCGCTCGATGTCGTTCGGCCGGAGGAGTTCGTGAGCGCATTTCCGCCGCTTGCGGCAGATGCCGCCCAGATGCTGGTGAGCGCTGGGCTGAAGCTGTACGGGACTGACGCTCCGTCGGTAGACCCGGTCGATAGCGCAGCGATGAGCGCCCACCGGGCCCTCGGGTCGACCGCCATCCCGATCCTCGAGAACCTCGATCTGTCGCGGGCCGAGCCGGGCGACTACGATCTGCTGGCGTTGCCGATGAAACTGACTGAGACGGAAGCGACGCCGGTCCGCGCGGTGCTCCTGCCGGCGGGGGCGCTGCATCGCTGAGGCGTGTGGCTCCTGCTACTACACCGACCAGACTATTCCTAGCTGAAGCGTCCCCAGGCTCCCGTTGTCATCGTCGGTGTCGTTCGGGAGATTTGGAATCAGCTGTTTGTTGACCCAGATCCCGCCGAAGTACCCGGAGAACTCCACCGCCTTGTTGGGCATGAACTCCCACAACACGCCGGCCACTCCGCCCAGGCTGATGCCGGGGGCGCTGAGATCACCCAGGGTTGCCTTGACGTATGCGGCCCTGCCGCCGAGAAAGGGCCCGACTCGCGGCGAGTTGAACATCCTGAACACGTAGCGGGCGTCGAGGAAGAGCATCAACAGGCCGATGTCGTCGTCCAAGTCGTCGACCGAGTTGACGTTGTAGTGCGCGCCGGCGACGAGTTGGAGTCCGCTCATCCACGTGTAACGGCCGGTCACTTCCCCGCCCCAGCCAGCCGATGATCTCTGGAAGTCGTTTCCGCTCAGGTCGTTCCAGACCACGTACGCACCAAGCCCGAAACCCGGATGCGCAGGCGTCTCGTCCTCCTGGGAGTAGCCTGCGCTCGCAGACGACAGCAGCGCCGCGCCGGCTGTGAGGATGATGCTCAAGTGGCGTGGCATGTCCGGCCTTTCCTTCCAGCGCAGGGGTCGGTCTCCAGAGGCACTTATGATGGGGAACGAGTTGCTTCACCGTCAACGATACGCTGGGCCGGCCAACCCTTAGTACGGTGGAGCAAGCCGCCGCAGCCCGTGGAGCAGGACTACGATGAGGAAGAGTAGATTGCGAGGTAGCAGCCCCGGCCAAAAGTAGCGAACCGGCGATCCGCCCGGCTTCGGGTCACCCTCGGCGAGGCGGCCGCCGATCGCTTTCAACACCGATCGACTCCTCGGCCAGTCGACGATCCCGTCCAACCAAGCGCGAGGAATCCCGCCTTCGCCCACTACCACTCCGGCGAGGGCGCCGGCGATGGCGCCGGTCGTGTCGGTGTCACCGCCGCATTCGATCACCGCGGAAACGGTTCTCTCGAAGTCTCCGAAGTGCGCGTACCAGGCGTACACCGCAACAGGGACAGTGTGATACACGTAGCCGCCAACGCCATCGCCCTGGCCCAGTTCGGCGGCGAACTCCTCCACCGATAGCCGCCGCTGATGCGCGGCGCGAATCCGATCGACGGCGGCCGCCCACTCCCGATCCTCGTTGGTCGCCGCCACCGTCAGGACGGAGAGAAACTCATCGATACTCGGACGCTCTGCTGGCTGCTCCCGCATCACCCAGGCTGACAACAAGGCGACGGCCCGCGCTCCGGTCAGCGCTCGCGAGTCGGTGTGTGTGATGCGCGTGCTCGCCTCGAGATACGCATCAAGTTGGTCCGGCGACTCGCAGAAGAACGCGCCGATCGGCGCCGCGCGCATCGCTGGCCCGTTGCCCGCCGAGTATACGCCGCTCCTGGCTGGGCTGATACCGACACAGAGGCGTAGGATCGAGCGCAGCGTCGCGAACCCGACGCCGGCCGGCAGCGTGAGCAGCCAAAGTCGCAAACACCAGCCCAGCCGCCTGGAGAATCGGTCGCTCGAGATCGGCTGGCTGAGCAGGCTTTGGGCCACGAAGACGCTATGGTCGGTGTCATCGCTCACCATACCGCGGCGTCCAAGGAAACGATGCCGGGGGCGGCCGCGAAACATCTTGCGGGCCCGCCGTTTGGAGATCCCTTCCGCCGGCAATCCCAGCGCGTCCCCAACGGCGGTGCCGAGGACCAGGCCGCAAAACCGCGCCGAGCGACCCGGTGCCTCACTCACTAATCATCCTCCTCATCCTCCACCTCCGAACTCGCCTTCCCCGGGTGACGACCACTGAGGTACTCGAACACGCTGTCGCGCAGTTCCTCCAGCCCCGCGGGATAGAGCACCTCGACCGGTTCCGGAACCCCCGACAGGAACACCTCGATTCCCGGATAGCCAAGCGTGACCGGGCGCCACGGATCCGAATAGGAGAAGTTCTTCCTGACGATGCGCTCGATCCGGTCCTCGGAGACCCACCTTTTGACTCCGTCGTCCCAGAACTCGACTTTCCCACGCCTGTTGCGCAGGCAATCGAGTTCCCTCATGTGCCGCAGGCGTGAGATGATCTGGCTGCAGAGGATCAGGCCGGCCAGAGAGAGCAGTATGATGCTGGCTACCGTGCTGCGGCCGGCGAGCCACCATCCGCTCGCCAGGAACAGCACAGCCAGCACGATTGCGCCGGAGTGTACCAGATTGAGACATCCCGCGGCGTAGGCGGCGGGCGAATAGGTAGGACACTTTTCACCCATGGTCGTTCTCCGCCACATCGTCGTCCGGATGGCTCATCACCCAAAGCGGATCGCGCGTCTTCCGGCGCAGCCACATGTCGAAGATGTCGATGGGGATTCCGATGACGAGGCGGACGATCGGGAACAGCAGGATCGCGACACCGAGGACGAGCACGACCATGACGCCGCGTAAGCGGCCGCCGAGGAAGTAGAACGCTGTGAGGTAGGCGGCGACCGTGAGGCCGGCTTCGAGCGTATGGCGGACGACCTTTGGGATGTACATCACGCCTCACTCGTTCTTGACGTAATCGAGAGTGCCTGCATTTTCAGAACGGTGGGGTGTGGAAAGAACCGGAGAGACGCGAGGTCTGTCTATGCACGAAGCGGTGCCTGGCGCGACAGGTTCTGCAAAAGAGCAGTTTGTGAAGGTCGCGGACCACATCTTCAACCGCAAGCGGGCCACCCTATACGGCACCGGAGTTGGGGTGCTCATAGGGATCGGGAATTCCTTTCTCGCCCTGGATTTCACGCTGACGCCTGCACTGTTCGCTTGGCTGGTTGCCGCCATCCTGATCGTGCTGATACTACATGAGGGGTTGCACGGCGGGGTCGGGTTGCTCTTGGGCCACCGCCCGGTATTCGGGTTCGAGCCACCGTTGGTCTACACGACCTACCGGGAGAAGATCCCGCGAGGCCACCTTATAGCGATCGCCCTCGCCCCGCTGCTCCTTCTTGACTCCCTCTTCATCGTGATCTACCTGTTCACGCCACTGAAGCTGTTCGCGGATCTCTGCTTCGCCGTCAACACGATCGGGTCGGTTGGCGACATCTGGATCACGCTCAAGATCTCCCGGCACGAGCGAGGCACTTTCGTTCAGGACACGAAGACCGGCGTCGAGGTCTGGAGCTTGAAAGGGAGCGAAAGCGTATGATTGGAATGCTGGTTGGGGCTTTGCTCTCCGGCCTCGCGTCGTGGCTGCTCCAGCATTTCTTGATCGATGCGCCGGTCAATCTGACGGCAGTTGGACTCGCCGCGCTTCTGGGATCCCTCACATCTGCAGTAGGAAGCACGGTCGTTGAGGGCTGTTTTACCTCCCTTATAGTCATCTTGCTGCTTTTCGTCTTCTTTCCCAGGTTGCCCGGCCTCGGAGTCTCCATATTGGTTCAACAGCTGATCATGTCGGGTGTGGCTGGCGTCTGCGTTGGTCTGATCTGGGGTGGCGCACTGCCTCGCGAGTTCAGGGATTAGGAGGGCGGCGCAACGAGCGCCGGTTCAGTTGCTCGAGCCGTTCCAGATGGCGAACAGCACCTGAAACGATATGGCCTCGTGCGAGATGTCAGGCGCCGCAAGGGCCAGGAGGCGATCGTGGAGTTCTTGAAGGGTCTCCGCTGGCACACCCGGTCTCGAAGCCATCTTCAGCTCAACCTCACCGCGGCCCCGAACCTCGAACTGAATCAGAAGATCCTGGCCGGCACCGGCGGGGAGCCCCGCGAAATATGCTCTTACGGCGCCTTTGATCCGTTCGATGTAGTTGCTGAGCTCTTCGACGCTCAATCGCGCCGCCACTTCATGCTCCGGAGTCAGCAGGACGATTTGCTTGACCTTTGAGGCTCCTTCGTCCGCCGGCGGGTCGCCTTCCGGCTCGACGGTTCTCCAACCGCCCTCGGCGGCGTGAACTGAACCATCGATCGGGTTCATGTAACTACCCTCGAGCCAGTCTAGAGAGAGGCACAGCCCCGTCGTAGTCTGTATCGAAAGTGGTTGTTGGGTCTGGATCGCCTCGTGGACGCTCGACCAGCCATCGTTGGTCAAGAGCATCATCAGACCATCTTCGAATACCTGACCGGCGTTTAGCTGCTGCCCCGGAACCAGGGCGAGGAAACAACCGCTCAGCCGCGACCCGCGGCTGCCCGGCGGAGTGATGGCGGCCGCT
This sequence comes from Gemmatimonadota bacterium, assembly GCA_039588075.1. Lineage (GTDB taxonomy): Bacteria > Gemmatimonadota > Gemmatimonadetes > Palauibacterales > KS3-K002 > JBDHAL01. Next base: position 3,706 of record JBDHAL010000009.1, on the reverse strand, counting down.
TCCGATTGTCCCGGCTCCCAGACCAGGCACCCATCGGCGCCGGCGTCGAGCTCCGTCAGAAGCGCTATGGGCATGTCCGGTGGCACTTGAGCCAGTTGTTGGTGCAAGCGTTCCCGGGCCGCCGGCCCGAGCGAGGCGACGATGCAATCGCTCTCGATGCGCACGCTCATGCCCCGTACGGTCAATCGACTGATCTGCGTGAGAACGCTCTCCTTCAGCGTTCCGGCCATCTGCAGGCCGGCACGCGAACGGTCGCTCCAGTGCGGACAGGGGTAGTGGCCGGAAGCCTGCCCGAGGCGCGCCTGCAGCCTGGCGAACCCAAATGCTTTCGCCGCCTCGAGTTCCTCCTCGGTGACCAGGATCGCCGCCAGGCTGGGGGACGACAGCTCGATTCCGCTGAATGGCTGAGGAGATATGTAGATCAAGCCGTTGTAACCGAGAAGTCCCGCTTCTCCGAACTGCGTAAAATCACCCACGTCCACCCGCTGACCGCTTTGCGCCAGCCGATAGATCTGCGCCAGGAACTTCAGCGGAGCACGTGGAAACTCGTCGTCACCCTCCCAGGGCTCCCGTCGCAGTGTGAATATCAATTCTTTTTGGCGTTGGGCCCAAAGGCCCTCGGTCACGTAGGACCAGCAGTCCAACAACCCATCGCCCGACTCGAGGACGTGGGAATGCACTCGCGCCGCTAGCTCACCCGGTAGAAGGTCAAAGCGAGTCGGAGTGTCGCCCGCGTCCGTATAGGAAGGCATGCCGCAGTACTCCTATGGCCATGGTATACGGCACTGGCGGGTTGCCGGGGAAATTTCGGGGGATTTGGAAAGCGGGGGTACTACTTCGCCGCCATGATGGCCTCGAAACGTAACCTAGTCAAGGTTTCCCTTTTGTCTACGCGACGACGAGTAGCGCTGTCGTGTACATGATGAGAAGGCCCGTCACCAGTCCCGTCGCATTGAGCGGCGCGGTCCAACCGAGCTCGGACTCGCGCTTGATGAGTTTCCCCAACTCCCAGACGACCTGGAAGATCGCGCCAGCACCCAGCGCGAGGAAGAAGACGGCGAGCCCCGGTTGAAACGTGAAGCCACCGATCCAGGTGCCGGCAATGGTTGGGAGTCCGGCCAGCGAGCCGAGCGCGATCAGGTGCCGGATCGTCGGGCGCTCCGCCGCGATCGGTGCGACGATCCCGAGACCCTCTGTCGTGTTGTGGATGGCGAAGCCGACGACGAGAAACGCGCCCAGCGAAATTGCTCCCACGGAGTACGCTGAACCGATGGCGAGCCCTTCCCCGAGATTGTGCAGCCCGATTCCCAGAGCGACCATGTAAGCCACCCAGAGGTTTGCCGACGTTTCGCCGCGGCGCGGGCGGCTACGCAACCAGCGGCCGATCGCCACCAGGCCGAGAAAGGAAACCATAACACGCCCAAGAATACCGGAATCACCCCGACGTAGATTCCCAGAAGCGTGAACGTCGCCAGGTAACGGGCGCTCGGTTGCGGCGACTGCGTCGCCACCTCGATCACTGCGGTGAACGTGAGCCCGCTACTCGTCAGTACCGTGACCTCGTGCGGCTCGCCCTCAACCCAAGGATAATCGGCCCGGATCGTCGCTCGACGTAGCCGCCGGATCGTCTCGCCCGGCTCGATCTCGTACGGCCAGTAGGCTTGGTCTATGATCAACTGCGCCACCGTCACCGGCTCGGGGCCGCCGTTCACCACGTGCACTTCCATCACCCCGGGCTCCGGCAACCGGATCCGCTCGATCGTCAATTCTTCTATGGGGGGGAAAGCGGCGCGAAAGACACCGAGAGGCCCGAAGCGCAGGAACACAACGGTCAGGGCCGCCAGCAGGGCCAACGGCAACAGGCCGCTGACCCAGAGCCTCGCTCTCGAGCTCATGAGTTGTCGCCGCGGTCGCGCTTGGCCGAAGCCAATACCTGCTTCGACTGCGCATCGAAGAAACCCATCCAGCCGAGCTCGGCGAATTCGCTCTGGTGCGCGTGGAACATGTGCAGCCCCGGATTCTCCAGCTCGAACTCGATCACGTGACGCTCGCCCTGACACAGCATGATCGTGTCCGTCACTTCGTACCGGTCCAGATCGGTGCCCGTCCGGTACACTCGAAACATCCCTGCGTGTAGGTGGAACGAATTCACCAGATCGAATTCCGTGACGTTTACAAGGTAGACGCGAACCGTCTCACCTACCTCCACCGGGATCGGATGCTTCTGGTAATGAAACGCTACCGTGTTCACGGCATAGACTTCGTTCTCACTGTCGAAGTTCGTGTCGAACCCGTTCATCATCATCACCAGCTCGCGCGCCGCAGGACGACCGCCCGGCGGATCCACTATGAACACCCCGTAAAGACCCTTATGGATGTGACGCTTCAACGGCATCGTGTGACAGTGATAGAGATGCAGCCCGAACGGCTTCGCCTCGAACTCGTACGTGAATGACTCGCCAGGCCTCACTACGGGAAGGAATCCGTCCATCTCCGGCGGGTGCGTTCCGTGAAAGTGAATCGTGTGGGGATGCGATCCCGCGTTGCTGAACCGCACCCGCAGCTGGTCGCCCTCCGTACAGCGCAGCGTTGGGCCGGGCACCTGCCCGTTGTACGCCCAGGCCGGGAAGTACACTCCCGGCGCCACCTCCAGCTCCACGTCGGTCGCCACTATCTCGTACTCTCGTAGCGTGCCGCCGTTCGGTAGCCGGCTGACCTGACCGTATTCGAAATGGGTAAGATAAACGACAGGATCAAAGACGTCCGTGGCCACGTCGCCCACCGCTGCCGCCCGATGGATGTCCGGCTCCACCAGGCGCCTGTGAGTGCCCTCGCCTCTCGGCCGAAACCCGAGGAAAGTGGCGGCGCCGGACAATCCAGCGGCGGCGGCGCTGAGCTTGAACCAGTCGCGCCGTGAGAAAGAAGTCATGGAGCTAATCGCACTACGTAGGCGAATCAGAAGGGCGGCAGGGCCGACCCATTTTTAGGCGAATCAAAATCCAGGCAGGAAAAGTAAAGGCGGGGGGTGCTAGATGCAATAGAGACTCATTCTCAACTAGGCAGCCCCGGGGCGAGTTTGAGCACCCGGTCTCTGCCGGCGCCGAGCGCCATCCGGACGCCGATCTCGTGTGAGCGGCTGGCGACGAAGAAGGACATGACGCCGTAGATGCCGGAGGCCACGAGGACGAGGGCGATCGCCGCGAAGAGACCGAAGAGCACGGTGCTGAACCGTCGACCGGTCAGGCGGGCGGAGACGAGCTGCTCCATCGTGCGAACGCTGGAGACCGGCAGGTCGCCGGAGACCGCCAGTATTTCGCGTCTGACGGAGCTGACGAGCGCCATCGGGTCGCCTTCCGTGCGGACGATGAGGAATCGCACCCGGGAGAAGCGGTGCATTCCAGTCGGAGGCTCCGGCGAATAGGGGACGTACGCCTCCGCGATGGGATCGCGCTCGAGTCCCCATTGCCGGACGTCATGAACGACGCCAACGACTGTCTTCCAAGTCGCCGTGTGGAACCTGAGGCGCTTGCCGATGGGGTCTTCACCGGGCCAGGCACTCTCGGCCAGGCGCTGGTTGATCAGGACGCCCGGCACGGTCGCCGAGGTGTCCCGGGCATCTAGATTCCGCCCGGCCAGCAATTGGATGCCCATGGCCCTGAAGTAATCGGGAGTCACGACGGACACCTCGACCAGAGGCCCGAGGCCC
>JBDHAL010000008.1:0-34056 GCA_039588075.1 Gemmatimonadota bacterium | reverse complement strand
CGTGATCACCCAACTCTCCGACGATCAAGAACTCGAGAGCGCGCTGGCCGCCGACTTGGCGGTCATCTACAAACACAGCCCGATCTGCGGGGCTTCGCGGGCCGCCTTGTTCGAGGTCAAGCTGTTCGTGGAGCAGCACCCCGAGGTACCTGTCTATATGATAGACGTGGTGAACCGCCGGCCGCTCTCGCAGCGCGTGGCCGACCTGCTCAAAGTGCGGCACGAATCGCCGCAGGTGATCATCGTTCGCGACGGGCGGGCGCTCTGGGATACCTCGCACTTCGAGATCCAGGCCAAGGCGCTCTCGGAGCGAATCGCTGAGGCGCCCTGAGCCTCCCCAAGAACTGAGCGGAGGAGGAAGCAGCGATGCCGGTAAGACATGCCGACAGCGTTCCAGCCGAGACGGTTCGGGCTGGGAAGGGAACCACGCGCCAGGTGCTGATCGGAGCGGACGAGGCGCCCAACTTCGCGCTGCGGCGCTTCATCATGGAGCCCGGGGGCGGGATTCCGCCACACACGAACAGCGTGGAGCACGAGCAGTACGTACTGCGTGGGCGTGCGAAGATCGGGATCGGGGACGACGTGATTGAAGTGGGAAAGGACGACGTCGTCTACATCCCGGCTGGCGTTCCGCATTGGTATCAGGTCGAAGGGGAAGAGGCGTTCGAGTTTCTCTGTGTCGTGCCAAACCTGCCTGATCGCATCGAACTGGTGAGAGAGTAGAGCCCCATGCCTAGAAACCGCGCCGTCATCTACCTGTCGATCCTTTTGATCTCGTCATGCCGTCTCGGCCCGGACAGCCCATCTCGGGCGGCCCGCGATGTTGCCGAGTACGCGCGCGCGACTTACTCGGAGGCGGCGGTCGGCTCGCTTGCCGATCTTGTGGCGTTCGAGACGGTCCACGTGGAAGGCATCGACAACTCGGACAATCCCGAGTTCCAGGCGATGACGGTATACCTCAGGAACAAGGCGCTGGAACTGGGGCTCGATTTCGAGGATCATGGAGAAGTCGTAGTGATCGGGTTGGGCGAAGCGGAGGAGCGGCTGGGTGTGGTCACGCACGGGGACGTTCAGCCCGCCGACGCGTCGAAGTGGGCGCGCGACCCCTTCAGCCTCGACAGCGTGAGCGAGCCGGGGAGGTTGGTGGGCCGCGGCGCCGAGGACGACAAGGGTCCGATCGCCACGACCCTGTACGCCATGGCGGCGCTTAAGGACCGCGAGACGCCCCTCGCCCGGCGCGTCGAGCTCATCATCTCCTATACCGAGGAGTCCGACTGGGAGCCGTTCCAGGCCTTCCTGGCCAGCGTCGAGCCTCCTCAGCTCAACGTGACGCTCGATGCGGAGTACCCCGTGGTCGTTGCGGAGAAGGGCTGGAACGGCATCTTCCTGGCGCTGCCGCCGGACGACGCGCCTGTCGAGGGACCGCACCTCGTGTCACTTTACGGGGGCGCGTTCCTCTCTCAAATCCCCGAAGACGCGTTCGCGCTGATCGCCGACCCGACGAGCGAGCTCGAGGCGGCGCTGCGCGCAGCGGCCGATGGAGATCCTGCCATCGAGTACTCTTTCGTCTCGGGTGAGGGCAGTCTGGCGATCCAGGCGAAAGGCGTGGCCGCCCATTCATCCAAGCCGGAGGACGGACGAAACGCCATCACCCACCTCGCCGCGGTCCTCGGCTCGTACGAGTGGCCCGACGGTCAGGCCACGCGCATGGTGCGGCTGATCAACGACCTCATCGGGACCGGCGACTACGGGGAGCGGTTCGGCGATATCGCACTCAGCCACCCGTTCATGGGGCGGCTGACGTTGTCGCTGACGACCCTGGGTCACGAGGACGGCTATCTCGTCGCGGGGGTCAACATCCGAAGCCCGGCCGGAAGAAGCAGGGAAGACCTGGAGGCGAAAGCCCGCGATGTCGTGGATGCGTGGAAGGAAATGTCAGGGGTCGCCGATGTAAGTGTCAATCTCATCACCAGCGACCCCTACTATCTCGAGGACGCGCCGCACATCCCGATGCTACTCGATATCTTTTCGTTCTACGCCGACCAGCCGGACCCACAGCCCATCTCCATCGGCGGTGGCACCCACGCCCGACTGATGCCCAACGGCGTGAACTTCGGCCCCGCGATGCCCGGCGAGCCCTACACCGGCCACTCGGAACACGAGTATATCACCCGGGAGCAACTACTCCTCAACCTCGAGATGTACACCGCCATGCTCGTCGAGCTGGCGGCCCGTTGAGCGAAGGACGTGCCAACCGTTATCGAATCTGATCCAGCGCCCGCACGCCGCCCCAGCGTCTCACGATCTTGTCGTCGTACTCGTCGGCGGTTTGAGCGACCGCGACGACCGATGCCTCGAGCTCCTTCTGGTCGCACGTGGAACCAACGATTGAGTGCTCGAACAGGATGTCTCCCTCGTCGTCGATAGCGAACGCTCCGAACCTCATGCCCGCGTTCTCAGCCAGCAGGTACCGCATCAACTCCGACGTCAACTCCGCGCCCGTCACGACGTAGGACCGGGTCGTGATGATCGCGTCGTCATTGCGCCAGGGGAAGACGCCGACCTGGGCGAACGCCGACCCGTGCATCACGCCGAGTATCGGTACGTCGGGCTTCCGTAGCACCGAGCCGCCGAACAGCTCGGTCACCCACGGCAGCACCAGCTCGTAGCAATCCTGCTGTGCCTTAGTCTCGAATTCCATTCCGCTGTCCCTCCCGCTGGCCGGGCACGCACCCTCCGGACCGCAAACCCGCCCGAGGCCCCGGTGATCACGGCGTCGTTCAACCTGTTAAGAGGTGAAAATGGCCCTTTAGGATGGAGCCTCCCGGCCGGCCCGGCAACCGGGAGGCGCGAGGAGGCTCAGGGGCCCTGCCGCCGGGCCCTTGAAACATATGGCAGGCTTGCTTTCGTAGGGCTTGGAAAGGGCGCCCTCAGGCGGCCTTACGGAGCCGGAACCCGCCGTGCAGCGGGGACGTTTCAGATGGGTGGTGTCGGACAACTCACAAGCGACTTCTAGCGTCTAAAGAGTCTAGCTCCAGAACAGAGGGTAACTCCCGGGGCTCAGCCCCGTAACCTTCGTGCGGATAAGGGTTTAGATAAGATGAAGAAAGAGACTGTCTTCAAGGTTTCCGCCGTTCCGGCCATTCTCGTGGTCGGCATCCTGGCCATGCAGACCCTCGGGTCGGCAGAAAAAGAGACCAATAAGAGAGAGATGACCCCGGAGCCGAGATCGGTGGAGACCGAGCTGCTCGCCTTCAGCGATATGGCGCTGATGGTCGAGGGGAACGGCGTCGTGGAGTCCGAGCGGAACCTCGACATCGTCTCGGAGGCCAGCGGTCGAGTGCTGTTCGCCAAGAACGACCTGAAAGACGGCACGTACGTGAGCCAGGGCGAGGTGGTCCTGAAGATTGACTCTCGGGACGTGGAGAACGATCTGTACGCGCTGCGATCCGATTTCCTAAACGCCGTGGCCTCGGTGCTGCCCGAGTTGCAGATCGACGACGGTCGCATTTACCGGCGGTGGTTCGACTACTTCAACAGCCTGGATATCAAAACTCCGGTGCCCGATTTGCCCGAGATTACCAACGCCCAGGAAAAGATCAAGATCAGCACGAAGGACATCATCGGGAAGTACTACGCGGTGAGGAATCAGGAGATCCTACTCTCAAAATATACGATCCGGGCCTCCTTCGATGGATACATCAGCTCGACCGGCGTGATCGAGAACAGTTTCGTTTCCACGGGCCAACACCTGTTCACGCTCGCCGATCCGAAGAACCTGGTCGTGACCGTACCGCTCATCGTCGAAGACAGCAGGTCGATCGATTACTCGCCGGCCCCGATGGTCACGGTCTATGCCGATGAGGGCAGCGAAGACATGAAGACCGGCCGCATCTTCCGCAAGGAGACGATGGTCGATCGCAACTCCCAGACCCTCAACGTCTACGTCAACTTCACCAACAACGATCTCGACCCCAACTTCCTGCCGGGTAGCTACGTCCACGTGAGCATCGAAGGCAGAATGCTCCGCAACGTGGCTCCTCTCGCCAGGAACTTGCTGGATCACGAGGGCTACGTCTTCACGATGCGGGACGGATCCCTCGATCGCCAGCACTTCGAAGTTGTGGCCTACCAGGGAGACCTGGCGCTGGTCAGGAACACCGTGCCTGATGAGGCCGTCATCGTAACGACCGTCCTACAGAGGCCGCTCATCGGAATGAGCATCCGCTCCATCAACATGCCGGAGCTCCAGGGCGACGAGTCGGAGCTCGCGGAGCAAGGGGGCGGCGTCGAGCCCGTTGCGGCCGGCGGGTGAGTGGCCGGTAACCGGTGACCGGTAACCGGTAACTGAACACCTGTGGACGTACTACGGAGACGGAAAACGGCACGATGAAGAACGTCATCAATTATTTCATAAAGTATTCGGTTGTTACGAACTGGCTCATGCTCGCCGTGATGTTGGCGGGCGTGTTCGCGCTGTTCAATATGGAGCGGCGGCTCAATCCGAAGATCGAGATCGACGAGATTACGGTTCAGGTCCCGTTTCCGGGCGCCTCGGCGATAGAGGTCGAGGAGGGAATCACGATCAAGATCGAGGAGGCGCTGAGGGGAATCGAGGGGATACAGGAGGTCTACTCGATATCTTCCGACGGCTTCGCCTCGCTCTACGTCGAGATGACCCCCGGTTATGACATGAACAAGGCGCTCCAGAACATCCGGAACGCCGTCAGCTCGATCAATTCCTATCCGACCGACGCCGAGAATCCCGTCGTTTTCCAGCAGACGATGTGGAACAGGGCCGTCATGCTCAGCGTCTATGGCCCCGAGGATCTTGTCACCCTGAAACGGATCGTCGAGGAGTTCCGCGACGACCTGCTTCTGACTGGGAAGATCTCAGAAGTGAGCTGGTGGGGGCTCCCGTCGCGCGAGATCACTATCGAGGTCTCGCCGGTGAACCTGCGGCGTTACGGACTGACGATCGGCGACATCACCCAGGCCGTCCGCAACTCGAACCTGAATATCTCCTCCGGATCGGTTCTCACCGACCAGGAAGAGATCCTCATCCGCTCGTACAACAGGAAGTACGAAGCGACGGACTTTGCGGAGATCGAAGTGGTCTCCGCCATCGATGGCACGCGCATTCGCCTCGCAGACATTGCGGAGGTACAGGAGCAGTGGCCGGAGAACGTCTTCTACGCTGAGTACAATGGCCGCCCCTCCGTCGGCTTCAACGTGATGTACAACAACAACGAGGACGTGATCGAGGTCACAAAGATCACGGAGGACCTCGCCGCGGAGTACGAGACGCGGTACGGGGGGCTCGTCCACTTCAACACTTTCATCAAGGACACCGACGAGCTCGAGCAGCGGCTGTCGCTGATGACGATGAATGGACTGATCGGCCTCATCCTCGTGCTTGGTTTGTTGGGCATCTTCCTGAACGTTCGCCTTTCCTTCTGGGTGGCCATCGGCATTCCGTTCTCGCTGCTCGGGATGTTCTTCGTTCTCTGGTTGCTCGGCATCACGGTCAACGAGATGAGCCTGTTCGGCATCATCATGGTGATCGGTATCCTTGTGGACGACGGGATCATCATCGGCGAGAGTATTTACTCGCAGTTCGAGAAGTACGGCAAGAAACCGATAGAGGCGGCGATCGACGGTACTCTCGACGTCATCAAGCCCGTTACCATTTCCGTCATTACTACGATGGTGGCCTTCATTCCGTATTTCTACTTCTACGGGATGCTCGGTAAGTACGTGTGGCAGATTGCCGCCGTCGTCATCATCGCCCTGGCTTTCTCGCTGGTCGAAGCGTTCATCATTCTGCCGGCGCACCTTTCGCACTCGAGAGCGTTGGAGAAGCGGCCCAAGGCGCATGGTTTCCTTTCGGCGGCGCGAGAGAAGACCGACGCCACGCTGCAGGGCTTGGTGGAAGGGGTGTACAGCCCCGTCCTCAAGTTCTGTCTCAGCAACCGCTGGGCGGTATCGGCCGGTATGATCGCCGTGATCTTGATAGTAGCCGGGATGTTCAAGGGGCAGCACGTACGGGCGCAGTTCTTCCCGGAGATCGAGCCGCCCTACGCCCGGATGCAGGCGGAGGTGCCGGCCGGAACGTCGGCCGAGGTGGCGGACAACATCCGCTCGTACCTGATCGAGAGGGCGCTGACCTTTGCCGACGAGTGGGACCACCCGGGCAAGGGTGAGGTCAGCCCGATTCAGAACTACACGTCGTGGATGGGCGGGAGCACGATCAACGTCTTCCTCGTCTTGCCGTCGGCAGCTGTGCGCGAGTACCAGGTAGGCGAGTTCTCTGACGCGCTGGCCGAGTACATCGGCGAAGTCCCGCAAGCCGAGAACGTCATCGTGGGCGGCTTCCACTTCGGCGGCACGCCGATCGCCGTCCGCTTTCAGAGCAGCGACTACCAGCAACTTCTCGCGGCCAAGGATCTCCTGAAAAGCGAGCTCCGCGGTATCGCCGGCGTCAAGGATATCCGCGACGATACTCCGCTCGGCAACAACGAGTTCGTCGTTACTCTGAAGCCCAAGGGGCTGGCGCTTGGCTTCTCCGTCCGTGACCTGACGACTCAGCTACGCCAGGGCTTCTATGGCGACGAGGTCATGCGCCTGCAGAAAGGGCGTGACGAGGTGAAGGTCTGGGCTCGCTTCCCCAAGGAGGAACGCGTCTCCATCGCCCAGATCGAGAACCTCGAGGTCAGAACCCCGACCGGCGAGTACGTGTCTTTCAAGGAAGTCGCGGAGTATCGCATCGAGCGCGGCCTCCGGCGCATTCGTCACGACGACGGGCTGCGCGCCGCAACCGTCTACGCCGACCTCGACTACTCGCAGAACGAGCTCAACGTCGTGCTCGCTGAAGTCAACGGCGAGGTCGTCCCGCGTGTCCTGTCCCAGGTCGAGGGCGTCCAGCGCGCGGTCGGCACCGGGCAGCAGGCGGAAGTCCAGAAGATGGTCGGGTCGATGACCTACACCATGACCCTCGCCCTGGTCGTCATGTTCACCATCTTGCTGTTCCTGCTCAAGTCACCGACCCAGACCCTCTTGATCATGGGGCTGATCCCCATGGGAGTCATCGGCGCCGTGTTCGGGCACTTCGTGACCGGCATCCCGGTCTCCATCCTCTCGTTCCTGGGGATCGTGGCCCTGGCAGGGATCATCATCAACGACTCGGTGGTTCTCGTCGATAGGTACAACAAGTTCATCGCCTCCGGCAAAGACGTTGGGAAAGCGCTCCATGAAGCCGCGATGTCCAGGTTCCGACCCATCGTCCTCACCACCATCACTACCGCCGGTGGGCTCGCTCCGATCATCTTGATGCGCAGCGAGCAGGGGCAGTTCCTTAAGCCGATGGCCGTGTCCGTCGCTTTCGGCCTCATCTTCGGCACGCTGCTCACGCTGTTGCTTCTGCCGTCGGCTCTCTACGTCGTCAGCGACCTCAGGGCGCTCTTCCACCGTAAGAAGTCGCGCAACGAGCTCGAGCCCGCCTATTCGGGCGACTGACCGGGCTTTCAGCTCGAGACGGCGTGACCCGTGAACCGGGGCCTCTAACGAGGCCCCGGTTCTTTTTGTGGGCGCAGGACATTGACGAAGGCCGGCCCGCGATATATCTTAGCACCATAAGACTTAGTACTGAGATATAACCGGGGGCACTCGAGGGGCTGATGGAGCGGAAGGCCAGGGAGAAGCGGGGTGGATTAGTGGTCGGCTCGCCGGCACTGAAGCTGTGGGTAGTGCTGGCGCGGGCGTACGGGGCGGTGCAGGCGGCGGCCGCAGCGGACATTGGCGCGCACGAGCTGACACCGGCGGAGTTCGGGGTAATGGAGGCGCTTCTCCACAAGGGCCCGATGCTGTTGAGCGAGGTGCGGCGGAAGATCTTGATCTCGAGCGGCGGTATCACCTACGTGGTGGACCAGCTGGAGAAGAAAGGGCTGGTGGAGCGGCGGGCGTGCCCGGAGGACCGCCGGGCGCGTTACGCGGCTCTGACGCGGAAAGGCGAGGGATTGATCGGCGAGATTTTCCCGGAGCACGCGAAGCGCCTGGAGATGATCTTGGCGGGGTTGGATTGCCAAGAGCAGGGCCTGGCGACGGAGTTGCTGCGGAAGCTGGGACGGCACGCGGCGGGTATGGAAGAGGGATCGTGAACGCAAACAACAAGCTGGAAACGGAGGAATAGAATGGAGAAAGGGAGCTTGATACTGGTGACGGGCGCGACGGGACGGCAGGGCGGTGCGGTGGCACGGGAGCTACTGGCGGCGGGTCATAGGGTCGGTGCGATGACGCGAGAGCCGGAAGGTGAGGCGGCCAGAGCGTTGGCGGCGGCGGGAGCCGAGGTCGTGCAGGGCGACTTTGACGACGCCGCATCGCTAGCTCGGGCGGTGGAGGGCGCGTGGGGCGTGTTTTCTGTTCAGAACACGTGGGAGGCCGGAGTAGAGGGTGAAGAAGAGCAGGGGAAGCGGATGGTGGAGGTCGCCCGAGAGCATGGTGTGCAGCACTATGTGTACACGACTGTCGGCTCGGCTGATCGCAAGACTGGGATACCGCACTTCGACAACAAGTGGCGGGTGGAGGAAGCGGTGCGCGGCGCCGGCTTCCCGTCGTACACGATCATCCGGCCGGTATTCTTCATGGAGAACTGGCTAGCAGTGTGGTTCAAACCGTATATCGACGAAGGTAACCTGGCGATAGGGATCAAGCCCGAAACCAAGCTGCAGATGATCGCGGTGGCGGACATCGGGAAGTACGGGAAGCAGGCGTTCGAGAAGCACGAGGAGTTGAACGGTAGCGCCATCGATATCGCCGGCGATGAGATGACGATGCCCGAAGTGGCCAAGATCATCAGCGACGCGGGCAAGCCCGTCAGTTTCTACCAGGTGCCGATCGAACAGGTTCGCGAAGCCAGCGATGACTTCGCGCTCATGCTCGAGTGGTTCGACGCCGTTGGTTATGACGCTGACATTCAGGGCAACGCGAAGAAGTTCGGCATCACTCCGACGCCTTTCAAGCAGTGGGCTGGGGCCGCCGACTGGAGTTAAGCAGCAGAGAAATGGCCGGTGGCTAGACGCCACCGGCGAACTTGACCAGGAATAGATCTGGCGCGTCGTCCTCGACGCGCCAGATCCAGCCCGTGGACACGAAGCCGTCGGATGTAGCCTGCACCATGACGCCCCGGTCGGCGCCCGGGCTAGCGGCAACCTTCTCGATCCACACGACCTCACCTTCCGACGTCACGCGAGTCACCGTCGCGTCCCAGTAGCCGCCGGGCTCGCTGGAGTACCCCGCGATCGCGTAGCCGCCCTCCGGTGTCCCCGTTGCCATCATGGCGCGGTCGTCACCTGGGCCGCCGATCTCCCCGGTCCAAACCACGTCGCCCGACGCGTCGGTGCGGACCAGGTAGATGTCGTTCTCGCCGTGGCCGAAGCTGTTCGTGTAGCCGACGAGCAGGAAGCCGCCGTCGGGCACGGCGTTGACGCCGTGGCCGATGTCGCGCCCCGCGTCGCCGTACGTGCGGTCCCAGACGAGAAACCCGTCGGAATCTGTGCGGACGAGGTAAGCCGCGATTTCGCCGGGGCCCTTGCTGGTGGTGATACCGGCGAAAACGGAGCCGCCGTCACTGGTCCGGTCGGTGGCGAACACGCGATCGATGCCGGGTCCGCCCAGCGTTCGCGTCCACACGGTATCGCCGCCGGCGTCGGTGCGAACAAGAAAGACATCCCAATCGCCCGAGCCGTAGCTGTTCGTCTGTCCGGCGATCACGTAGCCGCCGTCATCGGCGCGGTGCATCGCCCAGGCCAGCTCGCCGCCTGGGCCGCCGAAGGTGCGCGTCCACAGCGTGTCGCCCCACGCGTCGGTGGCGATCATATATATGTCGTCGCCGCCGGCGCCGAAGCTGTTCGTGAAGCCGACGACCACGAAGCCGCCGTCCGCAGTCTCTAGAACGTCCCAGCCGTTGTCGCTGCCCGGGCCGCCGTAGGTGCGGGTCCAAAGCGTGTCGCCGGCCGGGTCCGTACGGATCAGGTAGACGTCTTCGCCGCCGGCGCCGTAGCTGTTGGTGTAGCCGACCACGATGTAGCCGCCGTCCGCGGTCTGCCGGACGGAGTTGCCGACCTCCTTCCCCGGACCGCCCAATTCCAGGCGAAATGCCGGGGGCGCCTCGACTTCGGCCTCGGGCATGCACCCGGCCGAAAAGGCCGGGCAAGCCAGCAGCGCGAGTCCCCGGGCCAGGCGAGCCAAGCCGGCTGAACCTCGATAGATCGAATCCATGACTGATAATATCAGCCTGGCAGCCGCGCTGGCCAGCCCTTGTTTCTACAACCCTTTTCTGTCGATCAGCATCAAAATGTGTGAGACTTCGATCGCACCCAGGCGACTTCACGCACCGCGGAGGCACATCCATGGGCGGCTTCTGGCAGGATATGCGCTATGCCGGTCGGTCGCTACGCAAAGCGCCCGGCTTCTCTACCGTAGTAGTATTCATTCTCGCTATCGGGATCGGCGCCAACGTCGCGATCTTCAGCATCATGGACACGACGCTGGTCCGCTCGCTTCCGTATCCCGAGCCGGACCGCCTGGTGATGGGCGAGACCACGTTCGATGGTTACGTTAACCCGATGAGCTCCGCGCAGGACTACTGGGACTACAGGGATCTCAGCACGTCGTTCTCGTCTCTTGCAGCCTTCACAGCCTTCACTCGTAACCACACCATAACCGGCGCAGACGAGCCCGAGCGGGTGTCTGGGATCATCGTCAGCGTGGATCTCTTCCCAACCCTCGGCGTCGGTCCGGCGGCTGGAAGAGGTTTCAGCGCCGACGAAGCCCTGGAGGGCGCTCCCGATGTCGTGATGATCAGCTACGGCTACTGGCAGCGCCGGTTCGGCGGGTCGCCCGATGCCGTCGGTGCCACGCTGGTCCTTGACGGTTTCCCGTACACGGTCGTCGGCGTCATGCCGGCCAATTTTCGTCTCGTGTTCGACGTTGATGTTTGGCGGCCGATGCGGCCCGACTCCCCGTTCACCGGTGCGCGTCGCTTCCACAACTGGCTGATTCTGGGCCGCCTGAAACCCGGCGTGACCATCGAGGCGGCGCAGAGTGAGGTCGATGTCATCTCTGCCCAGCTGGCCGCCGAATACCCGGAGACCAACAGGACCAAGGCTCTGTTGCTCAGCGAGCTGCAAGACTTTCTGGTGGAGGACTATCGGACCGCCCTCTTCTTGTTGATGGGCACTGTCGGCCTCGTCTTGCTGATCGCGTGCGGGAACGTGGCGGGCCTATTGCTGGCGCGGGGCTCGGCACGTCGGACCGAGCTGTCGGTGCGTGCCGCGATCGGTGCATCGGGGTCGCGCCTGGTTCGCCAGCTGCTCACCGAGAGCGTTGCGCTGGCCCTCGCCGCGGGCATCGCGGGCACCGTACTCGCCGTCTGGTTGGAGCGGGGGTTCATTCATCTGCTGTCGATCGATGTGCCGGGAACGGCGGCGGCCGGAATATCGGGTTCGGTCTTGGTCTTCGCGCTGGCGATCTCGTTGGCCACGGGCCTGGTATTTGGGATCGCGCCGGCGTTTCGGGCGGCTGGCGGCAACCTGGTCGAGGATCTCAAGTCGGGGGGCAGGACCACCGATGCCGGGGGCTCTCGTTTCCGCGGCGGCCTCGTGGTGGCACAGGTGGCGATTTCCATCGTGTTGTTGGTCGGCGCCGGCCTGCTGATTCGGAGCTTCGCGACCCTGACGGGTGTCGATCCCGGGTTCCGGACGGCGAACCTGCTCACGGCAGAGATACGACTGCCCGGAAACGAGTACGAGGAGCGAGAGCGACGGATTCAATTCTATACGGGCCTGGTAGAGGAGGTCGGCGCCATTCCAGGCGTGGAAGACGTTGCACTGATAAACCAGCTGCCGATTCGCGATCCCGGCAACAACACCTATGTCTACGCGGCGGAGTCTCCACCGCTCGAGAGCGATGAGCCGACGCTGGCGTTCAACCGAACCGTGCTGCCCGGCTACTTCGAGGCGATGGGTGTCCCGCTACGATCGGGTCGCGATATCGAGGCCAGTGATGTCGAGGGTTCGCCGGAGGTCATCGTCATTAGCGAGGCCATGGCGGACTCGCTGTTCCCGGGCCAGAACGCCCTGGGTCGGCAGGTCGTCGTAGATTTCGGTGAAGCCGTGACGTTCGAGGTCGTCGGCGTGGTCGCGGATGTCCGGATGACTTCGCTCAGATCTGCGCCGCGCCTGACCATGTACTCCTCGTATCGCCAGGTGCCTTACTACACGATGCGCATCGCCGTTCGTACGTCGATCGACCCCGGCTCGGTGGCCGGGCCGCTGCGCTCGGCCGTCTGGAGCCAGGACCGCAATATCCCGGTCGCCGATCTCGCCACCATGGAACAGGTGATGAGTCGCTCGCTGGCCGGGTCCAGGACAATCGCTATTGCCCTCGCCACCTTCGCGGCTGTGGCTCTGCTACTGGCGACCATCGGCCTGTATGGCGTGTTGGCCTATTACGTGACGCGACGTCATCACGAGATCGGGATTCGCGTGGCGTTAGGCGCCGAGGCTACCGACATCGTCGAGCTCGTTCTCAAGCGGGGGTTCGCCCTCACCGCCGCCGGCATCGTCGTCGGGCTGTTAGGCGCGTTCGGGGCCACGCGCTTGCTGAGCGAGATGCTGTACAACACGGAGCCGACAGATCCGATGACCTTCGCGGCTGTCAGCGTATTCTTTGCCCTGGTCGCGATCGTCGCGTGCCTGATGCCCGCTTGGCGCGCGCTGCGGGTCGACCCGCTGATCGCGCTCCAGTCGGAATAGATTTGGAGGTGAGTCGTTATGTTTCTCGATTACGACATGGTGGTCCTCGTGCGCGATGTGCCAGAGCGCCGGTTGAGGGCCGGCGACGTAGGCACAGTGGTTCAACTGAACGAGGGTGGCGCCATCCTCGAGGTGGAATTCGTAACCGGGGATGGGGAACAGGTCGCGCTCGTCACCCTCGCATCCAGCGATGTCCGAGCCATGACGGACGAAGAGATTCTCCACGTCCGATTGTTATCCTGAACCGCGGCGGCAGTTATAAGTCGTTGGTGGTAAGCGAGTTACTGGAACAGCGAACCGGCGTGCCGGGCGCTATTCGAGGCCGACCTCTCGCAGTAGGGCGGGATACCTGGGATCAGAGCGAAGTTCGCTGAAGGCGGGCGACACCCGTATCAGTAAGAGGGACGCGCTTCGTTCATCGCTAGCTTCCGCCACGTACCGGAACGCTTCGTCCATCCTCCCTAGCTGTGCATTGATCAACGCCCTGGTGAAGGTGGTGGAGTACCCCTGCATATCCAGTGCGTCCTGTTGCTCGAGCTTCAGCTCGAGCATCGCGGACCAGCCCGCCGTATCGTAAGCGTGCCTGAGTGCCGCGATGTCGTCCGGGCTCCTACCCTTTAGCAGGTGTGCCGCTTCCATCTCCGAGAAGGCCTCGTCGTATCGGCCCGTGGCTGCGTATATGTAGGAGAGGTCGTTGTGGGCGCGCCAGAAATTGGGGTCGAGCTCCTGCGTTTTGAGCAGCTGGTCGACCGCCGCCTCTACCTGGCCGGTCGTCATGAGGTGAAACTGGTGATCGTTGTTAATGATGAGGGAGACCGGGTCGAGCTCGAGCGCGCGAGTTGACTCCGCCAGGCCTTCGTCGTAGCGGCCTCTAGCGGCCAAGTTGATGGCGAACCAGTGATGAGCCGTCGCGTAGCCGGGGTTGAGTTCGATGGCGCGCCGGAACTCGAGCGTGGCGCCGGTGAAGTCGTGGTCGACCGTTTGGATGATGAATGCGTAGGAAGTCCGGGCTTCCGCGAGCGTGCTGTTGATCTCCAGTGCTTTGAGGGCCGCCCGCTTCGCCTTCGGGCCGACCTCGCTCACCGGTAGCGAACCGGGTAGCTGCCAGGCGTAATAGATACCGAGAAGAAGGTAACAGTCGGCCAGGCCGACGTGGGCTAGTGCGTATTCGGGGTCGATCGCGATCGCCTGCTGGAAGTATTCTATGGCATTATTGAAGCCGTCCGTCGACCGCTTGTTCAAATGGTAGCGACCCTGCAGGTAGAGGCTGTAAGCATCCAAATTGCCTGTAGGCACGCGCTCGATGCGGTCGAGTTCAGCCGGCGCCAGCTCGGCCTGCAGTGCGGCGGCAATCTTCAACGCGACCTCGCTCTGGATCTCGAAGACGTCCGTAAGCTGGCGATCGAACGTCTGCGCCCAGAGGTGCTCGTCGGTCTGGGCGTCGATCAACTGCGCGGTGATGCGGACCCGGTCGCCGGAGCGCCGCACGCTCCCTTCGAGTATCGCTGCGACACCCAGCTCTTCACCGATCTGCTTGAGGCTCTTCTCGCGCTCGCCCTTGTATCGCATGACCGAGGTCCGGGAGATCACCTTTAGGTCGCCGATGATCGAAAGCTGAGTGATGATGTCCTCGGTCATCCCATCGCTGAACCAATCCGTCTCGGGCTCGGCGCTCATGTTCTCCAGCGGTAGTACCGCCACGGACTTCGCCTCCACCGATTCGGCGGCGGCGCTGTTGGTTCGCTCCGTTGTCCCGACTGTGAGCAGCCACCCGGCGGCAAAAAACCCCCAGAGCGCGAAGGCCGTCACGCCGCCGAGTATCGCGTTTCGCCAGGTGAACCACCTCGGTGCGCCAGAGGGTTCGCGGGACTGCGCTTTGACCACGACGTCCGCATCGGGTAGCAGCGTCGGATCGCTGAAGTCCGGCGACGATGGGCTGCGTTGCACGAAAGCGGTTGCCAGAACTATCGGCAGCCCGACGATGAAGAGCAGCAACGCCAGGGCGGGGAACCACTCGGGAAGGCCAAGCCCTTCGGTCAGGCCCTGGATCACCGAGTAGCCTATCCAGGCGCCGACGAGGTAGATCCCGAGCACCTGCCACAGCGAACGGCGGTGTATCTCTCGAAGGAGCTTCCTCATCGGGCGACCCGGCTCCGGGTGTTGGGGCTCAACATAGGCAAGAAGATAGGACCGTGCGGCGGGATTCGGAAGAACCCGATTGGACCGTCACCCTGATCGCGCCGAGCCGCCGGCGCGGCGATGGCCGTCGGGTCTGGGGCGAATTGCTGAACGATCTAATTGATACTTAGCGAAGGAATATCGAACACCGTACACCGAACACCGCCTTTCGAAGGTGGCACAGCAAGGGCTGATCACTAAGCCCTAAGGCCAAAACCCTTCAAGTCTTAAGGATTCGCTATCAGTGATTAGTGATTAGGGGTTGCCGTGCGCCCTTCGAAAGGCGGTGTTCGGTGTGCGGTGTTCGACATTCCTTCAACAATGAATGTTCGGTCTCTAGGTTGCCGTCCAGCTTGCTCTGGCATCACCTCCCCCCGCTGCCTACTTTGTCCGGCCGCCCCAGGGGAGACCATCTCTTTGGATATCCGACCACACGGAGAAGAAGCCATGCGACGTATTTTGTCTGCAGTAATCACGATCCTGGCCGTCGTGGCGATGAGCGCCTGCGCCAAGGGCCAGGCACAGACCCAGCCGTCGCCGCAGGGCCGCCCGGGGGCGCGGACCAACGGGCAAAACGGGGTCAAGCCCTACGATCAGGTCATCACATCTGACGCGGTGAGCGACGACGGCGTGTTCGCCGTGCACAAGGTCGCCGACAAGTACTACTACGAAATCCCGGTCGGCTTGCTGGATCGGGAGATGCTGCTGGTGTCGCGGCGGGCGCGGACGGCGGCGAACATCGGGTACGGCGGCGAGATGAACAACTCCGAGACGGTGCGCTGGCAGCGGCATGACAGCAAGATCCTGCTGCGGATCGTCTCGTACACCAACGTGGCGGATGATTCGCTTCCGATCTTCGAAGCGGTGGTCAACTCGAACTTCGAGCCCATCGTCCAGGCGTTTGACATCGCCGCGTTCAAGGTCGATACGGCCGGCACCGACACCTCGGGCGTTGTGATCGACGTGACCGAGCTGTTCACGACCGACGTGCCGGTCCTCGGCCTCGGCCAGAGCACCCGCGAGCGCTACAGAGTCCGAACCCTCGACAAGAACCGGACTTACATCGACTGGGTCAAGAGCTTCCCCGAGAACATCGAAGTACGGGTCGTGCTCACCTACAACGCGCAGCAGCCGCCCAGTAACTCGTCCACCGGGACCATCTCCCTGGAGATGAACCACTCGATGGTCTTGTTGCCGGAGAACCCGATGCAGGCCCGGGTCTGGGACGAGCGTGTCGGATTCTTCCGCGTGCAGCAGGTGGACTACGGTCTGAGCGACCAGAAGACGATCACGCGCCGCTACATCGCGCGCTGGCGCCTCGAGCCGAGTGACACGGCGGCGTTCATGAGTGGCGAGTTGGTCGATCCGGTCAAGCCGATCGTCTACTACATCGACCCGGCAACGCCGGAGAAGTGGCGCCCGTACCTGAAGCAGGGCATCGAGGACTGGAACGTCGCTTTCGCCGAGGCCGGCTTCAGCAACGCGATTATCGGCCAGTATCCGCCGACCAAAGAGGAAGACCCGGAGTTCAGCCCCGAGGACGTGCGCTACTCGGTCGTCCGCTGGTTCCCGTCGCCGGTCCAGAACGCCTACGGCCCGCACGTCAGCGACCCGCGAACCGGTGAGATCCTCGAGAGCGACATCGGGTGGTTCCACAACGTGATGAACCTGCTGCGCAACTGGTACTTCATCCAGACCGCCGCGGCGAACCCCGAGGCCCGCGGCGTGAAGTTCGACGACGCGGTGATGGGTCAGTTGATCCGCTTCGTGGCGGCGCACGAGGTCGGTCATACGCTGGGGCTGCCACACAACATGAAGGCCAGCTCTTCGTACCCGGTAGACTCGCTGCGCTCCGCCAGCTTCACCTGCTCGATGGGCACGGCTCCTTCGATCATGGACTACGCCCGCTTCAACTATGTGGCGCAGCCGGAGGACGAGGGTGTGTGCTTCATGCCGGGCATCGGCGTGTACGACAAGTACTCGATCATGTGGGGTTACCGCCCGATCATCGGGGCAGACTCACCGGACGCCGAGCGATCCACCCTCGACGCGTGGATCCTCGAGCACTACGACGATCCCATGTATCACTTCGGTAACCGGAGCACGATCGATCCGACCTCGCAAACCGAGGCCATTGGTGACGACCCGATGCGGGCCAGCGAGTATGGAATAGAGAACCTGAAGCGGATCGTACCCAACCTCATCGCCTGGTCGCACCAGGACATGGAAGACTATTCCGAGCTCGGGGAGCTATACGACAACGTTCGCAACCAGTACAACCGCTACATGGGTCACGTCGCTACCGTGATCGGTGGTGTGGTGGAGACATCGAAGACGTCCGACCAGGAGGGGCCGGTCTACGAGTTCGTGGACGAGGCCACCCAGGCGCGAGCCATGCAATTCTTCGCAGCACAGGCGTTCACGCCGCCGACCTGGATGATCGATGAGGACATCCTGCTGCGGCTCGAGAACGTGGGGACCGTCGAGCGGATGCGGGCCACCCAGGTCCGCGTCGTCAACCTGGTGCTCAACCCGGGCCGCATGCAGCGGCTAATAGAGAACGAGGCCCGCAACGGGAGCAGCGCCTACACGCTCGGCGAGATGCTCGGCGACATGCGCGGCGCCATCTGGAGTGAGCTGCGCGCCGGTCGCTCCATCGATGTCTATCGTCGTAACCTGCAGCGCGGCTACCTCGAGCGCATGGAATGGTTGATGACAGAGGAGCCGCCGCCGGCACCGTCGTTCTTCGGCGCGACTACGGGCGTGACCGTTTCCCAGTCCGACATCCGGCCGTACGGCAGGGGCGAGTTGGTCACGTTGAAGCGTGAGATCAACCAGGCGCTTAACCGTGGTGGTATCAACCGCGCCACGCGGCTGCATCTCCAGGACGCGGTCGTCCGAATCGACCATATCTTGGATCCGGAAGACTGAGCGCTAGCGCAACTGCGACACGAGGATTCGTGCCTGAGAGCCCGGAAGAACTTCTTCCGGGCTCTCGCTGTTCATGGGTTGGCCAGCGCAGGCTCGATCCGACCGCGGTCACAAACTGCGTGACGCGGCCCACATCGTGTCGTATGTTTAGTGATCTGCAGGACATATAGTCAGGCCAACCCTGGCCGGCCCTTTCCGTAAGTCTGGAGGTAGTAATGAGGAAGACCCCGCTACTTCAGCTCCCGGTGTTCCCAACGCTTGCAGCGATGGTCTTGTTGTTGGCCTCGGTGGCCGCTACGGCCGGCGGACAGCAGGCCGCGGACCAGCAGGCGTCGGTCACCAAAGTCACGTCGGTGGAGGGGATCACGGAGTATCGGCTCGGAAACGGGCTGCGGGTGCTCCTGTTCCCCGACGCGAGCAAGCAGACCACGACGGTCAATATCACGTACTTCGTCGGATCGCGGCACGAGGGGTACGGCGAGACGGGGATGACTCACCTGTTGGAGCACCTCGCCTTCAAGGGCACGCCGAATCACCCGGACATCCCGCAGGAGTTGACGGAGCACGGCGCTCGCCCCAACGGGACGACCTGGTTCGACCGAACGAATTACTTCGAGACGTTCAGCGCCACCGAGGAGAACCTGGAGTGGGCGCTGGATCTCGAGGCGGATCGGATGGTCAACAGTTTCATCGCCGCCGAAGACCTCGAGTCGGAGATGACGGTGGTCCGTAATGAGTTCGAGATGGGCGAGAATTCACCGTTCTCCGTCCTGATGGAACGGACCCTATCGACAGCCTACCTGTGGCACAACTACGGCAACTCGACGATCGGAGCGCGGGCGGACATCGAGAACGTTCCGATCGAGCGCCTGCAGGCGTTCTACCGAAAGTACTACCAGCCCGACAACGCTATCCTGGTGGTGGCGGGTCGCTTCGAAGAGGAGAGAACTCTAGAGCTGATCGAGGAGAAGTTCGGATCCATTCCGGCTCCCGACCGCAGCGGCGCCAACACTCTGTTCGTCACCTACACGGCGGAGCCGGCGCAGGACGGCGAGCGCACGGTGACTTTGCGGCGCGTCGGGGATGTACAACTCGTGATGGCCGCCTACCACGTTGCGGCCGGGTCACACGAAGATTTCGCGGCGGTCGACATCCTGGCCTACGTGCTCGGTGACGAACCGGCGGGCCGGCTCTACAAGGACCTGGTCGAGACCGGGAAGGCGGCTTCGATCGGCTCCTTCGCTTTCCAGCTGCGCGAGCCGGGCATCATTCTGAACATGGCCGAGGTGCGAATGGAGGACTCGCTGGATGAAGCCGCGGGCGCGTTGCGGATGACGCTCGGCGACGTCGTTACGAATCCGCCCACAGAGGAGGAGGTGGAGCGTGCTCGGAACGCCATGCTCAAGAACATGGAGTTGGCGTTCAACGACTCGCAGCGCATCGCGCTGGAGTTGAGCGAATGGGCTGCCACCGGAGA
Organism: Gemmatimonadota bacterium; assembly: GCA_039588075.1. Classification (GTDB taxonomy): domain Bacteria; phylum Gemmatimonadota; class Gemmatimonadetes; order Palauibacterales; family KS3-K002; genus JBDHAL01. The sequence goes on along the minus strand of JBDHAL010000008.1, from coordinate 14,658 downwards.
CTGGAGGCTTCGGTTCGTCTATAGGGATAGGCTGAAAGAGGTCACGGCCGAAGAAGTACACCAGGCGGCCGTCGATTATCTAAAACCGTCGAACCTCACTATGGGCTTCTTCATACCGGTGGAGGAGACGCCGCCGCGGGCCGAGATCCCGGCCGTTCCCGATGTGGCTGCCATGGTAGCCGGCTACGTCGGCGCTGAGGCGGTCGCCGCCGGCGAGGTGTTCGATCCATCGCCGGCCAACATCGATACGCGGACCACCCGCATGGAGTACCCCAGTGGCTTCGAGCTGGCGCTGCTCCCGAAGGAGACACGCGGCGACGCCGTTGTCGTCATGGTCCAGATGCGGTTCGGAACCGAGGAGACGCTGGAGGGCACGGCGGTGGCCGGCGACCTGGCAGGCTCCATGCTGATGCGCGGGACGACCCAGCACACGCGGCAGGAGCTGCAGGACGAGTTCGATCGCCTGAAGGCGCAGGTTTCGGTTGGCGGTGATGCCACCTACGCGTCGGCCAGAATCGAGACGACCCGCGAGAATCTCCCGGCGGTGCTCAACCTGGTGGGCGAGATCCTCCACGAGCCCGCCTTTGACGAGAGCGAGTGGGGCCTGATGAAGGAGGAGCGACTGTCCGGAATCGAGTCGCAGATGTCAGAGCCGACGGCCATAGCCTCGCGGACCTTTAGCCGCAAGTTGAGCACGTGGCCGACGAATCACGTGGAGTACGTGCCGACGTTCGAGGAAGAGATCGAGTGGATTGGTTCGACCGATCTCGGCAGCGCCCGTAGCTTCTGGGAAGAGTTCTACGGCAGCGACGGCACCACCATGGCGGTCGTCGGGGATTTTGATCCGGATGAGATTCAGGGACTCGCCGAGGAGATCTTCGGTTCCTGGGAGGCTCGGACACCCTATGTCCGCTTTGGCCGGCCCTACGTCGATCTGCCGGCCGAGCATCTGGTCATCGAGACGCCGGACAAGGCCAACGCCATCATCCTGGCGGGGCAGCTGATCCAGATGCGTGACAGCGACCCCGATTATCCCGCCATGGTGCTCGGCAACTACATGCTGGGCGGTGGCTTTCTGAATTCACGGTTGGCGACCCGAATCCGCCGAGAGGAAGGCTTGTCCTACGGCGTCGGCTCCGGGTTCGGCTCACACCCCATAGATGACAGGAGCACCTTCAACTTCTACGCTATCTTCGCGCCGCAGAACGGGCAGAAGGTCGAGGAAGCCTTCTACGAGGAGCTCGAGAAAGTCCTGACGGAAGGCTTCACCGCGGAAGAGGTGGAGGCGGCCAAGAGCGGCTGGCTGCAGTCACAGGAGGTGAGCCGCGCCCAGGACCGGTCGCTGGCCAGCGCCCTTGCGGGGGACCTGTTCTATGACCGGACCATGGCATTCGATGCGGACCTCGAGGCCAACGTCGCCGCGCTGACCCCGGAGCAGATCGTTGAGGCGATGCGACGTAACATCGACCCCGACAAGATGATCTTCATAATGGCCGGTGACTTCGAGGGCGCGCAGAAGACGGACGATACGGAAGGCCAGTGACCCGTCGGAATCGACCGCAGGGCGATCACCACACCATCGCGGGCGCAGGGCACCGGCCCTGCGCTCGCGGTTGTGTATGAGATACTGTGTGGGAGGTGCGTGGGATGAGCGCTGATCAGGAGATCAAGTGGACAGCGTGGAAGGCCATCATGACGGTAGAGTGGGCCGCCCTGCTCATGGCTCTGTTCTTACCCATCACCCCGAGCAAGACGGGCGGGAGTAACCGAGTGGGCCACTATTTCTTCGAAGAACCCACCTACCTGCACGAGGTCCTGGTCTCGTTCATACTGACGAACCTCATGATCGGGGTACTGGTGGGGCTCATCTTCCTGGTTGCCTGGTATAGGAAGCGGCGCGGCGGCGGTTCCGTGGGCGACGCAGAGAGCTAGACCTCCAAGCGCGGCACGCCCGCCCCGCCATTCACCGGCCTCTGGGAGCAACTCGTCTTGGGAGGCCAGCTCTCCGCCGCACCACGGTAGAGCATCGGCGGCTTTCCCTGTAGATTCCGCGCCATTGACGCGAGTATCCCCAACCCAGGAGGCTGTCGTGCGCGATCTGATCACGAGGACGCTTTCGCTTGCTCCCGTATTCACCCTGATTGTCATAGCCGACCTGGCCGCCCAGGAAACGGCGCCAGCGGCGCCCAGCCCGGACGAGCCGGTGGTCGAGGCCTGCTCGGGCCCTGAGTTTCGCCAGTTCGATTTTTGGCTGGGGCATTGGGAGGTGACCGACACGGCGGGCCGGGTCGTGGGCGTGAATACGATCACCGCGGTGGCCGGCGGGTGCGGTGTGGATGAGTACTGGCAGGGGGCCCGTGGCTTGACGGGGACGAGCGTAAACTGGTACGACCCGCAGACCGGGAAGTGGCACCAGGTGTGGGTCGGTCCCGGCCTCTACCTGACGCTCAGCGGTGGCATCGAGGACGGCAACATGGTGCTCGCTGGCAGCCGGCAGACTCCCGAAGGCGAAGTGATCGATCGAATCACCTGGATCCCGCTGGAGGACGGGCGGGTTCAGCAGGTATGGGACACGTCGCGAGACGGCGGCGAGACCTGGCGCGTGGACTTCGACGGGATGTACGCGAAGAACTGAAACCTCGGAACGTTGGCCCGCATTCCCCAATTGCCCGAGTCCTCTATATTAGGAGCGACTATCATCCAGGGGACCTCGAGGGAATGACGGACGAGACCAAAAGACAGGTGACGGTGAGCTGTCAGTTTTGCCTGACGCTCAACTCAGTGGACGTAAGCCGCGCGGATCACAATCCAAAGTGCGGCAACTGCGGTAAGCCGATCCTGCTGGACCGGCCGGTCAAGGTCGGCGATGACGATTTCCAGCAGGTGATTGGCAAGTCCGATGTCCCCGTGATGGTCGACTTCTACGCCGATTGGTGTGCTCCCTGCAAGGTCATGGCGCCTGTTCTCGACGACTTCGCCCACTCCCACGTTGGCGAAGTCCTGGTGGCGAAGCTGGACACGGACAGGAATCCCGGCACGGCTCGCCAGTTCGACATCCGCGGCATTCCCACGATGATCGTGTTCAAGGACGGGAAAGAGGTGGGACGCGTGACCGGGGCCGCACCCAGAGAACAGCTCGAGAGCCTCCTGGCGTCGGCCTAGTTCACCCCAAGAACGATCGCCAGAGCCAACGCATGCGCGCGATGTGGTGGTCGTCGTGCTCGGCCTGAAAATAGAGCATGTCGGCGAGCCGCATCTTCACGCCGAGCCGCTCGTGAAAGGCCACCTGCTCGAAACGTGCGGGCGCCTGGTTCTCCAGCCGCGCCACCAAAGCCTCCCGCTGTGAGCGGAATTCCGTGAGAATCTCTTCCAGGCCCCGTTCGTTGTGGCCGGTTTCGTGCGTCTTTTTGTTGGTCATGTCCGCGGGCCGCAGGGCGATTGCTTCGGCTTCGTATTCGTCGAGCCGACCCGCGAACAACGCCTCCAGATCGGACAGGTGTCCGATGTTCTCCTGGATAGACCAGGTGTCCTCGAATCGCCGGGTCAGGAACCGCGCCGGGATGGCGTGCCCCAGTTCCTCGACCCGTGCCGGCGTCCCCCGCATGCGCTCGATCAGTTCGGGGTAGAGGCCGGCAGAGAAAGCGAAGTCGAAGCTGCGTTGGATCCAGGGTATCTGGTATTGCATGGCTGCAATCTACCGGAGTGTCATCGGGCCTTCAAGAAACTGTTGGCGGCGCTGGCCTGAATGTAGCTAGTTTCCGCCCGTATGTCTCAAACGACCATCGCAACCGTGCTTTACGTCGCTGGGCTTGCGGCGTTCTGGTTCTTTGCCGCCGGCACGGGGATCGGGGGCGCCGAACTGGCCACCTCGTTCACGGCGTTCGCGCTTCTGTTCCTGCCTTACCCCGGCCTCAGCGTAAAGCGCTGGCGCGACGGCCTGGCTCGCTGGCTGGAAGCGGCTCCGGGTCCGCGGCTGGCGGCCCTGCTCTCGACACCTCTCGCGATCTACCTGCTGTATTCCGGCACGATGGGGACGCTCGACTTCGCCTTCATCTGGAAGTACCCGATTTTCGTTCTGGGGCCGGCGGCCCTTATGACGAAAGGCGGAAAGGAGTTCGGAGAGGATCCGTTCGGAGCTCCAGTACGTTGCCTGGTGGCCATCCTCATCCTGTGGGCGCCCGTGGAGTTCGGCTGGTGGGCGCCGTTCCGGGTTCCGGCAAGCGTACGGCAGGGCATCGACTTATCGCAGCTCGTCGCGCTGGACGTAGCGTTGTTGATATTCCTCGTGGCGGCACCGGTGCGCGATGCCGGTTTCACGTTTCGGGTGAGTGCGGCCGATCTCGGACGCGCCTTGATGGCGCTCGCCGTCTTCGCCGCAGTGGCGATTCCACTCGGACTGGGGATCGGTTTCATCAGCTACGGCTGGCGCCCGTTCGATGCGATGGAGTGGGGGGTCGTCGCTCTCAGCATCTACCTGCTTGTAGCGGTACCCGAGGAGTTCCTCTTCCGTGGCCTGTTGCAGAACCTGATCGAGAAACGCTGGACCGGGCAGCGGTCGCGGCTCTGGGCGCTGCTCATCGCATCCGTGATCTTCGGCGCATCGCATCTGAACAACGGTGAGGCGCCGAATTGGCGCTACATGCTGCTCGCGACCTTCGCGGGTCTTGCCTACGGCTGGGTCTGGCTGCGCACGCGGAAGGTAACGGCGTCCGCCGTCACGCACGGGCTGGTGGATTGGATATGGGTCGTCGCGTTCAGAGCGTAGATCAGGGGATGGGGATCATCACGTCCACCGCGACACGCCAGGTTCCTCCGCCATGCGCCAGGTGGGTCCACGCCCTCACGTAGTTGCCGGTCTCGTCGGGCGAGGTCGAGCCGTCGGCGGTGAACTCGTATTCGCCGTACGTGTAGCCGATGTCGCCGGAGCGCGATACCGCGCCGCCCACGACCTTCCAGGTCAGGGCGCCGAGCCGCTCGGAGATGATCGCCCGCATCGCTTCGACGCCCGTCTGCGGCTGCATGCCGTTACGCAAAACGCGAACATCGGAGGTCACGTAGCCACGTAGCGCGTCGAACATGCCCTTTGCCTCGGACGCGCCGGCGAAGGCTCTGTCGGTCTGGAGTAGCGCTTCGAGCTCCGCCGCCACATCCACGTCGGGGTGCAGCCAGCGGTCCTCGTCCCTGCGAGCCGGCGTCCGTATCTCGCCCGGCGGCTCCGATCGCGGCGCGTACTCGGTGCCGTGATCGATGACCGCCTTCCACGTGCCGTCCGGCTGCTTCTGCCAGATCGTGAAGTACTGGCCATGGGCCAGCGGATCGCCCTCGGGATCCGCCCTGTATTCCCAGGGCCCGGTGGTGTAGCCCATGTCGCCGGCCTCGGCGATATCGGCATAGGCCGGCTCCCAGGATAGAAGGCCGGGCGTCGCGGGTTGCGCGCTCAGCCACTCTTGCGCGTTTACGGCTCGAGGCCGGAAAAGGATCCCGTCCTCGGCCAGATTGGCGAGGAATGCGTCGCGGATCCCAAGTTCCGCCGCCGCCCGCGAGAATGCGCGCTCCGACTCAACCAGCGAGCTCAACATATCGTCTGATTCGCGGCCGTCGCCCCGACCGCACGAGACCCCAGCCGTCAGAGCTGCGACCAATGCGAACGTGGCGCGTGAGATCGAGAGAATCTGTACCCTATGCACGGCCACAAGATAAGGCCGCAGGCGAGAGGCGCTACCATCCTGCGGCGAACGGCGACGGGTCGCGGTCGATCCGCCTCCCAGGGGCGACGAGCCGTCCGCTGGTCGTGGAGAGCGCGCCGGCTAGATTGTGCCTATCGCCGGGCACAAAGGCCTCACCCCGAGGCAGAGAGGCCAGGTAGACGATGACCACCACGACCAGAACACTGCCTATCGTCTGGCACGAGGCCTATCAGGCCGATATCGGACCGCACGTCTTCCCGATGCTCAAATACCGGGCCGCTCGCGACAAGCTGATCGCCGAAGGCACGATCACGGAGGCGGACATATGCAGCCCCGAGCCGGTCACGGACGACGAGGTGGCCCTCGTCCACACGCCCGACTATCTGGACAAGATCAAGAGCGGCGCTTTTTCGCCGCATGACGTGATGCTCCTCGAGGTCCCTTTTTCGCCGGAGCTCAGCGAGGCGATGTGGCTCTGTGCCGGGGGTACGATCCTCGCGGGGCGGCTCGCCCTTGAGAACGGGATGGCGGTCAACCTCGGTGGCGGATTTCATCACGCCTTCCCGGACCACGGCGAGGGGTTTTGCCTGATCAACGATGTTGCGATCGCGCTCCGCGTGCTTTGCAACGAGGGGCTTCTCGAACGGGGCGCCGTGCTCGATTGTGACCTGCACCAGGGCAATGGCACGGCCGCCATCTTCGACGGCGATCCGGATATCTTCACGTTTTCCATTCACCAACAGCATAACTACCCCATGTGGAAGCCGCCCGGCGACCTGGACGTGGGTCTGGAGGACCACGCGGCCGATGACGAGTACCTGGCGGAACTGGAGCGACACGTTCCGCGCATCCTGGAGGATCATCGGCCCGATCTCGCCTTTTACCTTGCCGGGGCAGATCCTTACCGTGAAGATCAGCTCGGCAGGCTGGGTCTTACGTTGGATGGGCTGCGTCGTCGGGATGACCTGGTCTTTCGGCTCCTGGTTGATGCGGGTGTGCCGGTCGCGGTAACGCTGGCGGGCGGCTACGCGCTGCAGTTCGAGGACACGGTCGAGATTCACTGCGGGACGGTTCGGGCGGCGCGCGCGCGGTTCATGGAGATTGAGAGGCGAACGGTCGAGAAAGAGTATGAGTGCGAGTAGGAGTACGATTACGAGTAGGAGTAGGAGGCTGGCGGAGATGAGGTTGGGTCGACTGGTTTTTGTTGGGGTGGTTGGACTGGCACTCGCGCGACCGGGAGTGGCGCCGGCAGCGTTTACACAGGATTCGAGCCTGCAGCGGACCGAGCACTTGGAGGTAGCGTATCCGGAGGGCGCGGAGTCCGAGCTGGGCGAGTTCTTGGATTATGCGGAATTGGTCTACGCGGAGGTGGACTCGCTGATGGGTGGGGCGGTTGCGTCGCCGATCCGGGTGACGCTGGTGAGGGAGGGCACCAGCGGCTCGACGCCGGAGGGCATCACCTTGAGCCTGCACATGGGGCCGCAGGTCCGAGAGCTGTTCGCTCGCGAGCTTGCCCGTGCGGCGGCCCGGAAAATCGTCGGCCCGACCTACGAAGCTGGGGGCTACCGTTTTCTGGACGAAGGGCTCGCCGCGTGGGTGGAGGCACGTTACGAGCGGGCGCGGGGAGCAGAGGAGCCGCGCTGGTTGCGGGCGGCGTTCGCCTACATGGAGGAGGCGACGTACCTGGAGTATCTAGAGACCTTCACGCAGGCGAGCGAGGAAGTGGGAAGGGAGGTCGTGAGCGCCGCCGGTTACTCCTTCGTAAGCCACCTGGTCGATCGCTACGGTTGGCAGGGAGTGCTGACGCTGCTTGCGGCTATGAAGGGCAATATCGACGTCTGCTCGTCCCTCGACGACGCGGGCTACGATTGCGAGGAGTTTCTGGACAGTTGGGATGCCGCCCTGGCGGCGGAGGCGGCGAAGCACGACTTCACGCTCGTGCCGGACGTCTGGGCCGACCTGCTCGTGGCTGGTGAAGGTGATTATCGTGATGTGAGTCTGCTCGTCTACATTCGAAACCCGGAAGCGACCAGCTACCTCTATTTCATCTCCTACGTCATCGGTGAGGAGCCGTTCGAGGAATCATTCGCCGCGGCGAGCAGCGATTTCGAAGCTGTTATTCCCCTGGGCCAGGTGCCGGTGGGAACCAGGGTACTCTGGGAGGTCGCCGTCTGGTCGCGTACGGTTCGGACCTGGAAGAAGAGCGGCTGGCAGGACCGGACCGCCCGGTGATTCACTCGACCAGCGCCTCGTCCTCGGTGAAGATCATGTCGATCACGAGACGGGGGTGAATGCCCTTCAGTTCGCCCGCGACGCGCCGTCGTACTTCGTCGAGTTCCCCTACCCGACTCAGGCGGAAGCTCGACGGGACGACCAGCTGGATCATCACGTAGAAGTAGCGCCCGATCTTGGCCATCCTCACATGGGTGTTCTCCAGCGACAGCCCCTTCACCGAGCTCTCGAAGCGATCCCGCACATCACGCTGGAGCGGGGCGGGCGGTGCGACCTGAAGCAGCTGCTGCACGTTTTCTTTCACCGTCCTCAGCGGAATCCAAACCAGAGCCAGGACCAGGACGGTGAGCAGAACCGGGTCCACGTAGGGCACGAGGGAAGACCAGCGAGTGTCGGCGAGCAACAGCGCGATAAGGAAAGCGACCCCGACACCGGTGTTGACGAATCCGTCCAGCATCCAGTTCTTCGCGTCCACCTCGAGCAGGGGAGAGCCGGTCTTCCTGGCCCACCGGCGCACGACGAGGGCGATGGCGAAACATCCGACCAGGGCGATTCCGGCGTACAAGAGAGCCCACTCGGCGCTCAGTGCGACGCCACCGTGTAGCATGGCATCGGCGGCCGAGGCGAGAGAGATGCCGCAGACGGCTAGGATGAACAACCCCTTGATGGAATTGAGGAGCGGCTCGAAGAAGGCGTAGCCGAAGTGGAATCGTTCGTCCGTTGGCTGCTGAACGAGGTCCGATACCTTCAGGGTCAACAGTCCCATCACGAACGCGATGAGCGAGAAGAAACCGCTGAGCAGGATCGCGTCCGATCGTGTGAGTGTGGCGAAGCCTATTCCTAGAAGCGCCATGCCCAGGTAGGCCCACGCCGACAGCTTCAAAGCCCGTTTCTCGTTTTTCATCTGGGTGGACTCGCGTCGTTAAGCGTGTCGGAAGTCTGCGCCGGGAAAGCTGCCGGGTCCGTACTTCAGAACGCGTACCTTCTCCATCGTTATCAGCCCCTCGAGTACCATCTCGTCGAGCTGCGGCAGAATCCGTTCGATATTCACCTGGCTGTCCACGACTTCGACGACGATGGGCAGGTCCTGGCTCAGGCGCAGGATGCTAGCTCTGTGCAGGTGACTCTTGGCGCCGAAGCCCGCGACGCCGCGCAGCACGGTGGCTCCGGCAATGCCCTCGTGCCTGAGGAACTCGACCAAACTCTGGTACAGCGGTTTCTTGCCCGCTTTGTCCGCCTCGCCGATGAAGATTCTCATCAAGATTTGCTCGCCGTCCAGGACCCGCATCATGCACCTCCGAGAACCGTTCGTCCGATGTTGAACCCGGCCCACACCGCCGTTAGGCCCAGGACAATGTTCGCCGCGATGTTGGTGAAAGCAGGCCACCATGCGCCATCCTCGAGGTAGCGCATGGTTTCGTACCCGAAGCACCGTCACCTCCATCGTCGCCTGAAGGGCGGAAGGCTGATCAGGCCCTGTTGATGTGGACAGGAGGATAACAGAAGGGGGTATGGCGTGCCAATTGGGGCGGGGAATAGAGTGAGATTCTTGGTAGTACTGCAATGTCGAACACCGCACACCGAACACCGCCTTTCGAAGGTGGCACTGCAAGGCCTGATCACTAAACCCGAAGGCCCAATCCTTTGAGTCTTAAGGATTGGCTATCTGTCATTAGTGATTGAGGGTTGCCGTGCGTCCTTCGAAAGGCGGTGTTCGGTGTGCGGTGTTCGACATTGGGGTGGAGCAAGGGGCGATTCCGGACCCCTTGGGAAAAAGGCGACACCGGGCGGGGCGGTGGCGAAAGATCGGAGAGTCCCAGAACCACCGCTGGGAACTGAATGTCCCTGACCCGCCGATCAGAAGCTGCCTGCCGGCAGCCGACCCCGGATAACCGGCGGTGTCGCCATAATTGGGGCTACCGCGAACGGTCGCGTGTTGCGCTGTACTCAGACTGAGTCATGCCGGGCAGTTACACTAAAACAGGCAGGCGTTAGATCTGCGTCAAAAAGGCGGCGGTCAGCGAATCTCAGAGGGTCCTACAAAACGGCGCCCGACACCCGCAGAGAAATAGCTACGGGGCGCCGGGCGCACCACGGGGCACCCTAAGGATCTAAGGTACCTGGCCTATTAACCACCGGATCGGTTGCCAGGTTCCATTGCGAGCCGCCGCCAGGCGGCCTCGGCGATGGCGGCGTCCTGAGCGCCGACGCCAGTGAGATCGCAGACGATCAACTCATCGCCTTCGCGGCCCGGTTTTTTTCCCGTGATGATCTCGCCGAGCTCCGAGTAATCGCCCTCTGGAGCGAGGGCGCCTTCCTCGACGGCGTGATGAAGCTCGCCGAGGGCGAGGCACTGGGACAGGCGATCGACGACGATCTTGCCGGCCGCTGTGAGCGCTGCGGTCGGCAGCTCGCGCTTGTCGGGACCGTCGGAGCCCACCGCGATCACGGTTGCGCCGGGCTTTAGCGAGCCGGCATCGAACAGCGGCTCGCGGCTCGGCGTCAGCGTGAGAATGAGGTCTGCGCCATGCAGTGCGTCGTCCGGCGTCGCTGCGGACGTGAAGGGCAGCTCCAGCTCGTCCTCCATCTCGGCACAGTAGGCTTCGAGGCGCTGTGGGTTGCGGCTCCAGGCAACCGTCCGCGTCCAGCTCCTCACCAACGCGAGCGCCCGCAACTGGAATCGCGCCTGGATTCCGCTGCCCAAGACCGCGACGGTCTCGAGGGACTCCGGCGCCAACAGCTTGGCGGCCAACGCACCGGCCGCTGCGGTTCGCAGGTCGGTCAGATAGGCCTTGTCATCCAACAGGGCCAGGGGGAACCCGGTCTGTGCGTCGAAGACGAGAATGAGGCCGGCCCCGGTGGGAAGGCCGCGCTCGACGTTCTTGTAGAACCCGCTGGCGATTTTGACGGCAAAAACGGGCGAACCGCGTATGTAGGCCGACTTCACGTGCACCTCGCCCTCCGCCTCCGGGATATCGAGTCCCATCGGCGGCGGGAGCGTGACCGAACCTTCGCCCAGCGCGCGGAATGCCTGCTCGGCGGCTGCGAGGGCCTCCGGTTCCTTGACTGCGGCGCGAATCGCCGTCTCGTCGATGATCTGCATCGAGCCCATCTCCTCGATTCACAATTTGCGACGCATGATAGGTCGCGTCTGAGAACGGCGCGCTACCTCTGTGAAACCTGCCGAGAGATACGCCGATGCGATCCCCGTCCAGGCGAACGCGTCGGGCATCGCGTCCTTCTTGGGCTCCACGGGGTAACCTTCGATGATGCGGGCGCCCTGCTTCTTCGCGTGCCGGGCGGCGGCTTCGAGCAGGCGTCGCGAGATGCCATGCCGGCGGTGGCCCTTCAAAACGAAAAGGCAGACCACGGACCAGACGGGTTCCTCGTCCACTCGTTTCAGGACGCGCGAGTTGTCCAATCGGGGGAAGGCGTCACGCGGTTGAACCGCGCACCAGCCCACGGGTTCGCCGCCCGAGTAGGCGATTATGCCGGGCTCGGCTCCTGACACCACGATCTTCTTGAAAGCCCGCTTGTTCGCCGAACCCTTGTTCTGCTCGAACCGCGATGCCGATACCCGCCACCACATGCACCAGCAGCCGGCGCAGGCTCCCCGTGGGCCGAACAGGCGTTCCACGTCGGGCCAGCGCTCCGGCGTTAGAGGCTCAAAGGTCACTTTGGCGCGAGTCATATTTACTCCATAATACAGGCTGAAGACCCCACCCTCCAGAGACGCGCCGCGCCGCCGCGCTCGGACGCTGGACGGCGAACCGTTCTCGCCGCATCTTCACGCCGAGCCCTCTCTGAGTCCTCGAGCACACGCCTCACGACCGAGCCCGGTGGAGCGATGACGAACGCACGCGAGACGCACTCGACCATAATCCCGGCCAAGTACCAGCCCGAGCTTCCCATGGATCGCCTCATCCTCAGGGACGCGCCTGGCGAGGAAGCCGTGCCGATGGACGTCCTATTCGTGGGCGGCGGCCCGGCCGGGCTCGCCGGTGCCATCGAGCTGGCCCGGCTGGCCAAGAAAGACGCCGAGCAGGGCGGCGGCCTCGGCGAGCTGGAAATAGGGGTCCTGGAAAAGGCCGAGTCGCTGGGAGAGCATTGCCTGTCCGGGGCTATCGTGAACCCGGGTCCGTTCCGCGAACTGTTCCCCGCGGTTCCCGACGGCGAGCTGCCTTTCTGCCGGCCGGCGCCGAAGGACCGGGTCTACTTGCTGACGGGGAAGGGGCAGCGGCGGATTCCCACGCCTCCCACCATGCACAACAAGGGCAACTTTATAGCCTCGATCTGCGAGATCGTGCGGTGGATGGGCGAAAAGGCGGAAGAGGCCGGCGTAAATGTCTTCACCGGTTTTCCCGCCGACTCCCTGCTGGTCGACGGGAATCGGGTCCTCGGCGTGCGCACGACTCCGGCAGGGCTCGACAGGGAGGGCAATCCGGGGAGCGGCTACATGCCGCCCACGGACGTTACCGCCAACCTAACCGTGCTCAGCGAGGGTACCCGAGGCCCTCTGACGCAGGCCTACCTCAAATGGCAGCAGATACGCCGGCCGAACCCGCAGATCTTCGCTCTCGGCGTAAAGGAGATCTGGCAGGTGAAGCAGCCGCTGGAGAACGTGATCCACACGATGGGTTGGCCGCTTCCCAAGGACGCCTTCGGCGGTAGCTGGCTCTACCCGATGGCCGACGACCTCATCTCGCTGGGCCTGGTGGTCGGCATGGACTACCGGCAGTCTTCGCTCGACGCACACGTGCTGCTGCAACGGTTGAAGCAGCACCCGCTGGTCGCCCGCTACCTGGAGGGCGGCGAGCTGGTGGAGTGGGGGGCCAAGACGATCCCCGAGGGCGGTTACCACGCGCTACCCGACCGGTTGCACGGTGACGGCCTTCTCATCGCCGGCGACGCGGCCGGCTTCGTCGACGTCCCGTCGCTGAAGGGAATCCACTACGCCGTGCAATCGGGGATCTTTGCCGCGCGGACGATATTCGAAGCCTTGAAACAAGAAGACACATCCGCAGCGGGACTCGCCGGCTATGACGCCGCGGTGCGTGACAGCTTTGTCGGTAAGGATCTCTACCGAACCCGTAATATGCGGCTCGCCTTCAAGTCGGGTCTCTACGGAGGCGGCGTGAAGGCGGCCCTCATGACCGTCAGTCGCGGCGCTCTGTTTGGTGGCCGAATGAAAGTGCCGTCCGATGCCGAAGAGCCGCGGAGGGTGACGCCGGCGCCCGAGTTCTCTCCCGACGGCGAGCGGACGGTGAGCAAGCTGGACGCGGTATTCCGCTCCGGCAACACGACTCGGGACGACATACCGTCGCACCTCATCGTCGGAGAGGATGTGCCACCGGAGGTGGCCGATCTTTACGCGCACATGTGCCCGGCCGGAGTCTACGAGCGCGACGGCGACAAGTTGATCGTCAACGCGCCCAACTGCATCGATTGCAAGGCCACGGACATTCTCGGTCCGCGGTGGACGCCGCGGGAAGGCGGGAGCGGCCCGAGCTACAAGCGGATGTAAGAGCGCCACGGCTGGCGTTCTTGGCCGATTCGTGTAACTTCCTGCGCCATCACCGTGCGAAACTCATCTGGAGGTTACGAACATGCGATTAGTCCCATCACTGCTTGCGCTGGTGTTCTTCGCCGCACCGCTGGCGGCGCAGGACCAGGACCTCGAGCGACCCGCCGATTGGACGGTGCGCTTCGACCGGCCCGCGCCCGACTCCGCCATCTATTTCGTCTCGATGCCGCCCGGCTGGCACGTCACGACCGGGCCCGCCGCCATCCTCTACAATCCGTCGCAGACGGCCGATGGCGAGTATCGCCTGGAGTCGAAGATCTTCCTCTTCCCCGTCGAGCGAAGAGAGGGCTTCGGGGTGTTCATCGGTGGAGAGAACCTGGACAATGACAACCAGTCCTATCTGTACTTTCTGATCCGAAAGGACGGGACGTACTTGATCAAGCATCGGGCCGGCGGCGAAACCCACTTGATTGTCAATTGGACGGCAAGCGACGCGATCGTGAAGCACGAAGGCCAGGAGGGGACGGCCGAAAACGTTCTTGCCATCGAGTGCGGCGCCGAGACGGTGGATTTCTACGTCAACGGCACGAAGGTGAACAGCCTGCCGCGGTCGCAGATGGACGTGGAGGGTGTGTACGGACTCCGCATCAACCACGGCCTAAACGTTCACGTGACGAGCCTGGATCTGACGAGATGACGGCCTGAGGAGCTTTCCCGTCGGCGTCACATCATGGGCACATCGCGCCTCGGCCCAGCGGCGGAAAACGCCTCTTTCCAACGCCAGCTGTTGAACGCGATCAACAGGATCACGGGGTAAAGTGATCCGAGCGCGGTGAAGACGAGCGGGAAATCGAACAGAACCGCCGCCGCCACGTTGAGGATGATCATCGCCACGGCGGCGGCCATGCTCAGGATTCGGCCATAGGGCCGGACCTGCCAGGTGCCCACTCCGCCGGCGAACAGCATGACGGAAAAGGCGGCTCCGGCCAATCCCAGGATGGCCATGGGCGTGCTGACGGAGAGGCCATTGAACGTTTCGCCGCGGACCACCTCCGTTGTATTCCCGATGGCGAGCATCGCTCCAAAGAACATGCTGAGGATGGCCGCCAGGGTCATGCCGACTGATCGTCGTCTTTCTGCCATGATCTCCTCGCTCAACCCAAGTCCTGCCCGGACACCGGCAGATCGTAAATGCGTTTGCCCGTTGCGGCAAAT
>JBDHAL010000007.1:34586-39422 GCA_039588075.1 Gemmatimonadota bacterium | reverse complement strand
CCTCGGGCGTCGCCGTCGCGGTGAGGGCGAGCAATCGCGGTCGACCGATCTTGGGCCATACCTCCTTGAGGCGTAGGTAGCTGGGGCGGAAGTCGTGGCCCCACTCGCAGACGCAATGTGCCTCGTCGATGGCGACCAGGCTGACCTTCATCTGCTCCAGCGCGCGCTGGAAAACCGGACTCGCGAATCGTTCCGGCGCTATGTACAGCAGCTTGAGCGCGCCGGAGGCGGCGCGAGCCAGCCGCTCGCTGATCTCGTCGCCGGTGAGCGTGCTGTTAACGAGCGCCGCGTTGATACCGCGTCGCTGCAGCGCTTCGACCTGGTCCTTCATCAGGGCGATGAGCGGCGAGATGACCAGGGTGAGCCCCGGAAGAACGAGGGCCGGAACCTGGAAGCAGAGCGATTTGCCTCCACCCGTGGGCATCACGACCAATGCGTCCCGATCGCGGAGCACGGAGAGGATGGCCGCCCGCTGGCCGGGGCGGAAATCGCGGTATCCGAAATATCGCTCTAGAGCCGAGCGCGCCTGCGACCACACGCCCGAACGCTAGCGGCGTACCGTCAACGGATTCTCAAACAATCCTCTGGCGTTCGGGTTCGCGTCGACGTCTCCGGACCGCCATATTGGGTGCCGCTGACAACCCCAGACCCAAGCGCCACCTAGAAAGAGGTCACTTCAACACGTGAGACAGCGAACCGCCTCGCAGGCCGCCGTGCTCCTGGCCTTGCTTTCTCTCGCATGCTGCATTCCTCACACGGCGATGGCGCAGGAAGAGAGCAGGCCGGACACGCTTGCTGCTGCGGACACGACATCGCCCGGGAACTCACTCGTTCCCCTCCCCGTGATCTTCTACCAGCCGGAAACGGGGCTCGGATTCGGCGTGACGGCGAGCTATTTCATTAGGAACTCGCAGGCCGAAGAGTCGGATGTATCACGGCAGCAGTCGTCGTTCGTCGCGCCGGTGGCGATCTATACGACGAAGAAGCAGATCATCATCTCGGCGCGGACGGAGCTCTATCCCAGCCAGGGTCGCTACCGGGTGCTGGGCGAGGTAGCGTTCATCAAGTTCCCGACGAAGTTCTGGGGTATCGGTAACAACACGCCGGAAGCACTGGAAGAAGACTACACGCCGCAGCTGTTCGGCCTGTCGGGCGAGTTTCAGAAGGAGGTGGCTCCCGGCTGGTACGCCGGCGTGACGGTACGGTTCGCCTACCGCGAGATCACCGAGGTCGAGGAAGGCGGCCTGCTGGAGACCGGCCAGGTCCCCGGGCAAGACGACGGGTCGGTGGTCGGCCTGGGGCTGGTCTTCGCCCGGGACACCCGGAGCAGCACGGTCTATCCACGCTCCGGCAGCTACCATCAGCTGAGAGGCGCCCTGTACAACGGCTTCTTCGGCAGCGCCTACGATTTCGGCGTCGTCACGCTCGACCTCAGAAAGTACTTCCCGCTCTTCACGACCCACGTCCTGGCGATGAGGGGGCTGGGGATCGCGGCCCCAGGGAGTCCGCCCTTCGACCTCATGCCACAGCTGGGCGGTGAAGAGTTGTTGCGCGGCTACTTCGCCGGACGCTTCCGGGACCGCGACCTGCTGGCCTTCCAGCTCGAGTACCGGCTACCGGTCTGGTGGCGCTTCGGCGCCGTGGGGTTCGCCGCGGCCGGCCAGGTCGCTCACGAACTGGCGAGCTTTGAGATAGGTGAATTTCACCCGGCGGCCGGCTTCGGCATTCGCTTCCTGCTCAGCGAGGAGGAAGGAATGAACATTCGAGCGGACTTCGCCTGGGGGTTTGATGTCGAGTCGAGTGGCTTCTACTTGAGCTTTGGCGAGGCCTTTTAGAATTGTGAGAGTGGACATCGGACAGCGGTCAGCCGGGGCTCGACTTCCGAGTTAGACTCGACTGCCGACGTCCTGTTCTCGATGCGGCGAGGTTCGGCGGTCGCTCGACCGCCGAGTGTCGTTCACCGGCGGTCGGGAGTCGACAGACGAGTACAACTCCGAAGTCGAGCCCCGGCTGACCGCTGTCCGATGTCGAATCTTAAAGGGCACCTGGGGGCTCCACCGGTGTAACACGAGTGGAACATAGGATTTGGCCCTGTTTGGCCTTGTTTTCCCCCACCCGATCCCGCTCCCGTACGCCCCCAGACCTCGGGTCTGGCAGCGGGTTAGCTCTGATTGACAGTGCGCCCCAAGTCCCCGAGATTGTGGGACGTACGGCGAAAATGACCTTCCCCGCAAAGGAGTAGAACAACTGAGCGCAAAGTCTAACGGCGCAGCGCTCGTCGGGCTGTTCTACGCGGAACGGAATCGGGAGTATCCGCTCCGGATTCCGGTGATGTCGGTCGGTCGCGCCAACGCGAACGTGCTGCGGATACGCGACGAACGGATCGCCGCCCATCACGTCCGAATCGAGCGCGCGGAGTCCCAGTACGTCCTGGCGGTAGCGTCGGAGGAGGCGCCCACCACGCTGAATGGGACCGCGCTGCGGTCCGGCGAGCGCCGGGAATTGAGGGATGGAGACCTGATCGGGCTGTCCGATCTGGTTTTCCGTTTCATCGACGACAATCGCGACGGCGTGCTGAGCCGCCTGTGGGTGGTGGCGGGCGTGCACCGGGGCAAGACGTTCCGGATCGACAACACGGAGATCGTGGTCGGGCGCGCGACGGAGAACGACGTCCAGTTCCCCGATCGATCGGTATCGCGGCAGCACTGCCGGATCCACAGCAACGGAGACGGGTGGTGGATCGAAGACCTGGGGAGCACGAACGGGACGTACGTGCGGGGGGAACCTGTAGCATCGCCGTTAAAACTGCGCCACGGAGACGAAGTGGTGACCGGCTTCTCGAGGTTCGTGTTTCAGGAGGCAGACCGGCCACTAGTGGACCTCAACTTGGAGCCTGCACCGCCGTGCAACTGAAGCGGAATCACCTTGCCAGGGGAGCCCAGCGGTGGGCAGCCACCGCGTTGCTGATCGGCATATCGGCCGTTCAGGGTTTCGCTCAGGCCGTCCCGAAGGCGAGTTACGAAGCCAACGGATCGTTCCAACTGCCCGGAAAGGGCCGGCCCGGGGCGCCGGATCGACCCAGCGCGCTGGCGTTGGGCCCGAACGGCACCGTCCACATCGCCGACGGCCGTGGCCTGGTGTACGTCTTCGAAGCAGCGGGCGTGTACCGGCGGAGCTACGGTCAAGCGGAGCTGAACCAGCCGGTCGCCATCGAGGTAACCGCGGCGGACGAAGCCTACGTGTTGGACGCCAACCGCGGGAAAGTCTACGTCTTCGGTCCCGGCGGCCAGGCGCTGCGAACGATCGGTGAGAAGGGCGGCCGTGCCGGCCAGCTGTCGAGCCCCATCGACATGGCCCTCGGCCCCAACGGCTACGTCTACATCCTCGACCCCGGCCGCAAGGGCGTACAGATCTTCAGCCGTGACGGTCTCTTCGTTCGCGACATCGAGCTGGGCGACGTTATCAGAAAGCCCCTCGCCTTGGCCGTGGCCAACGACGGCATGATCTTCGTCTCGGACGAGGCTGACGCCGCGGGGCATAGCCGGCCGGGTAGCTTTGCGGGGCGCTCAGATGAGCGACCCGGTGGCCATCGCCGCCAACGAGCTGGGCACCGTAATAGTCCTCGACAACAACAGCGGTCGCGTCTGGCGGCAGAACATCTCCACCGACCAGCCGATCGGCGCGAACGACATGGCGTACGGCGGCGCCGGCACCGGGCGCGGCTCCTTCCGGGATGCCGTGGACGTCGTGTTCGAGGGGTCCGACCACCTGCTGATCCTCGACGGCGACCTACGCAAGGTCGAGCGGATTCGCCTGACGACCGAGAGCGGGCTCACCCCGCGCGAGGACTTCGACTATCCGATCCGCGTGGCGCGCGTTCCACGAGGACTGCCCGCGCCGCTCCTCGATGTCGGCTACGCGGCCGACGGCGCGCCGATCTTCCTGCTCGAGATAGAGAATCGGGCAATCCAGATGCTGGGCACCCAGCTACAGCTGTACGAGACCGTCTACGGCGACAGCGTGCCGGCCTTTTCTCCCGATCCTACGGTGCTCCAGCAGCAGTTCTCGCAGGGGATCGGACGGGTCGCCGGCGCGGTTCTGGCCGATACGATGGTCGTGGTCGCCGACTCGCGCCGCAATCGCTTCGCCATATTCAGCCTCGAGGGTGGCGCCCCCATCGGCACCTTCGGCGACAACTACCAAGACAACCGCAAGCTCAAGAGCCCGCAGAGCGTCGCCGTGCTGCCGGACGGCCGCATCGTCATCGCCGACACCGGCAACAACCGGGTGAAGATCTTCAGCGCCGACCTGGCGAGCCTGGTTGCCAGCTACCCGTTCGTCAAACCCGCGGGCGTCGCCCTATCGCCGAACGAGGACATCTTCGTCTGGAACGAGGACGGATCGCAGGTAGGCCGGCTGCTCACGGGAGACGACAACTTCGAGCCGCTGCAGGACGGGCTTCTGCCGGGACCGGTGGTGGCGATCACGTTCGATCAGGCCGGTAATCTCTTCGCTCTCGACCGTAACACGCACCGCATCACCATCGTCGAGGATGGTCTCACGGGCGTGCTGATCCAACTCGGGCCCGAGGGCGCCTTCGACCGTCCCGACCGGATAACGGTCGACAACGAGGGCAACATCTACATCTCCGATCCCGGCGCCGGAAACACAAGGGCGTATCGTTGGGACGTGGAATTCCCACCGCTCACCGGGCTCGATCTGGACTACGAAGGCGACGCCGCCGTGCTGCGCTGGTCGCCCGGCCCGGAGGGTTTCGTTCGAGCCTACGAGATCCAGGGCGCCGACACGCCGGACGGGCCGTACCGCGTCGTGGCC
>JBDHAL010000007.1:0-34566 GCA_039588075.1 Gemmatimonadota bacterium | reverse complement strand
GATACATCCGCGTCGCTCCCGTCTTCGTTACCGGCGTGAGGGGGAAAGCGACGCAGCCGCTGCCGCTGGCCTACTTCACCGCCAAGGCCGCCTACGATCAGGGTAATTACCAGGGAGCGATGCAGCTGGCCAGTGAGGGCATCGAGTTGATCGACCGCGGCGTCCTCGACGCCAGCGACGAAGCGAAGGCGCAGCTGCTGTGGGTCGGCTTCTCGAGCGCCTACCGCCTCGGCGAGATGAATACTGCGGGCACGTGGGCGGCGCAGCTCGCTCCGCTGCCGCAGCCCTGGGAACAGCACATCCAGTTCCTCTTCATGGCGGCCGAAGTGCACCTGCGGCTCGGTGATTCGCAGCAGGCCAGCCACGACATCCTGACGCTGGTGGGACAGGGTCCGCGTCCCGAGTACTATCGTGACTCCGACGTGATCGAACAGTCGTACCGGATTTATGGCAACCTCTACCGGGCCGGCTTCGAGGGGCAGGCGATGGAGTTCCTGCGTCAGTACGCGCATTCCATTCCGGCCACGGTGACCGAACTCAAAGAGGCGTACGAGGACTCAATCACCGTT
Source organism: Gemmatimonadota bacterium (assembly GCA_039588075.1). Lineage (GTDB taxonomy): Bacteria > Gemmatimonadota > Gemmatimonadetes > Palauibacterales > KS3-K002 > JBDHAL01. Next base: position 33,997 of record JBDHAL010000007.1, on the reverse strand, counting down.
TTCTCGACACGTGCCAAGCTCGCCAGCGGGTTCGAGGCGTGGCGGAACACGAGCTACGGCCAGGTGGTAAGTTTCTATGAGAGTATTCTGACTCAAGGCGGTCTGACACCGGAGGAAGAAGTCATTTCCCGCCAGCTGCTCGCCGCGGCGTACTTCGCTTTCGGACGCCGCGCCGAGGCGGAGGACACGTTTAGAGAGATCTTCAACCTTCGGCCCGATTTCGTGCTGGCTCGAGAAATACCCAGGATCAGGACGCTCTACGCGTTGACGATTTACAACCCGGAGACCGAGCGATTCTTCGGGGATTTGAGACCAAACTCCTAGAGGGGCTTAGGGGGCCACTCTGAAAAAGGACATCTTTCTAGGCCGGCGCGTGGCGGTCTACAGGATCGATCAATTCCTCGGCGAGGGCGGTTTCGCGTACGTCTACCGGGCGCGTGACTCGAATCTGGACATCGACGTAGCCCTCAAGGTCCTGAAGCCCGCGTTCGCCTACGACGAGGTCTTCGAGGAAAACTTCAGGCGCGAGGCGCACCGCGCCGCGAAGTTCCGCCATCCCAACGTGATCGCCATCCACTACGCCGGGAAGGACGACGATATCGTCTTCTTCTCGATGGACCTGCTGGAGACCGGTCTCAAGGATCTGATGCGGCCCGGCAAGCCGACCGACGAAGGGGCGATCATCAAGGTCGGGATGGACGTCGCTTCCGCTCTGCAGTTCGCCCACACCCACGAGGGCGGCATCGTGCACCGCGACCTCAAGCCCGATAACATCCTGTTCGACCGCCACGGCAACGCGGTGGTCACGGACTTCGGCATAGCGGAAGCCGCCACCAACTACACCGCGGCTACCGGGACAACGGTCTACGTGGGAACGCCGAAGTACATGTCGCCGGAGCAGGCGCGCGGCCAGCGCGTCGATCACCGGTCCGACATCTACTCGCTGGGCGTGACCCTCTACGAGATGGCTACCGGCGCGGCGCCGTTCACCGGACGCGACTGGTTCGAGTTGGGCCGCAAGCACATCGAAGAGCTGCCGACGCTGCCACGTGAGCTGAACACCGAGCTCGATCCCGAGCTGGAACGCGTCCTCTTGAAGTGCCTGCAAAAGAACCCGCAGGACCGCTACCAGAGCGCCGAGCAACTGCGCACCGAGCTACAGATGCTGGATGGCGGCACGCAGCGCACCGTCGTGCTGACCGTGCAGCCCGCGGAGGCACCGAGTCCGACGCCGGCGCCGACACCGGCGACCCCGGCGCCCTCGGTGCAGGCGGCGCACATGGAAGAGGCGCGGGACGTTCAGCGGGGGCCGGCCGACCTCTACACGGCGACGACGCGGCCGCCCCAGAGGAAGGGCGGCAAGTTGGGCCTGCTGGTCGTGGTAGCGATGCTGGCCGGCGTCGTGGGTGCCTACTCGCTGGATGTCGCGGGCCTGCGCACCCTGGGCGAGGAGAAGCTGCCGTCGCTTTCGCGAATCCCGTTCCTCGGTACCGGGAGCGTGTACGCGACGAGCTTCTACTTCGCGTCCATCGAAGGTGGCGCGGATATCAACGCTCCGCGCTTCGAGATTCGCTTCAGCGGCCCCATCGACCCGTCCACGGCGAACAGCGAGCACGTCAAGCTGATGGGGCCAAACGGCCGCCAGATCCAGGCCGAGATCACAGTGAGCGATGAGGCCAGGCGCATCGACCTGGTGCCGGCAGTGCGGCTCGCCTATCAAGCCGACTACACGATCGTCATTGGCACCGGTTTCATGAGCGCCGACGGCATCCCGATCCTGCAGAACCCGCGCGCCCGGCAGCCCGGCGCTCGATTCACCTTCCGGACACGGCTGCCTCCGCCCGACACTGAACAGCCCAACCTGAGCAGCAGCACGCCGGCGACTGACAGCCGCAACGTTTCGGTCAACCAAGCGATCACGCTCGTCTTCAGCGAGGCAATGGACCCTACCTCGGTCACCTCGGAGAGCGTCAGGCTGCGCGACGGCCAGGGCAGCCTGGTGGATATCCAGATCTTTGTCAGCGAGGACCAACGAACGGCACGGGTCCAACCGACCAATTCTCTCGGGTCGGGCGTCCGTTACGCTTTGCTGCTCAGCCCCGCGATCACCGACGCGTCCGGTAACGCGCTGCCGGCCGATAGCATCATCTTCTCCACGAGGGGCGGCCAGCCCGTAGTAAACACTCCGGCGGAACCGGCAACACTGAGTGTGAAAGTGCAACCGGCGGATGCGGTGCCGTACATGAGGATCGTGCTGGACGGCGAACGGATCGGCAGCCCGCCGCGTCTGAACATGTCGATCAGCTCCGGCGTTCGTCACACCATCCAGTTGCTGGCGGGTCCCGCCTACTCGGGACACATGTTGGTCGTGCATGAAGAGAATTGGCTGCCGCGCGCCGGACAGTCGCGAGAGATCGCTCCGCAAATCCAGCCGTTCGGCTGGATCACCGTCGCATCGGAGCCGCCCGCCGATGTATTCATAGACGGGAAGTTCGTCGGCTCCAGCCCCGTCGCCGGTTACGTCCTGTTCTCGGGCACGCACCGGCTCGAGCTTCACCCGGCCGCGGCCGATTCCGATCGTTACGCGATGTACTCGTTGGAGTTCGAGGTCCCGGCCTTCGGCGAGCGGAATCTTGGAAGCCTGAAGCTACCTGCTGCCCAGTAGGATACGACGCGCATGGATCTCGAACTCGTCATCCGCGAAGGAGAGCATCCTGGCCGGGTCTTCGGAATAGCCGAGGGAGAGAGACACACCATAGGGCGCGCGCCCGACTGCGACATTCGCCTACCTGACCAGGGCGTCTCGCGCCGCCACTGCACCATAGAGAACAAGGGTCGCTCGCTCGAGGTCGTCGATCTCGAGTCGGCAAACGGCAGCTACATCAACGGCGAGCTGGTTCAGTCGGGCGTCCTGCGTCACGGCGACCAGCTGGCGGTCGGCCCCACGATCATGGTCTGCCGGATCAAGCCCGAGATCCCACGTGCTCCGGGCGACGTGACACTCGCGGTCAGCGAGGAGCACACGACGACGGTATTTCGCAAGGTCGTCGACACCCAGTACCCGGGCATGGAAGCCGTCGAGGCCGTCCAGGCCCAGGACCTGGAAGACCTGCAACGAGCGCAGCGCAACCTGGCCGCGGCCTACCAGGTCTCCAAAATCCTCTCCAGCGCCAGCGACCTGGAGAAACTGTTCAATGGCGTCATCGATTCCATCTTCGCGGCGATAAACGCCGACCGCGCCGCCCTCCTACTCCGCGACGGCGGCGACAACGGCTCGAATGAGCTGGAGGTCATCACCGCCCGGTCGCGAAGCGGCGACGATCAGGATCTCGACGAGATAACGGTGAGCAAGACCGTCGTGCAGGACGTTCTCGAGTGTGGCGCGTCCTCGCTCAGCCGTGACGCGACGGCGGACGACCGCTACAAAGAGGGACAGAGCATCATCCAGCAGAAGATCCGTTCGGTGATGTGCGCGCCCGTATCCACCGATGACAGCGTGATCGGCGTGCTCTACGCGGACAGCCGCAGCCTGACCGGCGCCTTCTCGGAGAACGACCTCGAGTTGCTGGCGCTGATCGGCAATCAGGCCGGCGTAGCGATCCACCGTGCCCAGTTGATGGCACAGCTGGAGCAGTTCTTCTTCGACACGATCCGCGCGATCGTCGCCACCATCGACGCGAAAGACGGCTACACGCACCGCCACTCCGAGCGGGTCGCCGGCTTCGCGACACGCATCGCGGCCGAGCTCGGCGAGGAGGAGCAATTCATCGAGGTGGTGAACCTCTCGGGCCTGCTCCACGACGTGGGCAAGGTCGGCGTGCCGGAAGCGATCCTCAACAAGCCCGGAAAGCTCACCAAGGAAGAGTTCGACGAGATCAAGAAGCACCCGGTCCACGGCGTCAACATCCTGAAGAACATCAAGAGCCCGCGCTTCGAGGCCATCCTTCCAGGCGTTCGTCACCACCACGAAAAGTGGGACGGCTCCGGCTACCCGGACGGGCTCGACGCCGAGAACATTCCCTTCCTCGGTCGCCTGCTCGCCGTCGCCGACGTACTCGACGCCCTGAGCTCCGACCGCTCCTACCGCAAAGGCCTGGGTTTCGACCGAACCGTCGAGATCATTCAGGAAGACGCCGGCAGTCACTTCGACCCCAAGGTCGCCGAGGCGGCCGCCGCGCTGCACGAGCGCGGCGAGCTCGAGGTGCCCGCCGAGTGGATCGAGCCCGAGCCCGAGCCAGAGCCCGCTCCTACTACTACGCTGGAAGCGATCGAGCCATAGGAAGAGAAAACACACCGCCAGCCGACAGCCTACAGCCGACAGCCGATTTTCAGCTCACTACCCGTCTAACGACTCTCGACTCACGACTCTCGACGTCCGATCACCCAAAAGGGCGTCGGAAGTCGGCCGTCGAAACTCGCTACTTGGGCAGTGAGCTGAAAATCGGCTGTCGGCTGTCGGCTGGTGGCTGGCGAACTTCTAACTTTCAGCGCCGCCGCCCCGGCAAATGCCGCATCAGATTCCTCAGTCTCTCTCGCGGCGTCTGACCTGGTCTTGATGGAAGTACCAGCGCGACGACCAGCGTGATGATGCCCGCATAGAAGAGCCAGGGCTGGCCCAGCGGTTGCGCGGCCAGCGCCAGCGGTGCGCCGACAAAGATCAGCGCCAGCTTGAAACGAAGCTGATGGCTCAGCTGGACCCCTTCTTCGATTTCTTCTTGGTCTTCTTCTTCGATTCGAGAAAGTTGCGCACACCTTCCCGGAAGTCTTCGGTCATCCGGGCCAAGACGTTGAGCTCGGCACCGGCTCGGATCGCCGCCTCGAACGAGTGGCGTTCCGATTGATAGATGAGACGTTTCGACAGGGCGATGGCGCTGTAGCTGTGCTGGGCCAGATCCTCGGCGAATTCTTGGGACCGCTGGTCGAACTCGGCCGCCGGGTAGACGTGCTGGACGAGACCGTACATCTCTGCCGCTCTGGCGTCGATGATCCGACCCGTAGCGACGAGGTCGAAGGCGCGCTTCTCGCCCACCGCCCGATGCAACATCGCGATCACCATGGCGGGCACGAAGCCGATCTTCACCTCCGGATACCCGAAGTGCGCGTCTTCCGAAGCAAGGACGATGTCGCACGCCGACGCCAATCCACAGCCGCCGGCTATTGCGTGTCCGTGAACCGCGGCGATCACCGGCGTCTCGATCCGGCGCATGATCATGAACAGGTCACCAAGCGCGTCCGCGTCTTCCAGCTGCTCCTCGGCGCCGGCGTCCATCATATCCGAGAGCGCCTCAAGATCCGCCCCCGCGCAGAAGTCGCGTCCTTCGCCCCGCAACACGATCGTTCGAACTCGCTCGTCCGCATCGGCCCAGGCTACCGCATCGGCCAACTCGTCCACCACGATCGAGTTCAGCGCGTTTCTCTTGTCGGGCCGGTTGAGGCTGATCGTCGCTACACCCGTCGAGTTGTCGACCTGTACGATCACCACATCGTAGCCTTGCTCTTTCATCTTCCCTTCTCCAGCTCCCTACGAGCTTTCTTATCTACCGAACCACCCTCTATCGATAAACGATGCCAGCGCCAGTACCGCGAAACCGGCCGCTCCCATCGCGAACAGCGTGGCGCTCACCTCGTCAGCCCCTGAAACCACCCAGACTCCGCCCGTGACCGCGCTCGCTATCAAAAGCAGGCGAGCCAGCAGACGAAGTCTCATCGATGCCCCCGAGTTCTCAGTCCCCGGCGCCGCCCGGAACGATCAGCCCGGCAAGTTCATTCGGGATCTCTATCTCCATCCGCAGCAGCGCCGCGCCAAACGTCTTCGCCTGGGCGTCCGTGCGCAGAGACAGCGTGCCGCCGCCGCCCAGCGAGTTGTGGAGCAAGAAATTGAGCGCATTCAGGTTGGGCAACTCGAAACACTCCACCTTTCCCCGGCATATCTCTCTGAAGTGCTGCTTCACACGCTTGCATGTAACTTCTTTAACGAGAACAGGATAGAACTCTTCCCTCAAGGCGATTAGACCGATGTTGGCCGTGTCTCCCTTGTCGCCCGACCGGGCATGAGCGACCTCGAGCAAGCGGACGCGCACGCTCAGGCCTCCGTGCCGTAGGTCCGTCCGCGCATCCACTCGACGCCGGCGCCGAGAGCGGCGAGCCAGAGCCCGGTCAGCCCAACCATGCCGAGCCACCCACCGCCGGCAATGAGGAGGAGGCTGGTAATCGCCAGCGCGATAGCGAGGATGCTGAAAAAGCGAATGCCCAATTCCGACGAAGCGCTGCGTCTGCGTCGCGCAACGAGGCTCCAAGCGGCGACGGTGGCGGCGGCGCCCAGCACGGCGAGCAACTGTGAGTTGACGTTGCCCTCGCCGAGTCCTTCGATGAGAGCGGCGACGACCGAAAGGCTTGCGCCGCTGGGAAGGAGCAGGCTGGTGGATACGGTGGGGTCGGCGTTTCGTGTGGCGAGATCGGTCATGATCAGGCGACCTCCACTTCGACGCGAGTCTGAACGAGTGTCTTGGGTATGAGCGCGGGCCAGTAGGCGACCATCTCCTGTACGCGTGGCCGGCCGCCACCAAAGCCGGTGGCGGTGGGTGGGCCGGCGAGGATGAGAGAAGCGATCTCACGGGAGAAGCGATCGACGGCGTGTCGGTCACCGGAGTGTTTGACACCGATGCGAAGCTCGACTTCAGGCAAGTCTGGAGGAAGCGACCCGGCGAGCGGTCCGTGACAGGCGCCGGCGCCGAGGTATTCGGTGTGAACCTCGTCGAAGCTGAGGCCGAGGCGATCGAGCCGGCCGCGGATCGTTCTGTCTGCGGCCTGCGCCTTTTCGTACGCGTCGGGCCAGGAATAGACCATCCGGCCAATGGCCTTGTAACCCGCCAGGAAAGATATGGATACCTTGAGCATGTCGGTGGCGGGTGCGCCACGGACGCCAAAGGCGCGCACGCGGTCCTCACCGCTCTGCTCGAGCCGTATCGTCCGGAAATCGGCGACGCAATCGGGCGTGATGTACTCAGCCGGATCGCCCATCTCGTAAAGCAGCTGCTCGGTAACGGTAGCGACGGAGACGCGGCCGCCGAGAGCTTTGTGCTTGGTGACAACGAAGTCACCGCCGGGATGCGATTCGATGATGGGATAGCCGATGTCGACATAGTCGATGGACTGCCAATCGACGCCGGTATTGCCGCCCGTTGCCTGAGCGCCGCACTCGTTGATGTGCCCGGCCACGACACCGGCGGCAAGCTTGTCCCAGTCGTCGGCACGCCAGCCGTGCTCGAACATCATCGGCGCATAGGTCAGGGCCGTATCCGTCGTGCGGCCTGCGATGACCACATCGGCGCCCTGTCGCAACGCCTCGATCATGGGAGCCGCGCCGATATAGGCGTTAGCGGACTGGATGGAGTCTCGTACCGTTTCCAGCGGCTCGCCCGTCTCCATATTTCGAAGCTCTGCTCCCGCCGACAGCAACTCGTCGAGCCGACCCATCAGGTCGTCGCCCGTGATGACCCCGATCCGCGCATTCCCAGCCAGCCCGGCGCCCCTGGCCACCTCGATGACCGCGTCGCGACAGGACAACGGGTTCACGCCGCCGGCGTTGGCGACGACGCGGATCCCCTGATCGATGCACTTCGGGAGGATACGGCCCATCAGCGGCACGAAGTCCCGGGCGTAGCCCTGCGATGCGTCTCGGCCCCGCTGCTTCTGCAGGATGGACATGGTGACCTCGGCGAGGTAGTCCATCACCAGGTAGTCGATGGGGCCGGCGTCGACCTGGCGCACAGGCGCTTCCAGCCAGTCGCCCCAGAAACCCTGCCCCGAGGCAATGAGCACGCTCTTGCTCTTGGCGCTCACCTGAGCAGCGATTCCAAGGACCCGGGTAGCGCGAAGGCGCCCAGATGCGGTCCCGGGTTCTGGATCGCCGCTTTGAGCGCCAGGACCAGGGCATCCCGCGTCTTCTCCGGAGTGATCACCGCGTCCACATAGCCCCGAGCCGCGGCGTAACGCGCATCGAGCTGGTGTTCGTAGGTGGCGCGCGTCTCCTCCATCCTCTTCTGGGTCTCGGCGTCGAGCTCGCGGCCGGCTTGCGCCGCCTCGTTGATCGCCCGGCCGTGAACCGCCGTGACCGCCGATTCGCCCTCCATCACTCCCATGCGGCCGGTCGGCCAGCAGAAGATGAAATCGGGATCGAACCCCTGCCCCGCCATCGAGTAGTAACCGGCGCCGCTGGCGTGATTGATGGTCAGTACGATCTTCGGCGCCGTCGCCACCGACATGGCCTCCACCATCCGGGCGCCGGCCCGGATGATCCCCGAATGCTCCGCGTCGGGGCCCACCATGAAGCCGGAAACGTCCTGGATGTAGAGCAGCGGCCGGCGGTGCCGGTCGCAGGTCTCGATGTAGTAGGCGGACTTCTCGGCGCTCTCGGTGTAGATGATGCCGCCAAAGCGAGGCGGTCCGCCTTTCTTCTCGGGGAAGATCCCCCTGTCGTTTGCCAGGATGCCCACGGGGATGCCGCCTACCCGGGCATCGACGCAGATCATCTCCGCCGCGAGCTCGGGTTGGAACTCGTGGAACTCGCCTTCGTCGACGATGGTCTCGAGCAGCGCCCGCATGTCGTAGCCGGCACGGTGGTCCTCGGGGATGATGTCGTAGGCCTCCTCGGGAGAGCGGACCGGCGGCCGCGCCTCCGCCAACGTGATCGGCATCCCGTTGGCGGGCGGAAGGTCGGCGACATATTGGCGAATCTGTTCGATGCACTCCTCGTCGTTCTCCGGCTCGTAGTGGGCGACACCGGAGATCTTGGTGTGCGTGTCGGCGCCGCCCAGAGTCTCGGCATCCACCGTCTGGCCCGTCGCTCCCTTCACCAGGTTCGGGCCGCCCAGGCCCATGAAGCTGGTGCCCTTCACCATGAAGATCACGTCGGACAGCGCCGGCAGATAGGCTCCGCCGGCGATACAGTTACCCATCACGGCCGCGATCTGCGGCACCTTCATGTAGCGCCGCATCAGCGAGTTGTAGTAGAAAAGCCGGGCGGCCCCGTACTGACCGGGAAAGACGCCGCCCTGGTAAGGAAGGTTGATGCCTGAGGAATCGACCAGGTAGATGATCGGGATGTGACAGCGCATCGCGATCTCCTGGGCGCGCAGCATCTTCGGGATGGTTTCGGGCCACCACGAGCCGGCCTTCACCGTGGCGTCGTTGGCGACAACGACGGCCTCGCGACCCGAAACGAGGCCGACCCCGGTCGCTACTCCGACGCCCGGCGCCTTGCCGCCGTATTCGTCGTAGGCGACCAGCAGCCCGACTTCCTGGAAGTGGGATCCGGGGTCGAAGAGCAGATCCAGCCGTTCCCGGGCCGTCAGCTTCCCTTCCCCGTGCTGTTTCTTGACCTTCTTCGGTCCGCCTCCCTGGCGCAGTCTCTCTTCGAGCTCCGCAAGCTCGCCAGCCAGGCGCCGCATCCGTGGCTTCGACTTTGCCGACCTCACACCGTACCTCCCGTCAGGAACTCGCGCCGGACATCTGCCCGCGCGAGAATCACTCCTCGCCGGCTCGGTTCTCGGCGAACCAGTTCCGGATGTACTCTACCGCTTCGGTCGTCGCAGTCCCCGGCCCAAACAGGCGGCCCACGCCCAACTCCCGCAATTTCTCGATGTCATCGGCCGGGATGATGCCGCCGCCGGTCACCAGGACGTGACCCGCGCCCTCCTCGCTCAGAAGCTTGACGACCTTGGGGAACAGAGTCATGTGGGCGCCGGACAGTATGGAGAGCGCCACGACGTCGACGTCTTCCTGGATCGCAGCGTTCACAATCTGCTCGGGCGTCTGATGGAGACCGGTATAGATGACTTCCATGCCGGCATCGCGAAGGGCGGCCGCAACGACTTTGGCGCCGCGGTCATGCCCGTCGAGGCCGGGCTTCCCCACCAGCACGCGTATCTTCCGTTCTGCCATAGTTTTGTGAAGTGTGAGTAACAGTCGCGACTCGCGACGGCAAAATACCTGCGCCTTGTGAGCGCGGCAACCTTATGGGAGCAGCGCTTCCCGGAGCCGCGCAGCGGCCGCCTCGGGCCGGGTCACCAGGATGTGGACGCCGACGCCCAGCTCGAAGCCCGCCGCCAGCACGCGCCGCGGGATGATCTGGCAGTACCACGGCAGAGCGCCGTCGCCGGCTCCTCGGGTCGGCGGTGTGTGGAGGATGTAGTTGTAGTCGGGTCCATCCAGCGCTTCCTCCATCGCCGCCAGCCCGCGGCGCAACGCGGCACCAAACTCCAGCAACGCATCGTCTTCGACGCCGTCGAATCCCGGAAGCTCGATGCGGGGCGCCACCCACATCTCGTACTCGTAGGTCGGCGCAAACGGAACGAACGTGGCAAAGCGGTCCGTCAGGCCGATCAGCCGGGACCCGTCCGCCACTTCCGCGCCCACGAGATCGAGCAGAAGAGCCCGGCCGCCACCACGCACGTGCTCCCGCGAGCGCTCGAGCTTCCGATCGACGACCGGCGGCACGAAATCGAGACCGGCAAGTTGGGCGTGTGGATGCGCGATCGACGCGTTGGCCATCGCCCCGTGGTTGCGAAAGATGACCACGTGCTTCACCAAAGGATCGGCTGCCGCCGCCAGAAACCGCTCTCGGTACGCCTGCATCACCTCCAACATTTCAAAGTCACTCTGCTCCAAAACCCCACGGCTGTGAAGCCGCCCCTCTACGATAACCTCGTGCCGACCCAACGCCGGCATACCCTGCATAAGCTCGCCCGCTCCCAACCCCCCGTCACCCACGAAATCTCCCACCAGCGCCGGGTACTTGTTCTCCACCACCCGCACTCTCCACTCCCCACCCGACGAAGGAAAACGATACAACTCCGTCGTCGTCTGCTCTTCGTTGCCGGGACAGAAAGGACAGGCAGGATCGTAAGCCTTCGATGGCTCGCGATCGAGACGCGGCGCCGGCGCCTGCGGACGCTCCGCCCGCGTTGGCGCGATGATGCAACTGTCGCCTGTTAAAGCGTTGATGCGTACTTCAGGGGCTGGTTCTTGTCGTGGCCTGTGCAGTTTTCAGCGTTCGGTAGCGTGTGACCGGTGAGAAGCCGGTAACCGGTAACCGGTAATCGGTAACCGGTAAGTGATAACGGCCTCAATGTTCAAAGTTTAACGTCCGGCGTTCAACGTTCGATGATCGGGTAGTTCCTCGACGTTCGATGCTCGATGCTCGACGCTCGATGTTCGCCTGCCGCCCCTAAAAAAACACCGGTTCCCGAAACCGCCCATAAACTCTCTCCAGCGCATGCCGAATCTCGCCCAGCGTAGCATACGCCCGAACCGCATGAAGCATAGGCTCCATGAGATTCTCATCGTTCTGCGCCGCACCCGTCAGCCGCTTGAGCGCGCTCTCCACCTGGCCGGAATCGCGGCGCCCTCGCAGGTCCGCCAGCCGCCCCCGCTGCTTCCGCTCGATCTCCGGCCCGATCCGCAAGAGCTCGATACTCATGTCCTCGTTGCCGCCGGTAAAATCGTTCACCCCGACGACAATGCGGCGGTTCGATTCGATTTCCTGTTGAAACCGCTCGGCCGACAGTGCGATCTGGCCCTGGAAATAGCCTTCCTCGATCCCGTGCACGACACCGCCCATGGCATCGATCTCAGCGAAGATCCGTTCGGCTTCTTCTTCCATCTGGTCGGTGAGCGATTCTACGTAGAACGATCCGGCCAGCGGATCGATGACGTTGGCCACGCCCGTCTCGTAGGCGAGGATCTGCTGAGTGCGGAGGGCGATACGCACGGCCTTCTCTGTGGGCAACGCCAGTGTCTCGTCGAGCGCGTTCGTGTGCAGTGACTGTGTACCGCCGAGCACAGCGGCCAGGCCCTGGTAGGCGACCCGCGCGATGTTGTTCTCCGGCTGCTGCGCTACTAACGAGACGCCCGCCGTCTGGGCGTGGGTTCGCAGCCGCCAGCTCTCCGGATCCTTGGCGCCGTAGATCTCCTTCATGTGCCGGGCCCAGATGCGGCGGCCGGCGCGGAACTTTGCGATCTCCTCGAAGAAGTCGTTGTGAACATCCCAGAAGAACGAGAGCCGGGGCGCGAACTCGTCCACATCCAGGCCGCGCTTGATTCCCGTCTCCACGTAGGTGAAGCCGTTCTTCAGCGTGAACGCCAGCTCCTGCACGGCGGTGGCGCCGGCCTCGCGGATGTGGTAGCCGCTGATCGAGATCGTGTTGAACTTGGGCGCGTTCCGGGCCGACCAATCGAAGATGTCGGCGATCACCTTCAGCGCCGGCTCCGGCGGATAGATCCAGGCATGCTGAGCCATGTACTCCTTCAAAATGTCGTTCTGGATCGTGCCGCGGAGTTCCTTTAGATCGACGCCCTGCTTCTCCGCCGTCACCAGCAGGAAGCAGTAGAGCATCATGGCGGGTCCGTTGATCGTCATGGAGACCGAGACGTCTGAAAGCGGGATGCCGTCAAACAGCGTTTCCATGTCGGCCAGGCTCGAGATGGCCACACCACAGACGCCGACCTCGCCCTCCGAGTGCGAATCGTCGGAGTCGTAGCCCATCAGCGTCGGGAAATCGAATGCCACCGAGAGGCCGGTCTGCCCGTGATCGAGCAGGTACTTGTAGCGCTCGTTGGTCTCCTCCGACGTCCCGAACCCGGAGAACTGCCGCATCGTCCAGAGCCGCGTCCGGTACATGGTCGTGTAGGGCCCGCGGGTAAACGGGTACTCGCCGGGAAAGCCAAGCTTCTTGGAGTAGTCGAGGCCGGTGTCGAGCGGCGTGTACAGAGGCGCCAGCTCGTTGCCGGACAGACTGTCGAAGCTGACCTCGTCGCGCTTCGGAGCGGATCCGTACTTACCGAACCAGGCCGCACGCTCGCGCCTCAGGGCCTCCAGCTCTTTCTTCAGCTGGTCGACCTCAGAAGCCGGATCTTTCTGTTTCCCTTCGCGTTTCCGGTCGGACATATCGCTTCACCCCTAGCTAGGGTCGGGTTCCATATCGTTCAGTATCTCGCCTGCTACATCGTACGGTGTCCGCTTCCCAGATTCCAGATCCCCCCGCGCCGCCTCGAGGATCGATTCGCCCGACCCGTCGCTCCAGACCCGCGTCCGCAGCCGCCGGTCCACCACGGCACGGACCCTCTCCAGCAGGCGGCTGCTCCGACGCTCCGCCAACTGTCCCGTAGTCTGCAGCCAACCGTAATGAGCGTCGAGGGCCTGGAGCAATTCCGCGACGCCGCCGCCGTCGTGCCCGGTGGTCATCAAGACCGGAATCTCCCAGCGCTCCGTCATATCGCCTGGCTTGGTCTCTGCCGCACCATCGCCGGCCTCGGCTTTCGCGGCGCGCCGCTGCGCCATCGCCGTGAGGTCGACGCCGTGGTGCGCCGGTACGCGATCGAACGCCTGGCCCTGGCGGATGCGCAGAATCGTCTTGAGCTCTGCGGCCGCCCGGGTAGCCTCCGGCCGGTCAGCCTTATTGACGACGAAGATGTCGGCGATCTCCATCAGGCCCGCCTTCATCGCCTGGATCGAGTCGCCCGACTCCGGCGTCAGCACCACTACGGTAGTGTCTGCGGCCTCGGCGATTTCGAGCTCCGATTGCCCCACGCCAACCGTCTCGACCACCACGCGCTCGAACCCGAACGCGTCCATCAGGTCGGCCACTTCCCGCGTCGTCGTCGCCAGGCCGCCCATCGATCCCCGGCTCGCCATCGAGCGGATGAACACGCCGTCGTCGCCCGCCGCCTCCGTCATCCGTATCCGATCGCCCAGCAGCGCGCCACCGGTGAACGGCGAGGTCGGATCCACCGCCACGACTCCGACCCGCTCGCTGCCTTTCCTGACCAGGAGCGCCAGGGCGTGGATCAGCGTCGATTTCCCCGCCCCTGGCGGCCCGGTCACGCCGATGCGCTGGGCGCGGCCGACGCGATCGTGCAGCGCGCTGAGCAAGTCCTCGAAGCCGGGACGGCCGTTCTCCACCCACGAAATAGCCCGGGCCAGAGCCCGGGCCTCGCCCGCCTCGAATGCCTTGAGAAGCTTCTGCTGGCTGGGTTTAGGGTCTCTCTTCAACACTACAGTGAAAATTGCTTCCCGGTTTCGCGGCGGTCAAGTCACGGCCCGCACAGCCGGTTTCGCCGCTGATTATCCCATGGGTGACGCACCGCGGAATGACATCAGGCCAGACTCTTTCAGTTTCCTGTAGGCTTCAGGTGATTCACGCAACCGGTCCCCCATCGACACCATTGTGGTACCCCTGAGTGCGCCGGCGAGGAACCAGGTGAGACCGGGCAACAGTCCTCCCACCAGATGATATGGGCCGAAGAAGATGGATAGAACCCAACCGACGAGCGCACAAATCACCCAAACGGATCCCGCGATGCAATTGAGGTTTGGCTTGCCGGCGATAAAGGCGAGAACAGCTGGGAGCGCCCACGCCATAGCGACGTATTTGTGGTGCGAGAAGCAATAAACTCCGAAGCCAAGCGCTGGGGTAAGAACAAGTATGGACATCGCTACGACCACAGCCAGGCCGCCAGTTCCCCATACATAGAACACCGGGCGGAGAAGACCCCTTACACCCCAGACTATCTCATCGCCGCGAGTCTTCTCCACGAACTCGTCGTGTTCCATTGCAGGCCTAGTTCGCCATCTTGATCGCCGCGAGCTTTTCTACGTTACTGAGGTCCCTCTTGGTCCTGACTTCGATACGAACGGCCCTCCCCTCAGCGTACTTCTTCGCCTCGTCAATGATGGTGAGTACCGAGTCTGACAGATCGCTCTGATGAGCTGCCTTCACGGCCTTCTCCCCCAACGCGAACCCGACCAGGAAGTGTCGCTTGCATGGAGTCATGTAGAGGATCGTCCGCTTCTTGTGCTTCAGTCGCAGCGACCACCCCCACTTCGCGCCGCTGAACTTCCATTCCTTCACGAAGGGCTGATACTCCGCCGCAAGGTGAGCGATCAAACCTTCCCAGAGAGCACTCGCTCGCCCCAGCACACTGGCCAGCTCAGCACCCTTCGGCTTGCTCGACTTGTCGTCGAATGCGCTTAGAGCCATCTCCTATCTCCCATCCGTCGCAAGGCTAAAGATCGCAAGTCTCTAGTCAGACGTGGCAACCGCAGCGGTCCCGCTCAGACAGTGGATGCGCACGAACGCCGTTCTGAACGCCGTCTTGCCTCGCCGTATGTCGGTGAAGCCGCCGGCCTCCATCGCCCCGGCAACGGTCTTCAGGTTGACCATCAACGGAGGATCGATGTCGACAGCGACGAATCGCCCACCCGGCTTCAACACGCGCGAGATCTCGGCGATGCCCTGCCGCTTGAGGTCCTTTGGAAGGTGATGGAGCATCAGGCTGCTGACCACAACGTCGAACTTATCATCCGGGAACGGCATATCTTCGATCAAGCCAACCTGATACCGAACATCCAACTCTTTTTCGATTGCCTTCCGTTCCGCTTCCCGAATCATCTCGGGGGCAGCGTCGATGCCCCAGACCTCGCCGTCCGTCCCGGCACGCGCTTTCGCCGCCATCGTCAGGTTGCCCGTTCCGCAGCCAACGTCGAGAACGGTATGTCCGTCTTCGATCGCCGCCAGCTCAACCGCTCGTTCCCTGAATTGCTGCTCCCGGCCCAGGAAGTTCAACCGGTTCAGAATGTCATACCATACCGGCCAGCGGATCAGAATACCCTTCGTGGCGGGAGCCGATTCTCGATGGAGTCTCACGGTTCACGTCCTGAGCAGATCTTCGAGTTGGTCGAGGGTGCCGCTTAGCGCCTCAAGATGTTCCGGGATCTCGAGCTCGAGCTTGGCTGCCGCGGGTATCGTTCGAGCCGCGGGTACCCTGGGGCCTCGCTTCTCGATGATCATGTCGACCGGCTCTCCCCGCTCATCCAGAATATGAACCAGCGAGAAGTCATGGCTGGGGAATTTGGCTTCGGCGTAAAATTGCTGCCCGACTACGAATACCAGGCGACCTCCTGCGATTTCGAACGCATAGCACGCGCCTTCGTCCTCATACTCCTCGAATTCCGCGAAGGCCTTCGCCTCGACGTTGAACACCTTGGCTTCGTTCCTCCGGCGAGCCGACTCGTACCCCGCCACCATTGCGCGGAGCTGGTCGAGGTCCTTCTTCAGGTCGTGCCGTACCCAGAGAAAGATCCCACCGCCTACGACGATCCAGAATACGGTTACGATCGGCCACGCCGTCTCCGAGGCAACGAGGGTCAAGGCCCAGAGCGCCACGATGACGACCAGGCCGGGGACGAGGGCCCTCGGTCCCCGCGCCAGCCGCGATTGAATATCGCGGATCTTCATCCCCAGAAGTCGCCGCTCCGCGGCGCTAAGCGGACGAAACGAGGACTCGAGCATCGGGTCAGACATCAGAGCGAGCTCCCGACCAGCAGCAGCGCCGCAACGATCGTCTTTACTGCCGGGCAAATCTTGAACTGAACGACCGATGTGCGGCCGCCCGTTAGCAGCGTCCAGCCGGCCAGTACGAGTAACATCACGGCGCTGGCCCGATAGACCAGAATCGCACCAGCGTTCTCTCTACCGACGAGAAATGTCGCCAAGAAGCACAAGACGCCGATGAAGCCGAGAGCCAATCCCTCGGCCACCCACTCCATTGTAAGGATCCGTCGGTTTTCTGGCGACAGTGGCCCAAACCCGGCGACAACCGGTTTCGTTGGAGCGATGTGAGCCACACCCCACAGCGCGATCACTACAGAGCCTACGTAGAGCAGCACTTCGCCCGTCATCGTGTAAACCTCCGCCGTAGAACCTTCAGCCGGGCCGCACGGCCCCAAGGACGGTCGCTAGACACCGATCGATTCGAAGCGAACGAGACTGTCTTTCGTCACCTCGCATAGGTACATCTCCAGGCGAACGCCGTCGCCCAGGCCATCGCGCAGAATCTGCCTCGCGTCACGTTCCTGCTGACGCCGCACTTCCGCCGCCGTCGCCTTCGGCTGCCTCCTCTTGTAATCCCCGCAGATGGC
This sequence comes from Gemmatimonadota bacterium, assembly GCA_039588075.1. GTDB lineage: Bacteria > Gemmatimonadota > Gemmatimonadetes > Palauibacterales > KS3-K002 > JBDHAL01. Next base: position 17,019 of record JBDHAL010000007.1, on the reverse strand, counting down.
CTCGACCGGTCCATCCGCGGCCGGCCCATGAAAGAACAAGACCGCCCGCCTGATCTTGTGCGCACCGATCAGAAAATGGCATTCCTCACGAAGTCGGCGCGCCCGCAACAAGCCGACGCCACCTGTAGCCAGCGCGCCGGCACCTCCGGGCACATAGAGCCTGTCGCAGCAGGACAGAGATAACTGAGTGTGGAGGAATTCATCGATTTCATCGTGGAAGCGAGCGTCCGAGCACGCTACCACGAGGACCTCGGCTCGACAGTCGTTCCACGGACGGTGGGTCTGTACGGCGCTGGAGCTCAAAGTAGATCCCAAACCGATGGAACCGGAAGGAACGGCATGAACTCGTTCCAGCCCAAGAAGAAAGCGAAAGTCGTATGTACGAGCGGCCCCGACAAGAACGCAACCACGAGGTACTCCGGCACTGCCCTGCGAGTCATCTCGAAGGCAAGCGGCGGGACCATGAGGATAAAGAACCGAGTCATTCGCTCTCCGCACTGTGCCACCATTCGCGTAGCTCCCGGCACAGACCGCCGTCCTCGAACTCCAGCAAGAAAATACCGTCCAAAGTCACTGTGATACTAGTCGAAACGCGAGTAATCCGCGCCGACCATCGAGCGATCCCCTGTCGCCCCGTTACCGAGACGATCGCATAAGAGAAACTGATGTCCGCCTGGTTTCGCGTCGCGTTCGCCCAATAGTCGCGCACCCCATCACGGCCCCGGGCCGGCTCGCCGAATGGGGTCTCAAAGTAGCTGACATCTTGGCTGAACAATGCGGCCGCCGCTTCGGGATCGCGGTTTTCCCAAGCCCGGCCGTAGCTATCGAGCCACTTCTCGAGATCGGTCTCGGTCATCCTATTGTGACCAGGGCGGATCGGACCCGGCGGCCTTTCTTCGAACTGCACCGCTACTGCCGCGGGCGTCAGTCCTTTTCCGGCTTCAGCGCCGTCATCATCACCGCCTTGACGCCAAAAGCCTCGGCGGAATTCTGCGTCGATTCCTTGCGGAATCGGAATCTCGGCACCACGGCTGACTTGACACGGGTGAAGCCGGACTCTTCCAGCAACCTGAACATCTCTCCTTCCAGGAGAGCGCCGCCGATTCAACTGGCCCAGAGCTTCGGATCGTTGACGATTGACTGCGATAGCTGCTTGGCGCTCACGATGTCCGTGATCGAGATGCGACCGCCCGGCTTCAGCACCCGAAACATCTCCTCCACCACCCGGCGCTTGCGGAACGAGAGGTTGATCACGCCGTTCGATATGACCACATCCACGGATGCGTCCTCCAGCGGGATCTCTTCCATGCTACCTTCGTGACACTGCATGGACGTACCCATCGCCGCCGCGTGGGCCTGCGCTTTCAGGCACATGGCGGGATTCAGGTCCACGCCAGCCACACTCCCCGTCGGACCCACACCCCAGGACGCGATTATCGCGTCCAGCCCGGCTCCGCTACCCAGGTCGAGCACGCTTTCGCCCGGCTGCAGATTCGCCCGCTCATGCGGATTCCCGACCCCCGCGAACGACTCGACGGCGCCGGGGGGGGCGCGGTCCAGCCATTCGGGCTCATACCCAAACAGTTCCGCCCCCTCGCGGCCGTGGAAGAAGTGAAACTCGCCGTCCGGGTTATCCGCTACATCCTGATACATCCGGATGATTTCGTCCTTGAGCACGGCCTCCAGGGGTGCTTGGGCATCAGCGGCATCGGTCATGGCTCATCTCCTTACACGGTCGCATGACACGTCAAAAGGCGCGACGAAGCTTACAGAGCGGCAGGTTCAGGGCCCGATCACTAGCTCTCTGCCGGACAGGGTGGGGGGAAGAGTCCCAACTGCGTCAGCATCGCCAGATTGTCCCACTCCACCCAAAGCTCCGCAATCTTTCCCTCTTCGATTCGGAATATGGCGAGAAACTTGACCTCACCCGCTTTCCCGGTGGCTGGTGTCTCGCCCACCGGCCCGGTATTTGTGGCGCTGTACGTTGCGTAGCCGGCGACCTTGTCACCTTCCGCGACCATCATTTCATTCGTCACCCGCTGGTCTGGAAAACTCTCCAGGTAAGACTGCTGGAGCTGGTAGAAGTCCGCTCGAGAGTTTACCTGCATCTCGGGCGTGGCCTGGCTGTGGCGGCGGAAATCCTCCGTCATCAGTTCATCCAGCGCGTCCCAATCGGCCGCATTCAGGGCGTCGGAAAACTGGCGGACGAGTTCCTTGTTGGCCTCTAGCTGTGTCGTGGCAGGAGTTCCACAGCCGGCGACGATGGCCGCCAGCACGAGCGCGGATGCAAGTGGCTGTCGCATGGTTCTTCTCCTATCGGTGTTACTTGGGGCCTCTCTATTTCAGCCGGCAGCGACGCCGAACCTTGAACGCTGATCCGCGCCGCGTTGTTCCCACGTCAGAAACCGAGTCATGACGGAGGCAGCGCGATAATGTGTTGCCCTCGTCTCCTCGCACATCACTGCCTCACATTCGCTTCCACGATCTGCTGGTGGAACGAAAACAACTCCGGTTCCTCGGGGTCCACCGTCACTCGAATCCAGTGGACATCCGGGTGACCGAACGTTTCCACACGCGTGAAATTCTCGATCATCAGACCGGATTCAGCCGAGCGCAGCGGTTTGTCGACACGAAAGACGTGGCTATCGCCGACGGCCAACACAACGGGTCGGCCGAATGCGATCGTGTGGTCGGCGAGGGCCGTGTACAAACGCTCCAAGCCTCTTGTGGGCGCCAGACACTGCGGGCAGGCCAGCATGTCCATCACCAGCGGGAGCCCCGACACCAGCCAGGGATCTGCCTGCGTAGCGATGAGAATGCCACGGGCATCACGGTCGTTGGCGACGTCGAAGGCTCTGGCGATCCAAGCGAGCGCAGCATCCATGCGGCGATCCGCAATGGCCTGGTCTCTTGGCGGCCGGAACAGCCCGATAAGATGGACGGTAGAGAACACCACGTCGCCATGCACCCACATCACGTTCTCTACAAACTCGCCAAACTCGTCTGACCCACCCTGGGACTCCACCGCCATCGCGCGACCACCGGTGGTCCGGCTCGGGTCGGGAAAGAAGAGCTGCCGCAGGTAGGCCAGCCGCTCGTACTCATCTACGCCACTCATCGGATCGTCAGCACAGTCGAACCAGTCGTTGTCGCCAGGCGTGAACACGAACGGAGCGTTGAATCTCTGATAGAGTGCGAAGCGCGAGTTCAGTAGTTCATCCGAACACGGTTCGGTGCCCGTCTTGATGTCACCGACGTGGAGCACCCAGGCGAGATCGCTCCTTCGATTAACATCCTCGATTAGTGTCTCGAACTTGGAAACGTTTTCCTGAAAATACGGGTTATCCCCCATCAGTGCGAATTCGAACGAGGAATCCTCGACCGAGCCGCATGCCGCCAGCATCAAGGCAGCCGGGGAAAGCAGCCCCAAGCAGGCGCCCAGCTTCATTCTGCTGTTACCTCCGTCGCTGCCCAACGGGTTAGCTGCCCCCCCAATACGTTATTGGAGTAGCTCATCGCTTCGGACCGCCAGATAAAAAATCCCCCAAACGCCAAACACTAAGTAAGCCCCCAGAAATACCCAATACTCGAGGCCGGGTACCAGTTGGTACTCTGGCACCCCTCTCAAGAACACAAGCACGGCAGCAACTGTCAGGGACCAATAGGCTGATATCCCCATCACGGCCGCCGTTGTAAGGAGAGCCCAGCGCTTCCTCAACAAAAGTCCAGCTAGGGAAACGAGCATCAAAGGGATATACACGGCGGTGTCACCGAGTCCGAATGCTCGATTCATCTCGACACCAAACGCGGTGACTTCCTCAATGGGCTCCTGCAAGCCAAGCCGGACGGCGAAATCGTACGCAAAAATAGACGTAGTCTGTCCCAGTAGAAGTACGATCACTGAAAGCGCAAGAAACACGCATATGACCCAAAACGCGACGGGACGCTTCCGATTTGGCATCTTGAATTCACTCCCACCTTGCTTCATTCATTTTGATTCAGGATCTCCTTCTTCAGGATGTTCCTGAACCGCCCCTGACTCACGTAATGATCTGACAGCAGCCGCCCGTTCCATAGGAGACTGAAAACACCGTAGTAAGAAGGCGCGTTCTGCGCTTCGCGGGCACTGTTGAGCACGGTGACCTTCACCTCGAGGCCGTGTTCGCTCGCCATGGTCGATAGGTCGTTGACTGACTTCGCCAGGTAGGGGCATTGGGCAGAATACACGATGTGCAACCCTCGGTGCTTTGCCCATTTCGTGCTGATCTCGCGGAAGCGTGGCGCCGGCCCTTTCCTTAGCCGGTGAATGACCAACTGGAATCGATCGCTCTCCGCTGTCTGCACGAATCCATTCCTTAGGAATACTTGCTCCCCTGCCATCCAGGGCCCCTCACTCACTATCGCCGCCACGCCTCTGGCGCCCGCCCCTCGCGCTTCCTCTACGCAGGCCTGGATCAAGCGGCTGCCCAGGCCGCCCACCGCTTGCCCTTTGCGATAGACCCACAGACAATGGACAAACAGCCAGCCTTCGGCATCCACCCGCCGCCAGGCGTATTCGCCCGGCACGTATTCGAGGAAGGCCAGCGGCTTGCCCGTTCCGTCACGGAAGAGCAGGAAGCGCAGGCCTTCGGCGAAACGCTCTTCAAGCCATTTGACCTTAGGTTCATGGCCTTCATGCTTCGGATTCGTGATGCAGCCGATGCCACAATCCGATAGGTTTTCAGGGCCGACCTTCTCCAGAACGGCCTCAGTTCGCTCACTCATCATACTCTGAACAACTGGAGTGATAATCTGCGAGCCACCTGGTGCTAGCAGACGACTCGCCGCCCGGCGTGCACGCGCTTATCGCAGACATTCCCAGCAACACAGCGAAGATCGCCCGCATCTCTCTCAGTTAGACTGCACCCTCATATTGAACCAACTCATACTTTGCCAAAAGAACGCCTGACTTTACGACATCAGGTATGAAAACGTTCGCCAGGTGGCCGCCGCAACCAGAGGTTTCATACCGTGAAATCAGTATTGATAAATCAGATCCCTTCACATTTGCAGAGATATGAGAAGTGGCTGCATTGAGAAACTTGGGTGTCGTTGTGCATTCAGATTTGTAACTCTCATATTCTAACTCTTGTTGTCTCACCATCGCTGATTCATCGGCAGTTAGCGGTCGGGGTTTCCCACCCAATTGTTCTACTTCCGAGAGCTCCAAATCCGTATTGAAAGCCATAACGGTGAAGGAGACGTTACTCAATTCACTACTCTTGTAGATGGCCACGCCTTCATTGGGTTCGCAGTGGAACAAAACCGAGTAAAAGAAGTCTCCTCCAAGGTATTGGTATTGCGAATCTCGCGGTCTATAGAGCTCCTTCGTACAACCCTCGTGCGAATCGCTCATTGACTCCAAAGATGGAATGTAAGCCGACTCCAATCGAATCTCGTTTGGTCCAATTTCACGGTGAACGTCGTGCATGACGCTCGACAAATGGCCCTCCCTTATTTGGTTTGCATTAGGATCTGTGCTAGAAAGGGCCCGAGAGAATATCCTGTCGGGCCAAGAGAAGGATTTGAGATAATCCATCTCGCTCTGTGACTCACCAGGAAGTGGAAAGGGCTTTAGATAGATATTTCCGGATGGATAGAGCTGCCCAAGAAAGACTCGGGCAGCAATATCGTCAGGCTCTTGACCGGCGGCCAGAACCCCAAAAGCCGGTAACGAACTAACGCAAAGGACTAAAGAAACGTACAGATAGTTCATTTTCAGCTCCAAGATGAGATTCCCTGATAAACGGCAGCCTAACGCGTGCAGCGCCAGCTGCAAACCCTTGTTAGCCAGGGTCAGCCCACTAACTCTGACTCGATGAGCTCGAGAATTCGCTCGATCGATTCGCGAACCCTCTCCAGGTTGGCCAGGATCGAGTCCTCATCCCACCAACGTTCGTCAACCGCCCCCTCGAAGACCATGTCGCTAAGCAATAGGTCGTAGTCCATCGGGAAGCGGCTGGGGCCGACCTCTCGGAACTGCGGCATCACCATGTCGATGTCTCGGATCGGCACGAGTGAGTGGATTCGTGGAATGAGGCGGTTGTTGATACCCTCTATCGCCTGATCCTCCCTGCTGTTTACGCGCGCGACATGGGTCGGCCATTCGGCCAAAGCGGACTGCAGTGCATCGTTCTCTAATAGATCCCACTGCCCCGAGTTCAGCAGCGAAGTGAGACTGCCCTGAACCGGCTGAAGGCGTTCGCGGTCCATCACCCTTTGGAGCAAGCTCGCGATCGAGTCATCGGTGAACTCGCGACTGCCCCTCGGGCCCATCTGCCCCAGCAGTTCCCTCGCGGCAGCCTTGATCCGCCCGTGCCGTGCGTATGCGGTATCGACAATGACGAGGTTCTGCTCGAAGTCCTGCTTCAGGTTGAGCAGGATCTGCTGTCGAGCCCGATGATCAGCCCGCGCGTCCCACCAGGCATCTATGGCAAAGGCAGCCAGGATGCTGAGCACGATGAGTACACCCTCGACTCCGAGCCTCAGCCACACTCCTCCGGCACTCGACCATTTGTCTCGAGTCACACGTACGACTCCCTCGTTGACCCCGCCTGACGGTGTAGCGTTTAAGCGGCGCCGTGAAGATCCAGCGGCGGCACCGCTTCCCATGAACTCTCAGCCGGCAAACACCTCACGTCCAAGATACGTCAGAATGGACTCCAGTTTCCAAACCACTTATTGATTAGATAGAAGAATCCACCAACTAGGCCAAGTAGCAAAAGGAAGGTTGCAGCTAGAACGATACTTGTCACAGAATAGCCCGGTCGACCCTGCAGCTGTTCCTGCGATGACGTTGAGTAGCCTTCGCGCGTATCCATAGGTCGGCCGGTTGCAGGAGGCGCATGGCGAGCCGTTCGATTACCTGTGAATGAGAACGTCTTCACCAATCCCGTGAATCCCATCGAGACCCCGACAACAATCATTACAAAGAACACAGGAGGAGTGTTTGACGCATTGGTGGCCACGAGTATCAATCCGCCAAGTGTCAGTATCACACCTGCCGCCGGAAACTAGTTAGGAAACGGTCCCAAACAAACGAAACATCCAAACGAATTGGTACAGACACATTCCAACTGCAAAGGCGCCATGGAAACGTCGATTGGCGGTGAATATCGCGGTGGCTGACAATCCAATATATGCCGCCATGGTCACAGGGTACTCGAATCCGTAGCTTGCAAAATAGGTTCCACCCTTAGAGAGAGTGTCAACCATGTCCACGAAATAGATCAGTATCCAAACTCCGAAGAACCATCTGCGCCTATGGTGGAAATACTCGCCGAAATCAGAAGGGAACTCCATAGGATAGACGATAACACACAGGAGGTACATCAATACTGCATATAGAACTAGAAACAAATACAGCTCGATTGTCCACTCTTCCACAGCGTTCAGTCGGAACTCCCACCACCAGAACGCAACCAGGTACACAAACAGGTAAAGAGACCAGGCGATGTGCACCCAGTAGACCTTGGGGCGGCCAGGGTTGCCGATAAGGCGACCTAGCCCCCCAAGAAGATGGGTGATGCCCAGCCCCACAACAATCGAGACCAGAACCGCGATGTACTCAAAAGTCGTCATGGCGTCAGGTGTACCATCTTCCTGAGCCAGTCCGGCGATGCCTCGGTGGGGCTCTGTATAGAAACGCGAAGGCCATCGGGATCCATGAGCATGATGCCACGTTTGCCGAGGTGAATGTCTGCAGGACCTGCGAACTCGATTCCTTTCGCACGAAGTTCCTCGGCTAGCTTGTCAACGTCGTGTACGATGAACGAAACATGAACGCGATCTGGATAGCCCGAACAGGCGCCGATTTCGACTCCGGGCCACCCACCATCGAATACGGATAGGCCATCCGTATTTGTGGCGCACCATTGCTTTCATCGGGTTTACCTTTTCGGACTGCCGCGTGCTTGCGAACCGCCTCGATGGCTGCCTGATATCTCGGCCAGCCGACGGCACCCGTTTCTCTGTTGCCGTCTAACGGATCAGCGTTTCAGCTGCGCCCCGCAGGAGAGCGGGGATCACGGAACAAAGGCAAGAATACCAGCGCCAGCCACGCTATAGGACCCTGCTGCGCAGCGGCCCAAAGGCCACAGCCTGTAGCCCCCGAGCGGCAGCTGCAAACGTTGTTAGACGGCGGCTGTCACTGCTTGCGAATCGTGACGTAGACCCACGATCCCTCCACGTTCGACTCGTATGTCATCCCGCGTTCAGTGCAGATCTCTCGCTGGAACAGCTCCAGCACCTTCTCGTACTCCTCAACAGTCACGCCGTACGACTGCCCATCGTCCCCGAAGTAGTCAGGGAGATAGGCCCGGTTCGCACGAAAGCGTACGACGTCGTCAGTAGCCTCGAGGACTTCGAATTCGGCACCGCGCTGCCACATCCAGTTGCGGTGCATGGCTCGGAGCATGTCCAGTGGGCCCATGTCCGACGACCATCCCGGCCCGTACACTTCCACCAGCGCGTCCGCAAACTGCTCCAGGGATTGCCCCATCATCTTGCTGTACCGAATGCCGAACACGACCCAAGAATTGAGTAGCCCTTCCGCCCGTGCCCATCGCTGTTCCATCGTGTAGTCGGGCAGGTCCTGGGCGGTGAGCGGGCTGCAGAGGGCGGCGCTCAGAACGAGGGAGAGCAGGATGCCTCGGTATCTCATGGCGAACCTCCTTGAGACAAGAAACGTGACTCCCAGCTAGAGCATATACCTACGGTAACGGTCGAGCCCATGTGAGGGGGCTGTCCACCCTGTTCCGCTGGTACTCATCTCGCCTGCGAATCTGAAGACTGGTCGTGGCCTGGCACTGCCGACGGCACGTTGCTGTTGTAAATGTCGTACGCGAACTTCCACGAACCATCCCGTTGCCGTTCGTAGACGTAGAGGTACTTCAGGTCTGCCTGAATGGCCTCGCCACCTGCCAGTGGACGGATTGTGCCGGTCAACACACCCCACTCGAAGGCCCAGGCGCCCACCACCACGACCTCCTCAGCTGTCGCTTCTATTTCAGCATCATACTGTTCGTAGAAGGGCCGAACGAACGCCTCGAGGTCAGCCTTGCCAAGCACTGGAGGCTGGCCCGGGGGTAGGTAGACAACATCATCAGTAAACTCCGCCAGCAGGGTGCTCACGTCGCCGGCATTGATTGCTGTTACATTCTCCTCTCGCAGTCCAGTGATAGCTTCAAGATCGCGAGCCTGGTTACGAGACTCAGCACTGCCGGTTGGCCTGCATCCTCCTGAACCCGCCAGTGCCAATACGATGAGTGCTGAGATTATGAGACGCATGAGCGTATCTCCCTCGAATGCCGTCTAACGGTGTAGCGTTTCAGCGGCGCCGTGAGAATCCTGAGGCACCGCAGGAACATCCATAGCGAAGAGCCTACTCCGATGCGTAGCGAGGCCGCTGCAAACGCTAGTTAGGCCGCTACCGCCACAGGGCTAGGAGTAGACATGCATCCCTGCCGACTGTACCACCCGCCAACCCTCAGGAAATCGCTTGAACACATAGGTCCACGAGCCCGAGGCATTCGTGGTTACGCCCTCCAGCGAGGTCATGGACCACTCAAACTCCACCGAGTATGAGGCCGCATCACCGGTTAACACGTAGACCTGCGGGTTCCTGAATTCGATGTGTGTAACCTCGGAGGTCGTCTCGACCAGGGTCCGTATTTGGGCGGCCCAGGGCTCATAGCCGACGATAAGAGCGCCGTCCCCGGCCATTGCGAAGCCCTCAACGTCCGCCCAGAAGGCGAGCATCCGATCGGCGTCTAGCGACCGGATTGCCGAGACGTAATGGCGGACAGTGGCGTCGACCTCCTCCCCGATGCGAGCCTTCTCCTCTGCGCTCAATTCAGTGGGAGGAGCAGGCGGCCGACAAGAGACAAGGAGGCAGACTAGACAGATCAATGCTCCGTATCGTGGCATGGCCCTTCTCCGGTTGAGTAGCGCCCCAAACACTTCTTGAGCTGCCAGGCCCTCCGAGGCGATATGCAAGGCCCGCAGCCTAATAGCGATTATCGTTTTGTCTTTTTGATTGGACTAGTTCTATGATAACGTCGGGAACCGCGTTCGGACCAGCTTCAGTCGACGGGGGAAGCTGCATTCACACGCCGCGCTCCCACGGCGCCTGTGAGATCAACCAGGAAGTCAGGCGAGTCGTGGCAGGAGGATCCAGCTGGCGAGCCCAAGCAGGAAGAAGAAGCCGAAGATGTCCGTGAGGGCCGTGAAGAAGACCGACGATGCCACCGCGGGGTCGACTCCGAGCTTCTCCAGCAAGACCGGGACGAAGGCGCCGGCGAAACCCGCCACGACCAGGTTGCCCCACATGGCGAGCATGACGACGAGGCCGAGGAAGATGCCGCCTTCCGGCAGGAAGAATCCGACGAGCGCGGCCAGCAGGCCGATGGCGAGGCCGTTGACCAGGCCGACGGCGACCTCTTTCATGACTACATTCCAGGCGCCGGCGCGTTCCGGCGACAGGGCGAGTCGGCGCACGGTGACGGCGAGCACCTGCGTCCCGGCGTTGCCGCCGACGGCGGCGATGACGGGCATGATCGCGGCGAGGATGACGACGCGCTCGACGGTGTCGCGGAAGAAGTAGATGACGGCCGCGGCGATGGATGTTGTGAAGAGTGCGACGGCGAGCCAGGGCAAGCGGTTCTTTATCGCCTCGGCGACGCCGCCGTGCAGGTACTCCTCACCGGATCCACCCACAAGGCGCAGGATGTCCTCTGTGGTCTCGGCTTCAACGATGTCCATCACGTCGTCGAACGTGATGCGACCGATGAGTCGGTCCGCGGGATCGGTGACGGGAACGGAGACCAGGTTGTAACGCGACATCATGCGGGCGACCTCTTCCTGATCCATGGTCGCGGGCACGGAAGCGATGGGAGGCTCGGTGACGTTGCGAATCGGCGTCGACGGCTGCGAGACGATGAGGGCCTGGAAAGTCACCGTGCCACGCAGCCGCTCCTGGTCATCGACGACGAAGACAGAGTAGAAGTCTTCCCCCTCGTCGACCTGCTTGCGGATCTCGTCGATCGCTTCGCCGATCAGGACGTTCTCGTTCACCGAGACGAACTCGGTGGTCATGATGCCGCCGGCCGACTCCTCGTCGTAGGCCAGCAGGTCGCGGATCTCTTCGGCTTCCTCCTCGGGAAGCAGCTCCAGCACCTCGCGCTGCTTCTCGGTGGGGAGCTCGCCGATGATGTCGGCGGCGTCATCGTCGGACAGCTCGTGGACGAGCTCGACGACGCGCTCTGGATCGGCGAGCAGCAGCTCCTCGGGGTGCTCCTCCTCCTCCATCTCGGCCAACGTCTCCGAGGCCAACTCGCCCGGCAGGACGCGGAGCACCGGGGCGCGCTCCTCCTCGTCGAGCGATTCTATGACATCGGCCAGGTCGCTGGGGTGGAAGGCCTCCAGGTAGCGACGCAGCGTCTCCTCTTCACGCGCCTCGAGAAGTTGGCGAACCCGCTCGACGTTGGCCTCGAGCGCCTGAGGATCGCCGGGCTTGCCGCCACCCCGTGTGCTAGGCATTCCCCCCCTCTTTCGCCTTCTGGCGCGCCAGCTCGGGCGTCACTGCGCCGGCCGAGACCACGAGCTTGAAGCCTTCCTCCACGGTCATGTCGAGAGGCTCGACTCGCGTACGCGGCAGGAATACGATGTAACCCGAGGTCGGGTTCGGCGTCGTCGGTAGGAATACGGCCACCGAATCCTCTGCGATCGTTTTGTTGATCTCGCCGGACGCCTTCGAGGTCACGAAACCGATCGCCCAGATGCCGGGACGCGGGTACTCCACCAGCACGCAGCGCTTAAAGAACTTGCGGTCCTCTCCCACGACCTGCTCGACGATCTGGCTCGCCGCGCTGTAGATCGTGCGGGTGAGCGGGAACCGCTTCAGCCAGTTCCGGCTGAGAATTATCAGTTCGCGCCCGACCGCCTGGTGGGCGGCCCAGCCCACGCCGATGATGATGAGGACGAGAACCAGCAGGCCGAGGCCGGGGATACGGACGCCGAGGACGGAGAAGATGCGGCCCAGGATGGCGTCGAGCTTGGAGAAGATCCACCAGAGCACGAACCCCGTCACGCCGACCGGCGCGATGACGACGATGCCGGTGAGGAAATAGCGCCTGATGAGCGCCCAGATACTTAGCTGTTTTGCCATGTTCGATAACCCCGGCCGAAGTCTAGTTGACGACAGGCGCGTAGTAAACCGCTGGGGAAAAGAAGGTAACCGGTAAACGGTGACCGGTAATCGGTAAATTCGAGGCTAGGCAAGAAGAACGGCCAGGCCGGTGTGTCGAAATTGCCTTTCCCAAGCCCTCACAACAACCCCAGAAGTATCTCCTCCTGAAGCCGATACATCTCCGACGCCTCCCGGTCCAGACCATCGGGATGATCGTGGCCAAAGACGTGCAGGGTGCCGTGTATGACGAGACGCAGCAGTTCCTCGCGAAGCTCGACTCCGTACTCGTCCGCCGACTCGGCGGCGACTGCCGGACAGACGTACACGTCTCCCAGCGGATCGTCCGGCTCGCTGAGGTTGAACGCGATGACGTCGGTGGGACCCGGGCGGCCCAGGTGGGTCTCGTTGAGCGCGGCCATCGCCGCGCGATCGAAGAAGGTGATCGAGATCTCGCCGCGGGTCACGGTCTCCGCCGCCGCGGCGGCGCGTACGGCGGCCTCGACGTCGTCGTGGGTCAGCGTGGGAGTCGGCTCGACCGAGTTGACGTGGACGGTGAGCCGGGGCGCGGTCATTGCGCCCCGGGTACCGGCGAGTCTACGGACCTTGGCGACTGCTGATTCTGGAGCGGGTAGTCGAGGCGGTGGTGGTACATGCTGGAGAGTACCTTGACGAACTGCTCCTTGATGCCGGTGACGTCCTGGAGAGTGAGTGGCGTCTCGCCGAGCTGGCCCTCGTCCATCTTGTAGGTAACGATGCGATCGACAAGCTCCTTGATGCTCTCCGGGGTCGGATCCTGCAGCACACGCGCCGCGGACTCGACCGAATCGGCGAGCAGAGCGATGGCGGTTTCCTTCGACTGCGGCATGGGGCCGGGATAGCGGAAGTCGTTGGGATCCAACTCTGCGTCCGGTTCTAGCTCCATGGCCTTCTCCCAGAAGAAGCTGATCCGCTGGGTCCCGTGATGCTCGGAGATGAACGCCTTCACCTGATCGGGGAGCCGTTCCTCCTCGGCGAGCTCGAGGCCGTCCTTCACGTGCTCGCGAACGATGCTGGCGCTGGTCGAGGGCTTGAGCTTGTCGTGCGGGTTACGCCCGCGCGGTTGGTTCTCGACGAAGAACTGTGGCTTCTTGACCTTCCCGATGTCGTGGTAGTAAACGCCGACACGGACGAGCAAGGCGTCGGCGTCGATGGCCCGCGCGGCGGCTTCCGCCAGGTTGGCGACGTTGATCGAGTGGGCGTACGTGCCCGGCGCCTCGAGTGACAGGCGCCGCAGCGCCGGCCTGTTGAGGTCGGCGAACTCCAACAAGGTCTGGTCGGTGGTGATGCGGGTGAACGACTCTGCCAGCGGCAAGATCCCCGTGGCAAGCAGCGTGCAGCCGATCGCGTTGAGCGTGCCCCAAAACGCGCCCTGCACAACCCAACCGAAGCCCTGTCGCGTGATGAGCCCGAGGCTCGAGACGGCCAGAACGTAGGCCAGCGCGATGACCGCGGCGAAAGCCCAGGTGTGGGCGCGGCGGCGAACGACTCGTCCCGATAGCGCCGCGGCCGCGCCACCGACGATGGCGGGATAGATCGCCGTCATCCCGCTGAGCGGCGGCCGGGCCATGATCAGGCCCACGAGGACGAACACGGCGATCAGAGCGAGCAAACCGTCGTAAAGCGTGGCGATGGTCAGGGCGGCGAACGCGATGGGGATCAGGAGCGGTGACCAACCAGAGCGCACGATCAACGCCGCTCCGCCCGCGACGGCCAGCAACAAGATCCAGATCAGCGTCACCGATGGCGTGGAATCGTAGATCTCGGCCCTGAAGTACCTGAGGACGAGGCCGAAGATCACGAGCAGCAGCAGGTTGAACAGAACGCCACCGAAGCGCGCATCCCATGCGATCCCATCGCTCTGACCCAGGTGCGCCGCCAGGGCGTTCAGCCGGTCTACCTCTTCCTGGCCTACCCGCTCGTGGGCCCGGACGATGAACTCGCCCTCCAACACCTCGTACTTCACGCGATTGACCGCTTGCCGAGCCTGGTCCTGCGCGGCCTCGGTCGCCTGGCGATCGGGCACGATCGTTGGACCCGAGAAGTGTATCAGCAACGTCTGGTACACCTGTCGCGCGTCACCGCTGATCTCCGACGGCGCCAGCGCCAGGGCCTCCTCCCAGAACTGCTGCAACGTCGGCAGCGACTCCCGGGCGACGAGCGTCTCCACCGTGTCGCGCCTGAGAATGATGCTACCGGCGGCGACGCTTCCCAGATCGCGGTTCGATGCGACGCCGTCGGGTAGCAGCCCGCGGAACGCCCGCCCCATGGCGCTGGCGAACGCCGAACGCGTGACCGGCGCGGCGAGAACGGAAGCCTGGTCCTCCGACACGGGGATCGCGTAGCGGTCCAGCACCTCCAGCACGGCGGTCTGCCGCTCGATATCCTGGGTCGCGTCCGCCACCGCCTCGTCGATCGCGGCGAAGAAGGCGTCGGCGGAGACCACGGAGCTATCGGAGATTTCGGGCCGGAACACGAAAATGGGAGAGACGGCGCTAGCCGCCTCATTTCGCTCCTGGGTGAGTTCAGCCACCGACTTATAGACCGGGAATGTCACGGGCGCGATCACATCCTCGGAAGCGACGACCTCCGCCTGAATTGGAGGCAGATCGGGGGTCGAGCTCATCGGGAAGGCGAAATCGATGGCCACCGCTGCGATGACGAGCAGGACGATGCGGTAGATCTCCAGGAAGCCGCCGGTGCGGCCCTGCCTGGACAACTCCCTGACCAGGTAGCGCAACCGCACCGTGCTTCGAGAATGTTTGCGGCCCGGACTCATTCGCTCTCCCGGGAAGCGGTACTGTTCGATCGGTCCTCGGCGTAGGCCTTGATGATCTCCTTCACCAGCCGGTGCCGCACCACGTCCACCTCGCTGAGGTAAACAAAGGAGATCCCGTCTATCCCCTGCAGGATCTGCTCCACCTCGAGCAGGCCCGAGTCCTCGCGACGCGGCAGGTCGATCTGCGTCTTGTCACCGGTTATGACGGCCTTCGAGTTCAGCCCCAGTCGCGTCAGGAACATCTTCATCTGCGCGGTCGTCGTGTTCTGCGCCTCATCGAGGATCACGAAAGCATCGGAGAGCGTCCGCCCCCGCATGTAGGCGAGAGGCGCGATCTCCAGGGTCCGGTTCTCCAGCGCGCGGCGCATCTGGTCGGGCGGCATCATGTCACCGAGCGCGTCGTAAAGCGGCCGCAGGTACGGGTCCACTTTCTCCTCGACGCTGCCGGGCAGGAAGCCGAGCTGCTCGCCGGCCTCGACCACGGGCCGCACGAGGACGATGCGGCTCAGTCGCTTCTTGTGCAGCGCATCGACGGCCATCGCCACCGCCAGGTACGTCTTGCCCGTGCCGGCCGGCCCGATTCCGATGACGATCTCTTTCTGCGCGATCTCCTGGATGTAGCCCTTCTGCCCGCTCGACTTCGGCGTAATGATCTTGCGCGTGCCCGGCAGGATTATCCGGCTCTCGTCGAGGGCCACCGGGGCCCGGCCCGCGCCGTCGGCGGCCTCGTCGGCGAAGCGCAAGATCTCATTGGTGGAAAACGGTTTGCCGAGGCGCGCGAGATCGACCATGTGCTCGGCGATGGGGGCGCAGCGCTCCACCTCGGCCAGGGATCCGGAGAGGACGAGGTGGTCATCGCGGAGGACGACGCGGCAGCCGCAGAGGCGCGCCAGTTCTTGGAGATTGGCGTCGTTGACGCCGGCGAGGATCAACTGGTCGGCGCCTTCGGCGGGGATGCGATGCTGTACGATCTGCGACGAACCTGTGGATTGATTAGGCATCTGAGCGTTTGACTACCTGTATTCCGAGCTCCTCGAGCTCTTTGTCTGCAACGGTTGAGGGTGCTCCTTCCATGAGCGCTCTGGCCGCCGTGGTTTTCGGGAAGGCGATCACCTCGCGCAACGACGAGCCGCCGGCCAGTTGCATGACGATGCGGTCGAGGCCGAGCGCGAAGCCGCCGTGAGGGGGCGCGCCGTATTTGAACGCCTCCAGCAGGAAGCCGAACTTCCTCTCCGCCTCCTCATCGCCGATGCCGAGAACCGAGAAAACCCGGCGCTGCAGGTCCGGCTCGTTGATACGGATGCTACCGCTGCCGAACTCCGTTCCGTTGTACACCATATCATAGGCGCGGGATCGGACGGACAGCGGGTCCCGGTCGAGCCGCTCCGCGTCATCCGGGTTGAGCCCGGTGAACGGGTGGTGGCTGGGCACAGGCTCGCCGCTCTCCGGGTCCGGCTCGAAGAGCGGGAACTCGGTGACCCAGAGGAAGCGGTCACCCGGCTCGATCGCTTCCATGACGTCGCCGAGGTGGCGACGCAGAGCGTCGAGCGCGGCGCCGGTCGGCCGATCGTCGCCGGCCACGAGCACCAGGAGGTCGCCCTCGGCCGCCTCGAAGCTGGCTTTGAGCGAATCCAGTTCAGATTCCGATAGCTGCTTGCCGAAACCCAGCCGGTCGAGCGCCTTGCGGCTGAGCCGCGCGCCGTCCGGGGCACGGAAACCGCGCACCCTGCCTCCACCCTCGATGGTACCCCGGAAGATGCGGAATTCGCTGTCGCGCAGGTTCTCGCTGACATCACGCAGCTGCCAGGGGATTCGCAGGTCGGGCTTGTCGGTGCCGTAGAGCTCCAGGGCATCGCGATGGCTCATGCGCTGGAACGGCAACTCGATCTCGCGACCGGCGCACTCGTTCCACACGGCGGCCATCACGGCCTCGCCGACGGCGAAGATGTCGTCTTCGACTACGAACGACATCTCGAGG
>JBDHAL010000006.1:0-36245 GCA_039588075.1 Gemmatimonadota bacterium | reverse complement strand
CGTCCCAGTCTTGGGAGACTCCCACCTGCAACACGGGGTTTCCGAAACCGGCGAAGCTGTAGGCGGCCAGCGCCTGTGGCTCTTTGACGCCCGTCCTCCAGCCGGCGACGATCCCGTAGGAGTGGCGTCGGATATCGTCGGTGCCAAAGGTTGAGACGCCGATGAACGTGCCGGCGTCCGAGTTGAGGTCGAAGACGAGCGGGAACCACGACTTGGGCCAGAGCGAAGGGAAAGGCGAGTACGAGCGAACGGTCGTGTCGCCGACCTGCGAGCCGGAGCCCGCCGTCACCGGCTGTCGGAGCGAGCGACGGTTGGGCCCGGCGGCCTCCCAGGCGGCGGTGTCGAACGCGATACGTTCGACGCGCACACCTTCCGGATAAAGGCCCGTGTAAGCCATCCATCGACCGTCGGGCGATACGTCCGGGTCGCTGGCGCCGTTGAGACTTCGAGTCACGCGCCAGAAGCCGGTGGCGTCGGACCCGTTTCCTGCCGCGTCGACCGCGTATATGTCGAAGGCGCCGTCCCGGTCGGAGGCCCACACCAGGAAGCGGCCATCCGGAGACCATGCCGGGGTTACGTCGGACGCCTCATCTCTCGTGACCTGCCAGATCACCTCTCCCTGCCGGTCCAGCACGACCAGGTCGACGATGCGCTTCTCCAGCCAGCGCTCCGCGGCGATTCGCCGGCCGTCCGGCGACCAGCGGGGGTGCTCCCAATTGACGCCGCCGGCGAATTCGCCTAGCGGACGGGTCTCCATGGTTTCCGAGTCGATCAGTACCAGCCGGTTCGTCCCTTCTCTCGTCTCAACAGCGACCATCGTCTGGCCGTCAGGCGACAAATCGGGAGACGAGTATCTGGCGGCCCTCGTCAGCCGGCGCTCGGCGCCGTCCCCGGCGTTCAGCGTGTACAGGTCGCTGTAGGCCTCGTAGCGGCCGGCGAACTCTACCTGGTTGAGATAAAGCACCTGCCCGTCCCGAGCCCAGGTATTGGTGCCGGAACCGTTTCGCCGCGACCGGCGGACGAGCGCGCCGCTGGCCGCATCGACGATGGCGGTGGCCGGATCGTCCCGGGGCGTGATGTAGGTGAAGGCGAGGCGGCTCCCATCCGGCGAGTAGCGGGGTGAGGAGACGGACCAGGCGAGCCCGGACATCGGAACGCCAACGGTGAGACCCAGCCCGCGAAGCGAGTCGGCCCGAGCGGCCGCGAGCGTCTCGAACGCCGCGCTCCACTCGTTCCAGCTTCCGGTCAGCGTTACGCCGGTGTCGGGCGCCGCCCAGTTCAATGTGTACGGCAGCCGGGCCGCCCCGCGGCGCGCGAAGTTGGCGATCGCGCTATCGCCCCTTTGTTCCGCGATGTCCCGGAAATAGAAGCCGCCGTAAGCGTACGGGGCGTTACCGGCGGGCCAGATGGGGGCGAGGCCGTCGGCCGCGTCGATGGTGCGGAAATCGCCGGCATCGGCGTCGTTGTTCAGCAACATGTCGAAGCTGCTGCCATAGGCGCGCCCGGCTCCGGTGAGACGCGACTCGTAGTAAGTCGCCAGCCCCTCGATCACCCACCGCGGCTGATAGAAAGCCGGGAAGAACACGGGCACCCGCCCGAACACGGCTTGGCCCACGCCCCAGATCCCGGCGGCTCGATCGAGGTGGAAGATGTGGGTGAGCTCGTGGGCCAGGGTCAGGTCGAGCCAGTCCGTGTAGTAGCTGAGCGACCGGACCGCGATGTCGGGCGCCGCGATCAGCACGATGCGGTTCGACGGGATCGGCGTCGCCGACGCGTTGGGACGGTCGGTGTAGTCGCTGATCACCAGCGCGGTTCGGCCGGACGGCGGCTCGATGAAGTGCTTCGACAGGGCGCCGTAGGCCCACTCGGCTCGCTCCCCGGCGCGCCGCGCAAAAGCCTCCAGGCGCCCAGGGAAGATGACTCGGAAATGCTCCGTCTCGAACTGCAGGTACTTGTCGTCCGGCGGTACCTGCGCCTCGGTCATCGACGCCAGCCAAAGAAGCAGCGGAACGGCCGCCCACCCGGCCCTCACAGGCCAGGCAACTCTCACTCCATCCTCCCGAGGACGAAGGCCCGCATTCCTTCCAGCACGCCGCGCGCATACGCCTCCTGGAACGCCGGGTCCCTCAAGCCCGCTTCCTGGTCGGGAATCATCATGAAGGCGCCCTCGGTGAGGGCGGCGGGCACCCAGGAGGGCCGCGCCAGGGCGAGGCTGGCGCGCCCGAAGCCCAGATCGGCCAATCCCATCGACTCGAGCAGCCCGGCCTGCAAAGCGGCCGCCAGGTCCAGCGACTGGCGGTGGAAGTAGTACACGCTGGTACCGTTGTTCTCGAACGGGTTCACCCCGTCGGGCAACGCGTTGTTGTGGATCGAGACCAGCATGTGCGCGTCAAGCATCTCGGCCAACCGCGTCCGGTCGTACAACCGCACCGGCTCACGGTCCGCCCGCGTCAGGACGACGTCCGCTCCTTCTTCCTCCAGCAGGCGCCTCAGATGAAAGGCGACCGCCAGGTTCGCGTCTCCTTCGTACAGCCGCGTCGGGCCCGTGGCGCCCGCCGGCGGATGACCCGGATCGACCACGATCGTCAAACCCGACAGCGGGCGCTTCGAGTCTACCGGCGGCGGTTTCCGGATCTCCACGCTCAGGCCCGCCCCGTTGTGCCTCACGCGGTAACCCCAGGGCTCGCCCGCCAGCTCCAGCTTCAGCACGTAACGGTCCGAGGTCACCTGCTCCCAGCGGGCGCTCCGCACGAACTCGTCTTCCGGCCCGTAACGCAGCCAATCGGTATTGGAATAGGCGCCGTACAGCATCAGCGAGAATCGCGCGCCGTCCGTCTCCACGTGGTACGGGACCCGGCCGCTCACCGATATCCGGACCCTCACCCTGTCCGCCTCCCCGCTCAGCCGTACCGTCCCCACCCGGGCCCGCTCCGGGAGGGCCGCGCCGGGGAGCCAGATCAGCTCGCGCAGATCGACCCAGGCCTCGGTGGCATGGTCCAGCGCCAGCCGCACCGAACCGTTCCGTCGACCGCTGACCCGGGCCCGGACGCCGTCGCTCCACATCCACAGGGTGGTCGCCCCGGGCGCCGCGCGACCGACGACAAAGCCGTCCTGCCCGACGCTCGAAGGCTGTTCCTTCAACTCCACCACCGGCCCCGGCTCGCCCAGCATCCAGAGATCGAGAGGAAGCGGCGCCCGGGCCGTGTCGCCTCCGAACACGACCTCGATGACCGCGCATTCCGGCGGCAGCGCTTGCCCCGCCGCCGGCTCGACGGTCTGCAGCATCACGCTGTCCGTCACGGACTCGTTGCGCTCCGTCGCTGGGTCCGGCAACGCCTCGGCGCTGTCCGCAACAACATCGCTACTCACAGGAGCTGCCGGCGGCGCGCAGTATGCCACGGCGCTCGACAGGCCCGCCGTGACCGGCAACAGGTCGGGGCTCAGAAGGCCGCGACCCAACGGCGCCGTCGCCAACAGCTCACCCTGATACAGCCCGCTGCCGAAGCGCACGGCGCCGGCCGATGGCACCCGGCCGAATATCCAATTCGCCGCCGACCCGACCCCAGCCTCCCAACTCTCCGCCAGCTCCACGCTACCGCCGCCCGGCAGCAGCAGGCGCACCGACGCGTTGGGCGTCGCCCGCACGCTCAGCGGCACCCGCTCCCCGGCCCGCACCCACCAGGCCCCCGCCGGCGACCCGCTACCCGGACGGATCGCCGCCGAGTCGCCCGCCAGAGGGTCCGCCGGCCTCGGCAACCTGATCGTGCGCACGGCACGCGCCTGCTCGTCGCCCAGCCTGGCCACCAGCTCGTAGTCCGCCAGCGTGTCGCCGGCAGCGCCCGGAACAGGGAGAAAGGCGAGGAAGGCGCCGTTCGGCTCCACCGTTACCTCCCGCCCGTTGATCGAGAGCCGGGCCGACCCGTTCCCCACCGAGCCAAAAATGAAGTTCGAGTCGCGCGCCGCGACCCGGCTGCTGTCGGACGGATAGACCACGTCGATGACCAGCGGTCCCTCGCGCGGCGCGATGGGCGGCGGCCCCGCCGCCCCGGGCGCCCGGGCGCCGCAACCAGCGCTCGTCAAGGCGACCGCGGCAACGATAGTCGAGATATGATGCGACTTAGCTCTCACGGTGGGGCAATGTACGATGCTGAACGCCTAGGTCAAAAGGAATTTCGAACACCGCACACCGAACACCGCCTTTCGAAGGGCGCACGGCAATCTCTAATCACTTGATCACAAATCGCCAATCCTTAAGACTCAATTGGATTTGACCTTCGGGCTTATTGATCAGGCCTTGCAGTGCCACCTTCGAAAGGCGGTGTTCGGTGTGCGGTGTTCGACATTCCTTTGGCGTTTAACAATCAACTTTGAACATTTCTTCTCACAAGCCACATCATCGCTCCTCCCGCCACGATCACGGCCGCCAGTCCCTTTGCCCAGGCTCCGAGTACCAGCCAGCCCACACCAAACATCAACGCGAACAACAGAACGATGCCGACGACGCCGGCTCTGATATCCGCGCCAAGATCCTGCAACGGATCCAGGCCGGTGATGTCGCGCTGGCGGCGCCAGCCAGGGCCGCCGGGGCGCGTGCGGCGATAGAACTCGGCTAGCGTCGCTTCCGATTCCGGTGCGGTGAGCAACATCGCGGGAATCCAGACCGCCGTCGCGCCTAATGCCGTCACGGCAAGCCGCACGCCGAAATCGATCTCGCCGAAGGCCGGCAGGTACGAGAGCATGGCGATGAACATCCCGGCGAGCATGGCCGCCAACTCCGCCCAAGCGTTCACCCGCCACCAGAACCATCTCAAGATGAGTACCGCGCCGGGCCCGGTGCCGATGGCGATCATGAAGCGGAAGACCGTGCCGATGTCCTGCGCGAAGAATGCGGCGATCGCGGCGAGGGCGACGATGACGACGGAGGCGAGGCGGCCGACCCAGACGCGCTCGCGGTCGGACGCTTCCGGCTGCACCCAGCGGGCGTACAGGTCGTGCACAATGTACGAAGCGCCCCAGTTGATCTGGGTGGAGACCGTGGACATGAACGCCGCCAGGAACGAAGCGGCCACCAGGCCGAGCAGGCCGGCGGGCAGGTAGTCGACCATGAGCCGGATGTATCCGATCTCCGGATCGGCCAGGGTGGGATAGAGTAACAGCGCCACGAGGGCCACGATAATCCACGGCCAGGTGCGAACCACGTAGTGCAGCACGTTGAACAGCCAGGCCGCCTTCTGCGCGTCCGCCTCGGTCTTCGACGCGACGAAGCGCTGGATGAACATCCCGCCGCCGTCGCTGTTTCTGAACGCCCACCACTGGATGCCGATGTAGGCCAGGAACGTGGTCATCGAGAGCTTCGCCACGTCGGACCAGGGCATGAAGTCCAGCCTGTCTCCCAGCCCCTGTTCGACCAGCGCCGCTTTCACACCCGAGATTCCGCCCACGTCGGGCAGCGCGAAGGCCATGACCAGCAGCGCGCCGGCCAGCGCGAGCAGAAACTGAATGAAGTCGGTGGCGACGACGCCCCAGAGCCCGGCGAGGCCGGCATAGACGAGGACGAGTACGGAGATCGCCACCACGATCCACAGACGCGGTTCCCCTGGCAGGGCGATGGCGGCGGCATCCCAGAGGCCGAGCGCCTCGATCACCTTGCGCATCGCCAGCATGGCGTAGCCCATGCCGATGCAGTTGATCGGCACCGCGAAGATGAAGGCGCGGGTGCCGCGCAGTAGCGCCGCCGGCTTCCCACCGTAACGTAGCTCGGTCAGCTCGATGTCGGTGACGACCTCGCTGCGCCGCCAGAGCCGGGCGAACAGGTAGATCATCAGAACGTGCGCGACGGCGAAGGCCCACCACTCCCAGTTGCCGGCGATGCCACGGCGCGCCACCAGGCCGGTGACGTAGAGCGGCGTATCGACGCTGAACGTCGTGGCAGCCATGGAAGTCCCGGCCAGCCACCAGGGGAGCGCGCGACCGCCGACGAAGAAATCGACGAAGCTGCGGGCGCCGCGGCGCGAGAACCAGATACCGATGAGCAGGGTGACGCCCAGGTAGGCCGCTATGACGAGCCAGTCGAGTGCGGTCATCTAGAGGCGGGACCGATGAGGCGCTCGACCGCCGCGTCCTGCATGAGGGGGTCGCCGTTCCAGGCGCAGACTATGTTGACGGCGGATGGCAGCTCGTCGGCGAGGCGCGGGTGCCCGAACAAGACCACGGTGGCGTCGAACGATTTGTCCAGAATGCGGTTCACCATGGCCACGGTTTTCGGCGCCAGCCCCGCCCGCCCCTTCCACGCCTTCACTTCGGAGAACAGGGCGATGAGGTCGGAGCGTGGCTCCGGCGCCAGCGGGTCCGTCACGCGCACGTTGCGTTCTTCGAGGGCGCCCGCCAGGCGTCCGCGATCGGCGCGCAACGTTCCCGGCGCGGAGATGAAGTCGGGCAACGCGACGATGTCATCGTCTACTATGTGCAGCCGTAGCTCCTGGCCCGGGACCCAATCGGGGGGGAACCCCCGCAGGATTTGGATCGAGTCCGTCGCCAGTTCCAGCGCCCGGGCATAGCTCGTCATGGGAACCAGGCCGCCTTCCACCGTGATCTCGGCGGACGCGGCGGCAGCCTCGACGCGCTCCGCCGATCGCTTCAACTGCTGCTTATCGAGATCTTCCGACTCGAGCGCCGAGTTCAGCGCCCGCATCGTCTCTTCCGGCGACTTGGGATAGAGGATGACGTCGCACCCCGCGCGCACGGCCCTCACCGCCGCCGCGCCTTCCGTGAGTCCCGCCACGGCGACCGCCTCCATGATGAACGCGTCGGTGGCGATCATACCATCAAAGCCGAGGGCATCCCTCAGAAGCTTGACGATGGCCGGCGACAGGCTCGCCGGCACGCCGGATGGATCGAGGGCCGGATAACTGACGTGAGCCAGCATCACCGAGGCTACCTCGGCTTCGATGGCGGCCACGAATGGCACCAGGTCTGCTTCCAGCTGCTCTCGTGTCGCACCCACCACCGGTAGCCCCGAATGCGAGTCGGTCGTCGTGCGGCCGTGACCCGGGAAGTGCTTGGCGCAGGCGTGAACGCCCTCGCCCTGCGCGGCGAGCACCCACGCCTTCGCCCGGTCCGAAACGGAGAGCGGACTGCCTCCGAAGCTGCGGGTGCCGACGATCGGGTTCGCCAGCTCCACATCCAGATCGCAGACCGGCGCCAGCACCCAACCGATGCCTGCGGAGGCCGCTTCCTGGGCCGTGAGCCGGGCCGCCTCCAGCAGCGCCTGGTCGTCCATCCCCGCCAGCGCAGCGACGGGAGGAAGAGGAGTCGCTTCCTCCAACTGCTGACCGGCCCCCCGCTCGAAGTCGGAGGCGAAGAGCAGCGGGCGCGCCGCGTGCTGGTGCGCGCGGACCACCAGTTCTTTCATGCCGCTCACGCTGCCGCCAAAAACGACGAAGCCGCCGACGCCGAGGTCGAGACCGGCCTGCACTTCCGGCCACACCTCCTCCACGCTGCGACGCTGCCAGCGAATAGCCGGAAACACGAGACGGCCCACGTTCATGGCGGAGTTAGCTTCCCCAAGACGCGAGGACCGGCGGCGCCGGTGACCGACGGCAGGTTGCCCGGCCGCCCGGCCAGGTGGAGGTGGGCGAGGATCGCGAAAGCGGCGGCCTCTTTGGCGTCGGGATCCCACCCCAGCGCCGACAGGTCGGTCACCGGGATCGGATCGAGCGCCTCGGCCAGCATCTGCATCAGCGACGGATTGCGCGCGCCGCCTCCCGAGACGATGCACTCGCCGGGCACAGGTTCGGGTCCGGCGAGAACGTAGGCGCCGGCTATCGTGCGCGCCGTGAGCGCCGTCGCCGTCGCCACCAGGTCATCGTCGCCGGCTCCCAGCTCACGCCCCAAACGCACCACGTCTCGAGCGTAGGCCTCTCCGTATCGCTCGCGCCCTGTCGACTTGGGAGGCGCGCTTCGGAAGTACTCATCGTCGAGCAACCGGACCAGCAGATCCTCGTTCGTCTTTCCGGCGCTCGCCCGACGGCCGGCGTCGTCGTAGCGCTCCGCTCCCCCGCTCACGATCTCCACCACCTCGTCGATCACCGCGACGCCGGGCCCGCTGTCGAACGCGATAACCGGCGCGCCCGAGCCCTCGGGCGGAACTAGCGTCACGTTGGCCATTCCGCCGATGTTCTGGAGCGCGCGCCAGGCGTCGGGCCTCGAGAAGAGAAGTTGGTCGACCAGCGGGACGAGCGGCGCGCCGTGTCCGCCGGCCGCCACATCGCGCGTTCGAAAGTCGGATACCACCGGCACGTCCAACCGCTCGGCGATCGCCGCCGGCTCGCCGAGTTGCAGCGTCGATCCCGATGCGCCCTCGGTTGGAGGCTCGTGCCATACCGTCTGACCGTGACTCCCCACGGCCGTCAGATCGGATGCCGCCACCCCGACGTCGTCCATCAGGACACGGGCAGCGTGGGCGAACCACTCGCCCAACTGGAAGTTCAGGCGACACAGCTCCTGCGGACCGCCGTTCAGCGCCGCCCTGATCGCATCACGCTGCTCACCCTCGTACGGGATGGATAGGAACGCCTCCAATCGCGCGCCAAAGCGGCCGGCGGCGTCATCGATCTCGACCAGCGCGGCGTCGATGCCGTCCAACGACGTGCCCGACATCAGTCCCAGGTAGCGGAGAGGCATGGCGCTAGCCGGTCGTCAGGCGGCGAATCGCCTGGTGGTGGTGGTCGTCGTGCCGGACCAGGTGTCGCAACATCTGGTAGACCGTTACCGGCCCGTGACGCTCGTGTCGGCCCGCCCGCGCCAGGCGATCGGAGGAAACGCCCTCGACCTGGAAGACGAGGGCGGCGCGGCCGTCGGCAAAGCGACGCAACATCATGGCGAGCGGCGCGCCCCGGGCGCCCGTCTTGGAGATGGCGGCATTCGCGACATCGTCGTCGCGGTCGGCGATGACCGGATCGTCCTCGGCAAACACCGACGCAAGCCGCCGGCTCATCAGCTCGTCGCAGTCGATGAGGTGCTCGATGTGCTCTTTCGCGCACCAGCCGCCCGACAGGGAATGCCGGCGCAGCTGTTCGTTCGAGACGCCGGACAGCGCCGCGGACAGGAGCCCGGGCAAATCGCGTAGGGCCGAGCGGGTCAGCTCCAGGCTTTCCTCGTTGGGAGGCGCCGAGCTGTACGGCGCGTACGGATCGCCGCCTTCGCTCTCGGAACTTTCCTCCAGATCCGCGATATCCAACGCCCGGCGCACGAAACCGCCGGACTCCGCGAGGTAGAGCGTAGCCAACTGCCGACCGACGCCCGCGCGCTCCATCACGACCGCCAGCTTCACCGAGCCGCCCGCCTCTTCGATGCGTTGCCGCGCCTCTCCGCGGGAGCACCCTGTCGCCGCCATGACGATGCGCTGGCTGCGATCGGCCAGCTTCTCGCTCATCGCCTGCAGGTCGACCATCAGGTTCCCGTACACCTTGCCCAGGCGGATCATCGCCCCGGTCGTGATCGTATTGAGAACCAGCTTGGTCGCCGTGCCTGCCTTCATTCGTGTCGAGCCCGCAATCACTTCAGGGCCGACCAGCGGAACGACGCACACATCGACCAGATCGCGCATCCCGTCGCCGGGCTCCGTGCAGCAGAGGAAGCCGGTCCGTGCGCCGAGC
The DNA here is from genome assembly GCA_039588075.1 of Gemmatimonadota bacterium. Taxonomy (GTDB): domain Bacteria; phylum Gemmatimonadota; class Gemmatimonadetes; order Palauibacterales; family KS3-K002; genus JBDHAL01. The sequence goes on along the minus strand of JBDHAL010000006.1, from coordinate 26,589 downwards.
TCCGCCGCGCGCTCCAGCGCGCCGCGCACATACGGCGTCGTGCTCGACGTGGCGATGCCAAACACGAAGTCGTCGGTGACAACGCCCGCATCGTCCAGCGCCCGCGCCCCGTCCTCCGGCTTGTCTTCCGCTCCTTCCTGGCTGCGCACCAGCGCCACGTAGCCGCCGGCGATGATCCCCTGCACCATGTCCGGATCGCTGCCAAACGTCGGCGGGCACTCCGTCGCATCCAGAACGCCCAGGCGACCGCTCGTCCCAGCGCCCACATAGAACAAGCGGCCGCCCCGTTTGAAGCACTCGACCGCGATCTCCAGCGCCTCGGCGATCCGCTCGCGCTCCGCCCGCACCGCTTCCGGCACCGTGCGGTCCTCGGCGTTGATGAGATCCACGATCTCCAGCGGGTCGGCCAGGTCGATCTCCCGGGTCCGCGGGTTCGATTGCTCCGTCAGTCTGGGATCGAACAGATCGTCTGCCATCGCTCCTAGCACGCGCCGGCCACTCGAGAGCACCGGCGTTGGCGGCGTTACCGTTCAGAAGTGTGCTGGGAAACTAATGGATTCGGTCAGGCCCGGGAAAGACGGTGACCGGTAACCGGTGACCGGTTACCGGTAAAGGGAGCCGCTGATACCCGATTACTCTTCCCGCAGCGCCGTCACCGGGTCCACATGTAGGGCGCGTCGCGCCGGCAGGTAGCAGGAGACGAGCGCCGTCGCCGTTAGCAGGATCGCCACCGCAATGTAGGTGAACACATCGCCCGCGGTGACGCCAAACAGAAGGCTAGACATCAACCGGGACAGGGCGATGGCCCCTGCCAGCCCGAGCCCGACACCCAGCAGGGCCGGACGCATGCCTTGCTTGAGGATCTGGTTGAGCACCTGCTCGGGCCGCGCGCCGAGCGCGACACGGACTCCGATCTCCGAAGTTCTGCGCTGGATCGAGTAAGCCTGGACGCCGTAGATCCCGGCCAGCGCCAGGAACAGTGCCACAGCGGCGAAGAGCGCGAGTAACAACATGTAGAAGCGCCGGCCCGCCATGTTGTCGTTCACGATCTCCTCGAAGTGCTGGATGTTGGAGACCGGCAGGCTCCCATCCAGTTCGGCCAGCATCGACTGCATGGTGGGAACGACGGCAGCCGGATCGCCGCTGGTGTGTATCACGATGTTCGGCGACCAACCGGTGCCGTAGTAGGGGAGATAAACGGCGAGAGTCGGGTCCCGCTCGAGGCCCCGCTCTCGCATGTTCGCGACGACGCCGATGACTTCCGCCGCCATGCCATCCTGGCCCCGCCACAAGTCCGCCGTTTTTCCGATCGGATCCTCGCCGGGCCAGAGCTGCTCCGCGAGTCTCTCGCTAATGATGACCGTCCAGGGGGCGGCCATCTCGTCGGTTTCGCTGAAGAACCGGCCCCGGACTAGCGTTATCCCTATCGTTCGGAAGTACTCAGGAGTTATCAACCGCCAGCTCGCCCAGGGAACGTTTTCCCCCGGCTCCTGCGGCTGGCTCGCCGGCAGGATGCCCATGCCGGTGCTACCGCCGGCGATGGGTCGCTGGCTGACGGCCGACACCGATATGACCTGAGGGAGCGCCGCCGTGCGCTCCAAGTAGCGCCGAACGAGATCTTCCGTGCGCTCTGAATCATAGCTGCCCGGAAGGCTGACCGAGAAGACCAGGCGATTCTCCGTCTCGAACCCGCGGTCGACCCGCGTCAGCTGGTAGAAGCTCCGGATCATCAGACCCGCTCCCACAAGCAACGCCAGGGAGAGAGCGACCTCCGCCGCCACCAGGCCGCTCCGCAACCGCTTCTGTGCACGGTTGCCGGACACACCGCGGTCACCTTCGCGCAGCGTCTGGATGAGGTTCGAGTACGGCGCCTGCAGGGCAGGAACCAGGCCCGAGAGGACGCCGGTGAGCAACGCGATGACAAGCGAAAACCCGAGCACCAGCCCGTCGAGCCCGATCTGCTCGACTCGCGGGATCGAGCCCGGCTCGAAAGTCTTTAGCAGATCGATCATCCACACCGCGAGCAGTACACCGAGCCCGGCGCCGATCAGACCCAACAACAGTGACTCGGTGAGCACTTGGCGAACGATCCGGCTGCGGCCGGCGCCGAGCGCCGCACGAACCGCCGTCTCTTTCTGTCGAGCCGTGGCTCGCGCCAACAGCATGTTGGCCAGGTTCACGCAGGCGATCATCAGCAGGAACCCGACGGCGCCAAACAGGACCCAGAGCGCGCGACGCAAATCGTCGCTGGCGATCCAGTCGCTGGCGGGGGCCAGGTCGACGCCGATCCCGGCGTTCTCTTCTGGGTAGAGCTCTTCCAAGCGCCGGGCCACCGACTCCAGGTCCGAACGCGCGACATCGATCGTCACACCCGAGGACATCCGGCCGACCACGGAATACTCGAAGCTGACCCGGTCGGGATCGGCGATGTGGGCGAGTGGAACGAACACGTCGCCATAGTTCAACCAGGGCTGACCCTGCGGCACGACGCCCACCACCGTGTGTGCGTTGTCGTCCAGAATGATCGACGCGCCGATTATCGAAGTGTCGGCGGCAAACCGCGTCCTCCACAGGTCGTAGCTCAGCAGCACCACCTGGCCCATCCCCGGATCGCTCTCGTCCGGCATGAACAAGCGGCCCATCACCGGCCTGACGCCCAGCGCGCGGAAGAACCCGGCCGACACTCGACCCGCCCGCAGCCGCTCGGGAAACTCGTACCCGGTGAGGTTCAGGCTCTCGAAATGGTAGGTCCCGATCTCATCGAACGTTTTGTTGAGTTCCCGGAAGTCCCAGAAATTGGCGTGCGTAAACGAAGCCCTGTTCCATCCTCTGTCCTGCCGGGACTCCCATATCTGGACGACCCGATCCGGCTGATCGAACGGCAGCGGCCTCAGCAGTACCGTGTGCACGACGCTGAAGATCGCCGTGTTGGCCCCGATGCCGAGCGCGAGCGTGACCAGCGCCACAAACGTGAACGCCGGGTTCTTTCGCAGCGCTCGCAATCCGAATCGGATATCCTGGAAGACTGTCGGCACGGCACGTCCCCTTCTTGGTGACCTGCGTTTCGAGGATGGGGCTTATCTACCGGGATAATGGCAAGACCGGTACCACAGGACCGCGCGCCACTACCCCCTTAGACACCAAGCAACACAAGAGGGTTTGCAGGGCCGGTGGCCGAAACGGGTGTCCGGTTCCGGCACGTTCTGTCCGGAATCGGCACGGTGGGCGTCGGGCACGGCGGGGACCTTCTCGGGTTCCGTGGCGGGTCGGGCGCGACGCGGGCCTTCGCTCCATGTCGCGCCGGAAAGGCTGAGAGGCGGGACGGGCCGGGGCGCTCCAAATATCCGCTCGTGGCCCCCGTCGCGCCCGACCCTTCGGCAGCCGGACTGTCCCCGCCATGCCCTCCTATGCGCGGTAACAAGTTCGAACTTGCAGTTATAACCGCGTGCCCAAGGGGTGCGGCAGGGGTCGCCGAGCGAGGTTCGGAGCCCGGCACTCAACCGGGCTTTGCCAAAAGCCCGCGTTGATTGCCGGGCGACACGGAGCGAGGTGACCCCTGTCGCACCCCCGTTGCCCGAACGCGCCGGGAACCCTAAAGTTGGCAGGTTCGACCGTAATTACTTCACCCGCAGGAGGAGAATGGAGCTGCTCTCCAGGGCCACCGCCTTCGCGCCGGAGCTCGTCGAAATCCGCCGGGATATCCACGCCCACCCGGAGCTCTCCTTCCGGGAGACCCGCACCGCCGCGCTCGTCGCTGAACGGCTGAAGACGCTGGGCTACGACGTGAAGGCGGGTATCGGCGTCACCGGGTGCATCGGGGAGCTGGCCACGGGAACCGGGAGGACAGTAGCTCTGCGCGCCGACATGGACGCGCTTCCGATCCAGGAAGCCAACCAGGAAGCGGCCTACAGATCGAAGAACGATGGCGTCATGCACGCCTGCGGGCACGACGCCCACGTCACCTGCCTGCTGGGCGCCGCGCGGCTGCTGGCGGAGAGCGCCGAGGCGGGTGAACTGGGCGACGGCCGCATCCGGCTCATCTTCCAGCCCTCGGAGGAGACGACCGACGAGGATAACGTCGGCGGCGCGGCGCGGATGATCGAGGACGGCGCGATGGACGGAGTGGACGCCGTCATCGGCCTCCACGTCGCCTCCGAATCACCGGTCGGGCAGGTGCTGTTCCGTGAAGGGCCGCTCATGGCGGGGAACGACACGCTGCGCGGCACGGTTCGCGGGACCAACGCTCACGCGGCGCTCCCTCACGAAGGCCGCGACGCCATCCTGCTCGCCGGACACGTGGTACTGGCGGCGCAGGCGATCGTGGCTCGCACCGTCGATCCTCTGCAGCCGGCGGTCGTGACTTTCGGTACGATCGAAGGCGGCACGGCGGAGAACATCCTGGCCGGCGAAGTGCGGCTCGAGGGGACGCTGCGCTACTTCGATTTCGACGTGCGCGAGCGGCTCCACGAAGAATTGCGGCGCGCTTTCGCCGTTGCCGACGCCATGGGCGGCGAAGGACGAATCGAGATACGCCACGGGAACCCGCCCGTGATCAACGACGTGAAGCTCAATGCCCTGGTTCGCGCGGCGGCCGAATCGACGGTGGACGCCGCCGACGTGGGAACCGCCGAACAAATCATGGGCGCCGAAGACTTCGCGTTTCTGGCACGCGAGGCGCCCGGCTGTTTCTTCTGGCTCGGCGCGGGTATCGAAGGTGACCCGCGCAGCCACCACCATCCCCGTTTCGACATCGACGAGCGCTGCCTGCCCAGGGGAGCGGCGGTTCTCGCCGCGGCCGCGCAGAAGGTGCTGGCCGAATGGTGAAGACGATGGCGCCCCCGGGCTCTCACCGCCGGCGCGTGCGCGCTCTCGACCGCCGGCTCGAGCGAGAGTACGGCCCGGCGGCCAAGCAGCGGCTAGACAAGCTGGACGAGTTGATGCTCACTATTCTCAGCCAGAGCACGTCGGATACGAATCGCGATCGCGGGTACGCCCGACTGCGCCAGCGGTTCCCCGACTGGGGTTCGGTGCGCTCAGCACCCCGCGCCGAGATCGAAGACGCGATCCGCCCGGCCGGTCTCTGGAAGCAGAAAGCACGCGTGCTGCAGGAGACTCTCGACGCGCTGCTCGAGGAGCACGGCGCCCTCGACTTGTCGCATCTCGACGAGATGACGAACGAGGAAGTGATCGAGTACCTGACGAGCTTTCGCGGCGTCGGCGTGAAGACCGCCGCCTGCGTCCTCTGCTTCGCCATGGGCCGGCCCTACATGCCGGTGGACACTCACGTCCACCGCGTGGCGCGCCGCCTGGCACTCGTTCCGACGAAAGCTTCCGCCGAACAGGCGCACCACATCCTGAACGGTGACAGCTCGGTCCCGGCCGAGCTTCGCTTTACTTTCCACATCCAATTGATCCGCCTCGGACGCGCCGTCTGCCGGGCCAATCGACCGGCCTGTACGGAGTGCGTCCTGGAGGACCTCTGCCCAAAGGTGGACGTTTAGCTCGATGGAGGGACGATGAGTAAGAACGTGATGTCGAACCAGGCCCTGACCCTTGTGCTCGCGTTGTGTCTCGCTGTGTCGTGTGCTCCGCCGCCATCCGGCACCGCCACGGCGGGTTCAGGGACCCGCGTCAATTTCCCCTTCGATTGGAGGTTCCGCGGCCACGAGCCCACCGGCGAAGGGACGCAGGGCATGGTAGCGTCCGCCGACATCCGGGCGACCCGCGTGGGCGTCGAGGTCCTGCAGCTAGGCGGCACCGCGGTCGACGCCGCCATCGCCATGGGCTTCGCACTCGCCGTCGTGCATCCGGCCGCCGGCAACATCGGCGGCGGCGGGTTCGCTGTGATCCGTATGGCCGACGGGAGTACGGCGGCCCTCGATTTCCGCGAGATGGCGCCGATACTGGCCACCCAGGATCTCTACCTCGACGATCAGGGCAAACCGACCAACGCCTCACGAGTCGGATACCTCTCCGTCGGCGTACCCGGCACGGTGGCCGGGCTCTGGGAGCTACACCAGCGCTACGGAACCGTTGCCTGGGATGAGCTGGTCGAACCAGCCATCGATCTCGCCGATAACGGGTTCACCGTCACAGAGTCGATCAATCGCGGGCTCACCGACAAGGCGGAGTTATTCGCCAATTTCGAGACGACCCAGCAGATCTTCTACCCGGGCGGCCAGCCGCTGCGGGCGGGAACCACCTTCCAGCAGCCGATCCTCGCGAACACGCTGCGCCAGATCGCCAACGGCGGCAAGCAACCGTTCTACAGCGGATCGATCGCCGATGCGATCGTCGAGGACATGCGAGAGCACAACGGCTTGATCACTCACGAAGACCTGCGCCAGTATCGGGCCGTCTGGCGCGATCCTCTCACCTTCCAGTATCGCGGTCACACGGTGATCTCCATGCCGCCGCCGTCGTCGGGCGGTGTGGCCATCGCCGAAGCGCTGAACATCCTCGAGGGTTACAACCTGGAAGAACTCGGCTTCAATTCGCCGGAGACGGTCCACCTGTTGGCCGAGAGCTTCCGGCGGTCGTTCGGCGACCGGAATTTCTACATGGGCGATCCCGACTACGTCGACATCCCGGTCGAGCGGCTGATTAGCGATGAATACGCCACCGAGCTCCGCGCCACGATCTCCCGCAACCGGGCTTCCTCCTCCGAGGAGTTCAATCGCGTGCCGGTGTTGAACGAAGGCAGCAACACCACGCACTTCTCGATCGTCGATGCGCAGGGTAACGCGGTCGCGTTCACCTATACGATCAACTCCAGTTACGGTTCTGGCGTCGTCGTCGCCCGCGGCGGCTTCTTCCTCAACAACGAGATGGACGACTTCACCGTACGCGCCGGCTTCGCCAACCTGTACGGCCTCGTGCAGAGCAATGCCAACCTCGTCGCACCCGGGCACCGGCCGCTCTCGTCGATGACGCCGACCATCGTTCTCGACCCCATGGATCAGCTGCTGCTCGTCACCGGCTCGCCGGGCGGCGCCAAGATCATCACGGCCGTCACCCAGTCGATCATCAACGTCGTCGATTTCCGCATGGCTGCCCGTTGGGCCGTGGACGCCCCACGCATTCACCACCAGCTGTTGCCCGACGAGATCCTCTACGAGATGAACGGGCTCGACGCCGCCACGCGCTCAACCCTCACCGGGATGGGACACCGCGTCATGCCCAGTCCCACCTACTTCGGCGACGTAGAGATCATCGTCCGTGGCTCGGACGGAACGCTCCACGGCGCATCCGATCCACGAAGGCCGGACGGGAGGGCGTTAGGATACTGATGTGCTGAAACAGCTCGCACCGCTTCTTCCGTACGCGCGTCGCTACCGGCGGCGTATCGCCGCCGGCCTGACCCTGGTGGTTTTCAGCAACATCTTCTCACTAGCCTGGCCCTACCTGCTGAAGCTCGGCATAGACGCGCTGGAGCGCGGAACCACGCCGGCGGTCCTCGCCACCTACGCCGGCGCCATCGTCGGCTTTACGTTGATCGGCGGCTTCGGACGGTTCCTGATCCGCGAGTTGCTCAACGGAATGAGCCGCCACGTCGAGAACGACTTGCGCGACGACTACTTCGACCATCTGCTCAAGCTGTCACCCGACTTCTACGGACGCTTCCCCACCGGCGAAATCATGAGCCGGGCCACCAACGACATCCCGGCGGTCCGAATGGTCATCGGACCGGCTGTCATGTACCTGGTGAACACCGCGGTCGTCTCGATCATCGCGCTGACGATGCTGATCCTGATCGACCCGCGGCTCACCCTGCTGGCCATCTTGCCGCTGGCCATGGTGCCGTTCACCGTGATCTACTTCGGACGCGAGATCCACAAGCGCTTCGAGGCGATCCAGGCCCAGTTCGGGCGCATCTCCACCATGGCGCAGGAGAACCTGGCCGGCGCCCGCATCGTACGCGCCTACGTGCAGGAGAATTCCCAGGCCGGACAGTTCGCCGAGCTCAACCGCGACTACATGGGCCGCAACATGAGGCTCGCCAAGATCTGGGGACTCTTCCACCCCATGCTCATGCTGCTCACCGGCCTCGGCGCCGTGATCGTGCTCGGCGTCGGCGGTCGCGACGTGATCATGGGTCGCATCACCGTCGGTGACTTCGTCGCCTTCGTCTTCTATCTCATGCAGCTCATCTGGCCGATGATCGCCCTTGGCTGGGTCATCAACCTCTTCGAGCGCGGCGCCGCTTCCATGGGCCGCATTCAGGAGATCATGAGCCGGGAGCCCTCAATCGCCGACGCGCTGCAAACAGTCCCGGTCGCTGAGCCCAGCGGCGCCATCGAGTTTCGCGATGTGTCGTTCCGCTATCCCGGCACCGAGCGCTTCGTGCTCCGTGACCTCACTTTCGCCATCCGCCCGGGACAGACCGTCGCCATCGTCGGACCTACCGGGTCGGGCAAGAGCTCCATCGTCCGGCTCATCCCTCGACTCTACGATCCGGACGACGGCGAGGTCCTGCTCGACGACGTGCCCGTTCGCCAGATCCCCCTCGAACAGCTTCGCAGGCTCATCGCCATCGTGCCGCAGGAGCCGTTCCTGTTCTCCGAAACTCTGGGCGGTAACATCGCCTTCGGACTCCTCAACGGCGATGACGACAATGCCATCCAGAACGCCGCCGAGATCGCACAGCTCGCCGATACCATCGACGACTTCCCCAACGGCTACGACACCCAACTCGGCGAGCGCGGTATCAACCTGTCAGGCGGACAGAAACAACGCGCCACTCTCGCCCGCGCCCTCACACGCGACGCGCCGGTCTTGATCCTCGACGACGCACTCTCTTCCGTCGACACCCACACCGAGCTGCAAATCCTCGGGGGCCTCAAAGACGTTCTCAGACGCCACACCAGCATCATCGTCTCACACCGCGTCTCAGCCGTGAAAGACGCGGACCTGATCCTCGTCGTCGAAGACGGCGAGATCGTCCAACGCGGCAGGCACGCCGAACTCCTTGAGTCCGATGGCGTCTACGCCCGGCTGCTTCGCCGGCAGCTGCTCGAGGAAAGCCTGGAAATCGATACGGGCGGTGACCTGGCCGGAGCCGGGCGGGCCTAGAAACATCCTTCCACAGCCATCAGCCTTGATAGTCTGTTGACCCCGCTTTCTCAGCCTCCGGGAGCGAAAGCCGTGCGTCTTTACATATGTAGCTACATGTAGCTACATTTACGACATGATTGCCGTGGGGATTCGAGAGTTGAAGAACCGCCTCAGCGCTTATATCCGCAGGGTCCGGGACGGCGAGGAGATCCTGGTAACCGACCGGGGTGTGGTGGTGGCCGAGATACGCCAGCCGGGTCGCGCGGTACCGGCCATTTACCCCGGGCTGGCGGATCTGGCCCACCGAGGGAAAGCGCGGCTTGGTGCCGACAACAGCGCCGAGGTCTACCCGAGACTGGACCCGGTCCTACGCGAGGGCGAGGCGGCGAGGCTACTGGACCGAGAACGGGGCGAGCGTTGAACGTTTACGCCGAGTCGAGCGCCGTACTGGCGTGGCTACTCGGGGAAGCACGCTCGGGCGACGTGCGCCAAGCGCTCGGCTCAGCGGGAATCGTGCTGGCGTCGGAACTGACGCTGATCGAAAGCGAGCGAGTGTTGATTCGCGCTACGGCGACAGGGCTGCTGAGCGAAGGCGCGGCAGCCGACAGGCGAGCGCGGCTTCGCCAGGCTTCCGAACACTGGACGATACTCCATCTCGACGAGGAGATCTCGGAGCGTGCCCGGCGGCCTTTCCCGCGGGAGCCCATACGAACTCTGGACGCCATTCACCTCGCCAGCGCGCTGCTGGCGCGGTCGGTGGTCCCCGAGACACGACTTCTATCGTTGGACGAAAGGGTTCGGGCGGCCGGAAAAGAACTTGGCCTTGCGGTTGTGCCGGAGTAAGGGGCCTCTATCCTTCGGTGGTTGTCGAGCAGGTTCCGTACTTCTCCCCCTCGAAGAATCCTTTCACCGGCGAAGTTCGCCCCACGAAAGCGCCCTGTTCCAGGTCGAACCACCCGGCTGTGCTCGAGTCTCCCAGGATCAACCCGTCTTCGACCAGCACGACCGAGAGTTTCTGCTCCCAACCGTGAGCGCGAAGCTTGAAGCTGAGCGTATCGCCGATGAGGAGTACATCGGTTGCGGCGAGTGGTCCGATGGGCGGACCTTCCGTGTGGGTCAAAGCGGCGCGAAACTCCAACTCGCCCACAAAGACGAAGAGTTCACCTCCCACCAAATCACCCGATTGTTCGTCCCGGCTCAGGTTGGAGTAAACGCCGGTGATCTTGTCGAGGTCCGATGAAGAACCGCTCCCCGGCTCCACGCGATCGAATGCGGCGGCGCGCGAGTAGTCCACCGCTCCGGTCTGCGGGTTTATCCTGCGAAGATCGCCGTCGATTCCGTCTTCCGTCGCCCAGCCGCTGAAGGTGTATTGCAGGATCTCATGTATTATCGCCGTCTCGAAACTGAACGCACCGGTCGAGTCGACGCTCCAATCGCAGATGGAAATAAGCTGTGGCGCGACGTAGATGCTTCCCCGCATGTCGTCAGCCGTCAATTCGACGAGCCACGCCTCACGACTGCCACCCGCAGGGTCCACGCCCATGTGATAGCCGGCGAGGTCTGCCGCGTTCGGGGTGACCGTAACCCCGCCACCGGGTCCACGACCACCGCTGTTCTTGCCGTCAGGCTCAAAGCCCGAATCGCCTCGATCGACGTCGGAGCACCCCAACAGCAGCAAGACGCCAACGAGAATCGGCCCCTGATTGCCCAATCTGAGAGAACGTTGTCCCATCCGAACAGCCTCCAGTCTCCGACGGCTCTGCCGTGCAACCACCAGGATGCCCGCCTTACCTTATGATAACAAACGACCAGCCCCGTTGCACCAACCGCGTAAAGAGTTCGGTTTTCGATGGTCGATGTTCATGCTATGATATCCGTGTGAGCCTATATGCATTTGCGGTACCGTTGGCCGTTCAGGGCTTGAGCGACGCGCTCCAGAACCAGCCGATCATCGCCCTCGGCATTCTGTTTGGCGCCGGCGTTCTGACCAGCCTCACGCCGTGCATCTACCCGATGATCCCCATAACGGTGGGAATCATCGGCGGAAGCGCCGGCGAGAACGCGTCGCGGAAGCGCGTCGCGCTGTTGACCCTCACCTATGTGTCGGGTCTCGCGATGTTCTACGCCTTCCTCGGCGTGATCGCCGGCCTCAGCGGGTCGCTATTCGGCAGCATCGGGGCCAGCTTCTGGGCGCGATTTACCATCGGCAACCTTCTGTTGATCTTCGGGCTCGCGATGCTCGACGTGATCCCGGTCAGCGCGCCGGGGCGACTGATAACGTGGGCGAGCCGGCTCAGAGGCGGCTCGTTCCCAACAGTCTTCTTGCTCGGCGCGACCTCGGGGATCGTGGCCGCACCCTGCGGAGCGCCGGCGTTCGCCGCCGTGCTCACCTGGGTCGCAGGAACGCAGAGCGCCGTGCTCGGGTTCATCTACTTGTTCGCGTTTTCGCTCGGGATGACCGCGCTGCTCGTGGCCGTGGGCCTCTTCTCGGGCACACTCGCCGCGCTGCCCGCCTCCGGGCGCTGGATGGTTTGGATCAAAAGAGCCGCCGGGCTGATCATGATCGGCGTCGCCGAGTACTATTTCGTTCAGGCAGGAGCCGTCCTTTGATGTTGGAATTCGACATCGGACAGCCATCAGCGGTCGCTCGATTATCGGCGAAAGAGGCAACTATCGACGGCCAACCTTCGACGCCCTGCATCCGTCCGACGCCGGGGGTCGGGCGTGGAGCGTCGCCAGTCGCCTCTTTCGCCGTCAGTCGAGCGACCGCTGATGGCTGTTGGCTGTCGAATCAGTTCCTAGCCGCCTTACTTCTCCTATTCGCAGGGTCGGGTTCTCTGGCGGCTCAGGACCAGATCGGCATCGCTGTGGGCGCCGTGCCCGAGGCGGCGGTGGTCGAGGATCTGGAGGGCAACGCGGTCGATCTCGGCGACTACATCGGCAAGAAACCGCTGCTGGTAGAGTTCTGGGCGACCTGGTGTCCGCGTTGCGAGGCGCTATTCCCCCGCATGCAGGTGGCGCAGGCCAGGTACGGCGACCAGGTCGAATTCCTGATCATCGCCGTGGCGGTGAACCAAAACGTGCGAAGGGTTCGGCGCCACCTCGAAGATCACGAGATGCCCGGCCGCGTGCTGTGGGATGCCGACGGCGCCGCTGTGCGTGCGTTCATGGCGCCGACGACGAGCTATGTCGTCATTATGAACGCCGACGGCGTCGTGGTTTATACGGGCGTGGATGGAGACCAGGACATAGAAGCAGCGATTGGGCTGGCGATTGAACCTTAGATGTTGGATGTTGGAAGTCGACAGCCGACAGCCGTCAGCGGTCGCTCGACGACCGGCGAAAGAGGCGATTGGCGACGCTCCACGTCCGGCGTCCGACGGATGTAGGGCGTCGAAAGTCGGTCGTCGATAGTGCCTCTTTAGACGTCAGTCGAGCGACGGCTGACGGCTGTCGCTCTTCAATTCTCGGCTGGCGTCAACTCATCGACCGCATCGGCAAGCTCGGTATAGGCCGTCGGATCGATCTCCCGAAACGGCACCGCCCGCCAGGCGATGTGGCCATCGGCACCGACGACGAACAAGTTGCGGTTCGTCATCCCCGGCCGGCCGGCTAGCGCGCCATACAGCTTGCCGATCTCAGCGCCGGCATCGCTCGCCATGAGAAACTGGAACTGGTCGTCGCGCGCCCAAGAGGCGAGGTCTTCCACCGGGTCGGCGCTGATGGCGATCAAGACGACATCCTGGCCATCGTTGAAGAGCTGTGCGTACTGATCACGGTACGCATGCATCTGGATCGTTCAACCCCTGGTCCGGGCCTTGAAGAAGAAGGCGAGCACAACGGTCTTGCCGCGGAAATCGCTGAGCCTCACCGGGTCCTTGAGCTCGCCGTAGCGAGTGGCGCCCGGCAACTCGAAGTCCGGCGCGACGGCGCCGATCTCGAGCGGCTCCGTCGCCTCGTCCTGCGCCCAAACCGGCCCGCCTGCCGCCAACGCCAGCAGCGCGATCACGCAATAGAATGTCCCACGCATATCACTCCCTCGCACGAAAAGAAGTAACCTCCAACTTCCAAACTCCCCAATTCCGTAATCAAGTAATCAACATTCAGGAATTCCCGCTTTATATGTGCTCCATCAAAAATTCCGGCGTAAACTGAATCAGCCACCCCGCCAGGATCGTAAACTTCCCCGTCACCAGCAATAGCCCCACCAATATGAGCAAGATGCCCGCCGCCCACTCGACGTAGCGCAGGTAGCGCCGGAACTTCTGGAACCACGAGAGAAACGCCGTCAGCGCAACGGCGCTCAATACAAACGGTATCGCCAGCCCCAGCGAATAGACGAACAACAGACCGGTACCTTCGGCGACGTTGGCGCGTGTCGCCGCCAGCGTGAGAATCGCGCCGAGGATCGGCCCGATGCACGGCACCCAGCCGGCCCCGAACGCGGCGCCCACCGCCATCGTCCCGGCATAACCCACCGGCTTGTTCTGGAACTGGTAGCGTTTCTCACGCGATAGCGCCGGGATAGGAATCACGCCCAGCAGCATCACCCCAAAGAGGATGATCACCAGGCCGCCGACCCGAGCGATGATGTCCTGGTAGGTGCGAAGCAGATGGCCAATGAAAGTGGCGGACGCACCCATCAAAACGAAGATCAGCGTGAAGCCCGCGACGAAAAGCAGCGCGTGAACCAGCGTGACTTTCTTGACGCCTTCCCCACCCTGCTCCAATTCCTCCATCCCCAGCCCCGTGATAAACGAGACATAGCTCGGCACCAGAGGTAGTACGCACGGACTGAGGAAGGACAGCAGTCCAGCCAAGAGTGCGACGAGAATCCCAATCGACGTTCCGTCTTGCATCTATCTCGACTCTTCCTGGTCGTCAGTCTCGAAGTTACCGGTTACCGGTCACCGATTACCGGTTACCAGCTTCTACCGGCTTCTACCGGCTTCTAAGTATCCAATCATCTTATAAACCAACTTCGCCGCCAAGAAATCGGGCGCAACCAAACCCGACAACGGGGCCAGCTCCACGACATCGGCGGATACGACATTCTTCTCGGAGAATACTCGACGAAGCAACGCCATCGCCTGCTGCCAGGTTCCGCCGCCGGGCTCCGGCGTGCCGGTTGACGGCATAAAGGCAGGATCGAAGAAATCGACGTCGAAGCTGATGTAGACATTGTCGGAGTCGAGCGCCTCCAGCGCCCGATCCATCCAGCCCGCCTCGCCCAACTGCTCGCCGTAGACCATGGTGAGGCCGAGGTCCTCGATCAGCCGGCGCTCCTCCACGTCGATGGCCCGGATGCCGACACCTACGGGCTTCACACGGTCCACCACCCTCCGCATGACGCAGGCATGACTCCAGCGGGTGCCGTGGAAGCTGTCGCGCAGGTCGGCATGGGCGTCGAACTGGAGGATGCACAGGTCATCGGCCAGGCGGTCGGCCCAGTGGAAAACCGGCACCTGCGTAATCGTGTGCTCGCCGCCCAGCATGATGACGAACTGGTCGCCCTTGCAGGCGTCGGCGTAGCTCTCCCTCAACTCGGCGAGCGCTGCCTCGGGGCCGGCGGCGGTGAGCTCGACGATGGGGTACGTATGGATCCCGGCGCGGTAAGGTTCGCTGTCGAGTTCGTGATCGTAGAGCTCGACGTGCCGGGAGGCCTGCAGGATGGCTTCCGGCCCGCGCCGCGTTCCTTCCATATAGGAGGTCGTAGCCTCGTAGGGCACGGGAAGCAAAGCGACCCGGGCGCGGTCGAGCGCCGAATAGTCTTCCCCCAAGCCGAGGAACGCGTAGGGGTCCTCCCAAGAGAAATCGGACATGGTTCGACTCAGGGCAGGAGAACGGCTGCGGTGAGTACGCTGACCCACTTACCATCGTCGGGGCCTTCCGCCGTCTGCGTTACGTTAGTCGTCTTGACGATCTTGCCGGACATCTCCCACTGCGCGCGCCGCTCGTTCCACGCCTCGTCCGGATTGAACGGGACACCGAGAATCGTGGCCAGCATGGTCGCGGCAAGGTCCTCGGCATAGTCGCCGGCCGTCCGCTCGTCCTGGCCATAGGCGTGGTGTTCCGAGAGATATCCGAACTGTGCCGAATCCTTGGGGATCGCCACGCCTATGCTGGCGGCGCAGAGCCGGCTGGGTTCGTTGGTATCCAGCCGCGACATGACAGCGAAAGCGATTTGGCCCGGCGACAACTGCTCGAGCCCGTCTTCCCGTTCGATCAACTCGCAATGCGGTGGAAAGATGGACGAAACGTTTACGAGGTTGTAGCGGGCGATGCGAGCATCGCGCAGTGCCATCTCGAACGATGTGAGACGCTCGCGGTGAATCCCGGCACCCTTGGTCAAGAAGATCTTCCTGGGCACGAACGAATTACTCGCCACTGGTCAGCTCCAAAAAGAAAAGCGCGGCCCTGCGAAAAGTAAGGCCGCGCAATGTATAATCCCTCAGGGCCCGAGCCAAGCCCCGGGTCGTATCTGGATAGTTGTCCGCGCAACTCGCTCGGACTAGTGCTGGCACCTCGAGCAGTAGCCGATCAGCTCCAGACGATAGTCCAGTATTTCGAAACCATCGTCGCCATCGAGCCCCCGGATCAGCTCCGAGTCGTGCGATCCGACCACATCGCGTACCGCACCACACTTCAAGCAGCGGACGTGATCGTGGTCATCGATTCGGCCGTCGTAGCGGGCCGGGCCGCCGCCCAATGCCAGCTTGCGGGCAACGCTCGACTCCACGAACGCCTCCAGAGCCTTGTAGACCGTCGCCAGGCTGATCTCGGGTAGTACTTCCCTCACCTGGGTGAAGATCTCGTCGGCCGTGGGGTGCGTTGTGACGCCCTTCAGATAGCGGTAGATCGCTGCGCGCTGAGCGGTATGCCTGTGGCCGCTCGCCTCGAGCGCCTTGCGCAACCGCTCTTCCTTGGTACTTCTTGCCGCGACTTCCATGGTACTACTCGCTCGGTTCGGTGTGTTCACCGGCGTCAGAAAACTCAATAATAGTACTAAAAGTTACTACTGGCTCAGCGCGGCTGTCAATACCGATAGCAGAGTTCGGGTCGAGCACGCTGTGGCCGTTTCCGTTTCCATTGCCGTTTCCGCTCTTGGCGCAGGCCTGGAAGGTCTCTTCCAAGGCGTCGTCCCGACCTCCGACCCGGAAGACCGCCGGGGTGCCGGACTCGGCGAGTCGACCGAGCAAGCGGTCGGGCATCTCGGCGATCCATCGCTGTGGCGCCGTGCCGTGCTCGCGGACCCGCTGGACCCACTCGAACTCTTCGCTTTCGGGATCTCGAAACTGGGCATCCACGTGGGACGTCACAATGCGGCGGCGATCTTCACCACCATCGTAGCAAAGAAGTACGATGAACTCGCAGGCGAAGTCGCGGTTTGGAAGTGGCGGGAAGACCCACACCTCGTCGATGTCTGAGGCGGGGACGTTTTCGGCTATGGCCCGGAGTCGAAGGTCGATCGGGACGGCCCGTTCGGGCCTGGAAGAACTCTTGGTCCCGTTTAGAAGCACTCGACGTCTAGAACCATTCTTGTGTCCAATAGTCCGATGCAAGCTCACCAGCCTCCACCTCCCCAGCACGCCATCACAGGCTGCTGCATCCGGGTTCCCAGGATGCCCTCATCCCCGCTGCCGGAACCTCGCTTGGTCGGCCGACTTACGGCCATCACCCACCCTGCTTACCACCTCAACAATACGGCCTGAGCGCCCGCCGTTCAAGCCTCAGCTTCGGATCGTTCCCGAAGCGCCACCCGGCACTCTTCCAAGACCCGCTCGGTGACTTCCTGCAGAGCGCCGCTCAGCGTCGCGCCGGACGCCTTCTTATGGCCGCCACCCTGGAAAACGCCAGCCACCGACGCCACGTCCGCCGTGCCGGTGGAGCGGAACGAGACCTTCACCTCACCGCCTTCGCGTTCTCGGAAGAGTACGGCAATCTCAACGCCCTCGATGTTGCGGATGTGGTCGATGATCCCCTCGTACTCATCCAGTGCCCCGCAAAGCTTCACCACGTCAAGCCCGAGTACGCTCCAGGCTAGCCCCAGCTCGTCATCTACCTGCAGACCTTCCAGCGCGGCCCGTAGCGTACCCAGCTCGCACTGCTTCAGGTTGGCGAACAGCGGACGGTAGAGCGCCTCCGGATCGGCGCCCGCTTCGATCAGCACCGCGGCGAGCCGGTGCGCGTGCGGAGTCGAGTTGGAGTAGCGGAACGAGCCCGTGTCCATCACCAGGCCTACGTACAGAGCTGAGGCCGTACCCGCTCCGATCGGCTCGCCGCCCTGCGCCAGCACGTCGTAGATCAGCTCCGCCGTCGCCGCCGCGCTGGGATCGATGAGTGAAACACACGCCTCGATTTGCTTCGTCGCCACCGCGTGGTGATCGATGACGATGGTCCGCTCCGCGTCGTAATGCGGGCCGAACTCGCCCAAGCGCCCGTACTCCGACGCGTCTACCACCAGCTGGACGTCCGCCGTCTCCAGCGCCTCGATTCCTGTCCCGTCGGGTGCCAGCGTCACAAACCCCTCCGGCAACATGAAATCGAAACGATCCGGCATCGGAGTCCCGGCCAGCAACCTGACGTCGACGCCTCTCGGAGCAAAGTGATGAGCGAGCGCGCAGGCCGAGCCCCAGCCGTCACCGTCACCGCCCACGTGGGTGGCGATGGCTATCGAGCGTGCGGACTTCAGCCGCCCGGCGATCTCGCGCGCCGCCTCTCGGCGGTGGGAAGGAACCTTCGGCATAGGGGGAAACCGGTTTACATCGGCCCCCGCTGCTGCTTGTAGCGCAAATGCGCCTCGCGGTTTTCGATCCACGGCTTTCGCTCGAAATAGCTCTTCGTCAGCTGGTAGACCTTCGGCGAGAGCAGGATCAGCGCCAGCAGGTTCGGCAAGATGACGATCCCTAGGAACACGTCACCGAGTGTCCACGCCACCGCCAGCGACAGAACCGACCCCACGAAGTGCATGATGACGAACACGAACTTGTACGGAAGGATCATCCGTGTTCCGAACAGATAGTTCGCGCAGCGGTCGCCGTAGTAGCTCCACGAGATGGCGGTGGAGATCGCGAACAGGAAGACGCTGAGGATCACGATGAACATCCCGAGGTCGCCGTACAGTCCCTGCTGGAACGCGAGCATCGTAAGCGGCGCGCCGCTCTCCACCGCATCTCCCCAGAGGTCCCGGTACTCGAGGTCGCCGGTGAAGACCGCGATCTCCCGGTCGGGGTAGATGACGCCGGTGAAGAGAGTGGTATGCTGACCGTCGAGATAGAGGGGCTCCACGGGGACCTCGTGCCAGGCCACCCGCCCAGCCGTTGGGCCGGAGTCGACGTAGCGGCCGTCCTCCACACGGATCTCGGTGCCCAAGAAGTCGTCGTAGCCTCCGCCGGTCTCCTCGACGACATACGAGATGTCGCCGCCGTACAGGGTGAGGTGGGTGGAGATCCGCATATCCCAAACGCCTGTCAGGATGATGACCAGGCCCGTCATCGTGCAGATCACGATGGTGTCGATGAACGGCTCGACGAGAGCGACGACGCCCTCGGAGACGGGCTCGTCAGTCTTGGCAGCCGCGTGCGCGATGGGCGCCGAGCCCTGCCCCGCCTCGTTGGAGAAGAGTCCGCGCTTCACGCCCCAGATCATCGTGAGCAGAAACACGCCCATCCCCGAGCCCGCAATGCTTGCCGAAGGGCTGAACGCCTCGCGGAAGATGAGCCCGAAGGTCGGGATCACCATTTCGTAGTTCAGCAGGATGATGGTCAGCGCGCCTGTGACGTAGATGGCAGCCATCACCGGCGCCAGGATCCCGGTCACCCTACCAATCCGCTTGATGCCGCCGATGATCACCAGGGCCACGATGGTCGAGGTCACGAGGCCGGTGATCCAGGGGGATACGCCGAATTGCGTATTGATCGTGTCGGCCACCGTGTTCGCCTGGATGGCGTTCCCGGTCAGAAACGCCGTCGTGCCCAGCATCAGCGCGAAGAACACGGCGAGCGGCTTCCAGGCCGGCCCGAGCCCGCGCTCGATGTAGTACATCGGGCCGCCAGACACCGACCCCTCCCACTTGTGTGGGTCGAGGTCCGGCTTCTCCACCTGCCGGTAGTGCTGAGCGAGGGTCACCTCAGAGTACTTGGTCGCCATTCCCAGCAGCGCGGTCACCCACATCCAGAACAACGCCCCCGGTCCGCCCCAGTGAATGGCGAGGGCGACGCCGGCTATGTTGCCGATCCCCACCGTCGCCGAGAGCGCCGTGGTCAGGGCCTGGAAGTGCGATACGTCACCCGGCTCGTTGGGGTCGTCGTACTTCCCCGACGTGACCGCGAACCCGTGTCCCAGCTTGCGGAGCTGCAGGAATCCGAGACGGACCGTCAGGAAGATCCCGGTGCCCAGCAGGGCGATGATGACCCAGGGGATCTCTTGCTCCCCGAACGGAATTCCTCGGTCCCAGATGTACTCCGATAGTCTGTTGACGACGTTCTCTAGGAAATCCATAAGCTTCCGATGTTGGGTAAAGAGGCCTCTAGGGACGCGACACTCTAGACGCCCCCTGCTGCGGTGTCAAGGAAGTCAGTGTCGGGAATTCTCGAATGTTGACTCCGGGATTACGGATTGGGGGAGTTGGGAAATCCGAAGCCAATCCAACTTCCAAACTCCCTAATTCCGTAATCCCGGAATCAGCATTCGAGAATTCCCCACAACGCTAGTGAGGAACGACCTTCGCCCAGGTGCTCGCGAGATGAACCAGGTAACTCGAGTAGCGGCCGACGACGGCGCCGGAGCGCAGCGCCTCGAGCAAGCCGTCCTTTCCATCGTAGTCGGGCACCTCGATGACCCCGCGCCCGATCTCCCGCAGTGTGTGTGCATCGGAACCGGCGCCGCCGGGAAGCCCCCTCTCCCGAGCCCAGTCAACGGCCTTTTGATTGAGCGCCGGCTTGTGGATGCGAGCGTTGAAGATCTCCACGATGTCGACCCATGGGGCGATGGCCTCGAGCACCTCGGGGCCGAGACCTTTGCCGCCGGCGAATGGGTGCGGGACGTAGACGAGGCCGCCCTGCTCACGGATGGCCTGGGCGGTCTCCAGCGCGGGGGTGCCTTTCGGGATCTTCTTCGAGATGAAGAGGCCAGTGACGTCGACGCCCTCGGCAGTCTTGACCTCCTCACCGACGATCACCAGGTCGGGAGCCAGGTCGCGGACGCGGAAGGCGCCTTCGATCTCGTTGTGATCGGTGATGGCGATGCGGTCGAGATTCCTCGCCCGCGCTGCCGCCACGACATCGGAGTAGTCACTGAGACAATCGTGCGAGGCGCGTGAATGGATGTGGAGGTCGAGGCGCAGCAGGCTCATGCCGCGCGGCCCAGCTTCTCGATCTCCTTCCAGGTCTCCCAGGCGCGACGCTCGAGAGTCGTGATATCGGAGTCGTTGTCGATGATGAAGTCGGCCTGAGCACGCTTCTCTTCGGCGGGCATCTGAGCCGCCGCCATGGCGCGCGCTTCTTCGGCGCTGAGGCCCCGCTTGCCGACCAGGCGTTCGATGCGGGTTTCGAGCGGCGCGTCGATGAGCAGCACGACGTCGTACTCCTTGTCCATCCCCGTCTCGTAGAGGAGCGGGACCACGCCGATGACGATTCGATCGCCGCGAGTTTCCGCCTCGCCCATCAACTCGCGGCTTCGCGCACGGATCGCCGGGTGCAGAATCGCCTCCAACTGTTCCCTCGCGCCGGCATCGGAAAAGGCGAGGGCGCGCATCGCGGCTCGGTCCAGCCCACTCGCTTCGTCGATCATCTGCTCGCCGAAAATTTCGCGGATCCTCTCCAGCGCCGGGCTGCCCGGTTGAACCACTTCGCGGGCAAGGACGTCGGTGTCGACTACGGTGGCGCCCCAGCTGGCGAAGAGAGAGACGGCAGTAGACTTGCCGGCGCCGACGTTTCCAGTCAGGCCAACGCGTAACATCGGGTCTCCGATCAGGCCCCTCCCTGCCCGGTGGACTCCAGGAGCGCGCCACCCACTTCGTCTTCTACGCCCAGCTCCTTGATGAACCGGTTGACCAGTTCCTCGCTCTTCAGCCGGGCGTCCTCGGCGGAAAGGTGACCGACGGGGACGCGGGCGCCCGCCATCATGCCGTGGCCGCCGGCGCTGCCTTCGCTGCCAACCACGCGCCGCAGCAATTGGCCCGCCGCCGCGTCGCGCAGCGAAGTGCGGATCGATATGAGGATGTCGTCCTGGAATATCCCGATGCAGTACGACCAGTACGCGCCCTCGAAGCGCAGGTAGAAGTCGGCCAGTTCCGCCACCAGGTCGGGGTAGTCGAGCTTCCCTACGTACGAGATGACAACCGGCCCCCGCGTCCGCGACCGCTCCAGCGAGCGGTGCAGCGACCGAAAATAGGGACGCGACAAGTCGGGGTAGCGAATCCGCGAGATCAGCTCGCGGTCGGCGCCCGGGTACAGGGCGAGGCTGGCGTCGATGTCGGACTGCTCCGCCTCGCGCCCCAAATCCTGCGTCTCCGACTGGATCCCGTAAAAGAGGGCCGTCGCCACGTCACCGGTGAGCTGAACGCCCGCCGCCTGCAGGTATTGGGTGAGGATCGTGCAGCTCGATCCGACATCGTGCCGCACGTCCCAGAACTTCGCCAACTTCGTCTCGTCGCGCAGCGGGTGGTGGTCGATGACGACGGCCGCCTCCCGCGTGTCCGGCAGCGAGTTGTTACCCGTCCCCGGCTGCGTATCCACCAGCGCGATCAGATCGACGTCGTCGAAGCTCACCGCCCAGGTCGGCGTCACCGGCAACCCCAGCAACCGGACCATCGTGCTGTTCTCGGCCCGGCCCACGAAGCCCCCGAACCCGATGCTGGCCGCCACCCCGTCGAACGTCTCGACCAGCTTCGAGAGCGCGAAGGCGCTTGCCAGCGCGTCCGGATCGGGATTGTCGTGCGTGAGGATGAGCAGCCGTTCGCCGTCTTGGAGCGCGGCCCTTAGCTGCTCCAAACGCGGCTCGGCGCCAGCCATCGTGCTCGGGATCTTCTTCGCAGTAGCCATACTCGGCAGGAATTCTAGTCGGAACAGTCGCCCAGCGGATAGGGGTGCCCGCAATTCGAGCACTTACCACCCTTGCACCCGCGGGGACGGTCCGCCGCCTGCTGCCCGCAACGCAGGCAGCGGCGCTCGCGCTCCGCCTCGATCCGATCCTGCTTCGCCGCGCTCGTCTCGCTCATCCGCCGTACCCCAGTGCGCCGGTCAAGAATGGATTCGTCGTCCGCTCCCTTCCCACGCTCGTCTCCGGACCGTGACCCGAGTAGAGTATCGTCTCGTCTGGAAGCGTCAGCAACTTCTCGTTGATCGATTCCATGAGCGTTCGAAAATCGCCGCCCGGCAAATCGGTGCGGCCGATCGAGCCGGCAAACACGCAATCGCCCACCAACGCGAAGCCGTCGCCGATCAAACACACGTGGCCCGGCGAGTGGCCGGGCGTATATCTCACCTCCAACTTCAAAGTTCCCACCTCCACCACCTGCCCGTCCTCGAACTCGCGATCAGGGTCCGGCTGCTCTTCCATCTCCAGGCCGAACGATCGCGCCTGCTCCGGGACCGCCCGGTAGATAGGCATGTCGGCCGCATGCAGGTATACCGGCGCCCCCGTCTCACGGACCGCCACCGCGACGCCGCCGATGTGGTCAAGGTGCGCGTGAGTCAGCAGGATCGACTCGATGGTAGCGCCTTCCTCCTTTGCCGCCACCAGAAGCCGCTCCGCCTCGGCGCCCGGGTCCACCAGCGCACAACGCCCGCTCTCTTCGCAGATCGCGAGGTACGCGTTGGCCTGGAACGGACCCACGGGATATCCGAGGATCTTCACTCTACCTCCTCAAACATAGTCGTCCGAAGATAAGGCCTCTGCGCGAGATCACTCAACTTCCGGCGGCCAGGCACCAAAACGAAGGCCCGCCAATCGCGCGGGCCCTTCGTGCCTGCCACAACAGTCCGTCAAACCGCGAACGACGAGCCGCAACCGCAGCCACCCGCTGCGTTCGGGTTGCTGAACGTGAAGCCGGAACCCTGGAACGAACTGGCGTAGCCGATCAGCGTGCCCTTCAGGTACTGCGCGCTGAAGGGATCGACGAACAGCCGGACTCCCTCCGACTCGATCACCTCGTCGTCCTCCCGTGGCTCTTCCTCCAGGTTCAGCCCGTACTGGAACCCGGAGCATCCGCCCGGCAGAACCGCCACACGCAGACCCGCCACCTCCAGCGACAGGTTCTCCTCCGCTACGAATTGCATCGCCTTCTCCGCCGCCTCCGGCGTCAGGCTGACAATCACGCCCTCTTGCGTCTGCGCCATATATAAATCCTCCACCTCTGCCAATATCAATTATCTCTACTCAAAACCTAGCTATCGGTGCCGCCATGTCAACGCATACCGGCGAGGGAATCTCGAATGTGATTACATGATCACGGAGCACGGACCTTGGAATTCCGAAGCTCCGGAACCTCCAGCTTCCAAACTCCGTGCTCCGTTATCACGTAATCCATAGTTCGACTTCCCAGCCTAATTAGCCGCTCCCACTTCCTTCAATTCCGTAAGGTACTTCTCCGCTGCAATGACAGCCGTCGTCGCATCACCCACGGCCGTAGTAATCTGGCGCGTGAGCTGAGCCCGAACGTCGCCGGCGACGAAAAGCCCGGGAATCGAGGATCGCATGTCGCGATCGCTGATGATGTAGCCACCGGCGTCGTGCTCGGCATGGTCCTCGAGCAGGCCGGTGTTGGGTCGGAACCCGATGAACACGAACAGGCCGGTGGCATCGAGGGAGCTCTCGTCGCCGGTCTCCACGTTCTTGAGCCGCAGGCCCGTCATGCCCCTGGCCTCACCCACGACCTCGTCGATGACGGTGTCCCAGATCATCTCGATCTTAGGGTTCTCGAAGACGCGCTTCTGCAGGATCTTCTGGGCCCGCAACTCGTGGCGCCGGTGAATGATGTAGAGCTTGTCGACGTAGCGAGTGAGGAATTCAGCCTCTTCGGTTGCCGCGTCGCCGCCGCCCGCCACCGCGATGGTCTCGCCCTTGAAGAAGGCGCCGTCACAGATGGCGCAATAACTCACGCCGCGGCCGGCAAACTCCTCCTCGCCCGGAACCCCGAGCTTGTTCGGCGTGCCGCCGGCCGTGAGAATCACGGTTTGGGCGTGGTAAGACGGTCCTTCGTCGGTGGTGATACGGAAGTCACCATCTTCGAGCTTCTTTATTCCTTTCACGCTCGCCTGGTCGAGCTGCAGACCGAACTTGAGGGCGTGGTTCGTCATCCGCTCCGCCAGATCCCGACCATCCACGTCTGGGAGACCCGGGTAATCGTCGATCAAGTCCGTGTTCAGCAACTGGCCGCCCGGCAGACCGCGCTCCAGGACCACCGCGTCGAGTTCCGCTCGCTTCGCGTACATACCAGCGGTGAGCCCGGCCGG
Source organism: Gemmatimonadota bacterium (assembly GCA_039588075.1). Classification (GTDB taxonomy): domain Bacteria; phylum Gemmatimonadota; class Gemmatimonadetes; order Palauibacterales; family KS3-K002; genus JBDHAL01. The sequence continues at coordinate 2,080 of JBDHAL010000006.1, read as the reverse complement.
GCCAGCGCCGATGATGACCAGTTCGTGTGTCTTCTCTGCCCCGTTGCCTGACATTCTGATTTTCCCTTCCTCCAAGCGCGCCCCTCAGGCGCCCTTCGCCACGACCGCGGCATCGCGCAGTCGCTCGTACCATTCGTAGGGGACCGGCATTGACGCAAGCTGGCCGCGGCGGCTGTCGTGCGGCCCATGCCAGTCCGATCCACCGGTCTCCAACAGACCCAGCTCGTGCGCCAGCCGGCGCAGTCTCTCCACCTGGACAGGCCCGTGATCCGGGTGAAGCACCTCGAGACCGTCGAGCCCCGAATCCGCCAGCTGGAGGATTGCCGCGTCGTCGTGGGACCTGCCGCCGTGCGCCAGGACAGCCAGCCCGCCCGCCTCGTGGACGCGCCGAATCGCCTCGGCCGGCTCGATGCGCTGCGTCGGAACGAAGGCCGGCCGGCCGTCGGCGATGAGGCGGTCAAACGCCTCGACGTAGTTATTCACCCAGCCGCCGGCTAGCAGTGCGCGGGCCACGTGGGGCCGCGCGATCAGGTCACCAGAGGCCTGGGCCCTAACCTCGTCCAGCGTGAGCTCGACGCCCAGCCGGTTCAGCTTTTCGACCATCCGGCCGGCGCGATCGATGCGGCTGCGAAGCGCCCCGCTCAGGTACTCGCGCAGCTCGGCATGACCCGGATCGACGTAGTACCCCAGCAGGTGGGTAGAGCCCGATTCATCGTAGGCGGAGAACTCGAGCCCCGGAACGAACGCCAGGCTCAACTCCTCGGCTGCCCGCGCCGCCTCCTCTACGCCGTCCAGCGTGTCGTGGTCCGTCAACGCCACCGCCAGCAGCCCCTTCTCCTTCGCCGCCGCCATCGCCTCCGCCGGATCCGCCCTGCCGTCCGAGCGGTTCGAGTGCACATGCAGATCGACCCGCTCCGTCACGTCCGACGCAACTCCGTTGCTTTCCGCTCTCGGGTCGCTCATTCCTTCCTCACACCTCAATAACAAATTCGGGTTCCCACCTGCACGAAACGGCCGGGAGCCGTAGGCCCGCGGCCGACAGCGCAAACCTACCGAGGTGATACCCTTCGGTCAACGCGGTCACGGGCGCTCTTTCCGTTCGATTGACAGGCCACAGGCGGTCGGCGACTTTTAGCCCGGACGAAAAATCATGACGACTCCAGGACCTGACCGCTCCCGCGCCGTTGAAGATTACCTCAAGGCGATAAAGCTTCTGCAGGGCGAAAGTTCCGCCGTGAGTACGTCGGCGCTCGCCCAGCACCTCGATCGCTCGCCCGCCTCGGTGACCAATATGGTCAAGAGCCTGGCCGAGCAGGGACTGGTGGTGCACGAGCCCTACCGAGGCGTCCGGCTGAGCCGGGAAGGCGCGCGGGAAGCGCTGCGGATCATCCGGCGGCACAGAGTGATCGAAGCGTACCTGATCGAGCGGCTGGACTACTCGTGGGACCTGGTGCACGCGGAAGCGGAGCGCTTGGAGCACGCCGCATCCGACGAGCTGGTCGAGCGGATGGCGGCGGTCCTGGGTCACCCGGAACTAGACCCACACGGCTCGCCGATCCCCACGGCGGAAGGCGAGCTGGCCGAGCGGCGTCACCCGACGCTATCGGAGATGGCCAAGGGCGCCAGCGTGATCGTGCGCGAGGTGAGCGATGCGGACGAGGGTCGACTTCGCTACCTTGCCGAGTTGGGTCTGTTTCCGGGCACGCATCTAGACGTTCTTGATCACGAGCCCTTCGGCGGGCCGATCCGGATCCGGATCAGCGGCGGCGAGCGCTCGCTCGGCCGGAGCTTGGCGGAAAGTGTGCGGGTCGAGCCGGAGGGCGATTGACACATAGGCGGTGTGGAGGAAAGCTGAGCAAATGGCACACATCAAAGTCGATGGCGATCGCTGGAAGGTCCGTCTTGGGCAGGAGCGACCCAAGCCGGGCGTCCGCCTCATCCTCTTCCTCTGCGAGCCGACCGGCCAGCGACCCTACCGGGTCGTCGAGGTCGAGGAAAATCACTTTGGCTCGCAGAAGGATGTCGACAAGCTCTCAGGCAAGCAGCTGCTGGAGCTGTACGAGAGAAGCACCTCGATGGA